>JBDTBD010000117.1:0-32245 GCA_039924285.1 Terrimesophilobacter sp. | reverse complement strand
TCGCACAGGTGGATTCCGTCGACCCTTGAGGAACGAACTCGCGCCCGGAACGGGTCGGGACGCTCGCTCGTCACCTTCAGCGGCACGAAAGTTCGGGACATCGCGGCTTGGAACGTGCTAAAGCTGTCCATTTCGGACGTTTGAGCTCCGGGGAGCGCACGCGCCGTTTCCGGCTGGGTGCTCATCATGAAACATCGCCTCGCTTCGACCGTCACGTCAATGTGAATCGGCCCGTTGTTGGCGACTGTAGCAGACACGCAACGGCGAGCGAAACGTGCCGAGCTTACCTCACGAAGGAAGTCCCCCTCGGCCCACCGCAATCAGGCATCCTCGCCATCTGTGCCGTTCAACCCCCAACCAGTAGTCGGAGACGGCGAACGTGTCGTCGGGACTGTGATGACCTACACCCTCTCGCTGGACCAATCGCGCGGTCGAGGTGTACTGGCCACACGCTGGCTGGCGGCGTTCACCTCTCACATCGAGAACCGCTCAACATCCTGATCTAGCGAGGTCTTACTGGATGTAGCCCGCGCACTTCGCGGCATAACGCGTCTTCTACAGACACGTGAACCCCTGGTTTCCCGCGGAAACTCAGGGGCTTAATGCTGGGGTACCTGGACTCGAACCAAGAACAACTGATGCGCTCCAGGCAGCCTCGCGGGGAGGCTCCACTCCCCTAAGTTCCGCGCAATCTCGCGGAAGTTGGTGACATCAGTTTACTCGTTGTCCCGTGTCGTTGCGGGTTGTTTCTGGCATTTTGAGGGGTTTATGGCACCCAAAGTGACACCTTCAGAGCGTTCGAGCTGGTGTCCTCGTTACGCCCTTCACGCTTGGAACGAATGACCTTGACCGGTAGTCGGGCACGCTGCTCCCTCCTGCCCAATCGCCGCACCCATCCCAACTCACCGATGGATCCAAAGTACGCTGTAGCCACTCGTCTCGACTGATGCCTCCACGTGGCTGCGTATGCCGCTTACGCCAGTACGGACTCACGAGTCACTACGATCTGAACCGCACGGGTGCAACTCTTCGAGCGGGTTGAAGCGGATGCCGCGGCTGCACTCCCCCTGGCCGGACCTCTCCCGACCCCGACCGCGACACCACCGCCTGCCGCACCGGTCGGGCCGCACCCGCTGCGCAGCCTCGGGAAGATGAGCTTCGGCCTGCGTCGCATCCTCACCACCCTCGCCGGTCGAGGGATCGGGCCGACGGTGCTCCTCGGAGACCGCGGCCCACATCGCGGGGTTGCCTTCGTGGACGTCGACCTGGCGGCGCTCGAGGCGCGCATGCGGCCGCTCGGGGTGACGGTGAACGACGCCCTGCTCGCGTCCGCTGCCGCGGGCTACGTGGCAGCATTGTCGGCCGCCGACGAACAGCTCCCCACCGAGTTGCCCGTCTCGATCCCAGTGGCCCTACGCCGACAAGGAATGTCAAACAACCAGGTAGGCGTCATGCTCGTGCAGCTTCCCCTGAGCGTTCCGGAGCCCGACGCGCGCCTTCTACTCATCGCTGCCCGCACGCGGGCGGAGAAGGGGCGCGCACGCGGACAGGGCACCCTTGAATTTATGCGCGGTCCGCTGGGCGCACGCATCATGGACCGCGTGGCTCGCCGGCAGCACATCGCTGCCGGCTTCATCACCAACCTGCCCGGTCCATCCGACCGGATCTGTCTCGCCGGGGCGCCGATTGTCTCGATCTGGCCGGTCGCGGTTCTCGCGGGGAACGTGCGGCTCGGCGTTGCGGCGGTGTCCTACACCGGCAGGCTCCGGTGCGGCATCCATTTCGACGAAACGACCGTGCCCGGTGCCGTGTTCGCGCGGGCGATGAGCAACGAGCTGAGGCGACTGGCGGGACACACGGTCCCACCGGATAGGCCTGGCAACCGCCTCTGAAGGTCAGAATCGACTTTCCGCGGCCCAGGAGGTCGATTTGTGACCCCACACGATATGGGATGCCGCACCGCTACGAATGGTGGGATGGGCGCGACGCACCAGCCCGCCGACGCGGCCAGCCGCGCACCTGCACCACCCTGGGTCCCGACGCCAATGCCCTGACCGGCAGCGGCGCACTGAACCGGGCGGCCCGGCGGCTGATGTGGTGAACGGTTCCTCGCGGCGCCAACGGCACGGCGGGCCGCTGGGCGGCGCGGGAGAAAAACCAACTCTTCGCGATCTCCACGAGCACCAGGTATGGCACGACCAGCCCCACCAGGGTCAGGAAGAACACGGCCGGCAACGGGTCAAAACCGAGCACCCCGGCCAGCGGCGACAGTGGCAGGTACACGCCGATGGCCACCACCGCGAGCGACGCGAGGATCAGCCCGGTCGACGGGCGACTGCGGAGGAACGGCACCCGGCGCGTTCGGATCGCGAAGATGATCAGCGTCTGGGTGGCGATCGACTCGATGAACCACCCGGCACGGAACTCCCCCGGCGCGGCGTTGAACACGAACAGCATGAGGGCGAACGTGGCGAAGTCGAAGATCGAACTCAGCGGACCGAACAGCACCATGAATCTGCGGATGAACGCGATGTCCCAGTGTGACGGCGCCCGCAGCTGTTCCGTGTCCACGCGGTCGCCCGGGATGGCGAGTTGGCCCGTGTCGTAGAGCAGGTTGTTCAGTAGGATCTGCCCGGGCAGCATCGGCAGGAAGTTTAGGAAGGCGGATGCCGCCGCCGCGCTGAACATGTTGCCGAAATTGCTCGACGTGCCCATCAACACGTACTTGATGGTGTTGGCGAAGATGCGCCGACCCTCCATCACACCGTCGGCCAGCACCGCCAGGTCTTTGTCGAGCAGCACCACGTCGGCAGCGTCCTTGGCGATGTCGGTCGCACTGTCCACCGAGATTCCGATATCCGCCGCATGCAGGGCGAGGGCGTCGTTCACGCCGTCGCCGAGGAACCCCACCGCGCCGCCGCTCTTTCGGAGCAGCTTGATCAGACGCGCCTTCTGTTCGGGTGAGACCCGCGCAAAGATGCGTGCCGCGCGCGCGGAGACCTCGAGCTCAGCATCGGACAAGGCGTCGATGTCAGTGCCGGTGAGTGTGGCTCCAGGTGTCTCGGCGGAGACGAGTCCGAGGTCTGCGCACACCTTCTCGGCCACCCTCGCGTTGTCGCCGGTGGCGATCTTCACGGTGATGCCGAGGGTCGCCAGCAGCTCCAGGGATGCTTTGGCGTCGGCCTTGGGACGGTCGAGAAACACGAGGAACCCGGCCAGGCCGAGGCCCCTCTCATCCGCTGTCTCGACGTTGGTCAGCCCGGGCGCCGGATGGGTGGCGACCGCGATAACGCGTGCGCCGGCGTCGAACTGGGCGTCGAGGATGGCCCGGGCCTCGGGTGGGATGTTGACGCACCGAGCGAGGACGTCTTCGGGAGAGCCCTTCGTGATCAGGCGCGCGGGGGCACCGTGGTCACTCACCAGGGCGCTGGTCATTCGTCGTTGGTGGTCGAACGGGATGAGGCTGATCCGCTCCCACCCGGCCGGGTCAAATGCGGCCGACTGGCTGGACTCCCAGAGGGCGGTGTCGAGCGGGTTCTGGCCGACTGTCGTGCCGGACTGTTCGGCGTACTCGCCTTCCGTGGCCAGCAATCCCAGCCGGAACAACTCGTCGGCCGTCACTCCGGAGCCCACGGGCAGCGCCCGCGTGAAGGCGATATGCCCTTCGGTGAGTGTGCCGGTCTTGTCGGTGACCAGCACATCCATGTCGCCCAGGTCTTCGATGCAGACCAGCCGTTTGACCAGGACCTTCTTGCGCACCAGCTGCCGACTGCCAGTGGCGAGGCTGGTGCTCACCACAGCGGGCAGCAGCTGGGGGGTGATCCCCACTGCGATGGCCAGCGAGAACAGCAACGATTCGAGGAGCGGCCGGTGCAGCAGCAGGTTGACCACGAAAATCAGAGTGGTCAGCGAGAGCGCCACTTCGAGCAGCAGCACCGAGAACCGCCGGAGCCCGGCCTGGAACTGCGTCTCCGGCTGGCGTTCGCCCAGCCCGAGCGCGATGCGCCCGAACTCGGCGTTGCCGCCGGTGGCCACGACCACGCCGGTGCAACTGCCGGACTGTATGACGGTGCCCATCAGGATGCAGGAGGCCAGGTCCCCCAATGCGACACCGGGAGCGACCGGGTCGGAGCTCTTGCCCACCGGCAGTGATTCCCCGGTGAGGATGCTCTCGTCGGCGAGAAGGTCATCGCAGTGCAGAAGACGGATGTCGGCCGGCACGATCGCGCCGAGGCCCACCCGCACGATGTCCCCCGGCACCAACTCGACCACGTCGATCTCGCGCGGCTTGCCGTCACGGATCACGACCACGCGGTGAGTCACCCGGGAGTGCAGTGCCTCCGCGGCCCGCTCGGCTCGGAACTCATTCCAGAACCCGAGCCCCACGCTGAAAACCAGGATGACGCCGATGACTGTGGAATTGGTGGCGTCGCCGAGCGCGAGCGAGAGACCGGCGGTGACAAACAGCAGGATCAGGATGGGGCTCTTCAGTTGGCGGCCGAGCACCGCCCACGCCCGCGCCTTGTGGGTGCGCAACGCGTTGGGCCCCACCGAAGCCAGCCGTGCGGTGGCCTCGGCACTGCTCAGGCCGGCACGGGCGCAGTTCAATCCGGCGAGCACCTGCTCGGCCGGAAGCGCGGCGGCGTCCACGATCCGACCGCTGGCGGCGCCCACATCGGCAACGGGCGGGTTGACCAGTTGCGTCTTCGCCAGTTCAGGCTTTTCCACGCGCAGTACCTTCACCGTTCACGCCACACGAGTGGCGACTGCCGCCCGTGATCCGTGGTCATTCCTGATTATGCGCCCTCCACCAGCATCCACGCGTGCATACTAGGTCCGAGTGATCACGACTTTGAGCGCTTTGGTTTCGGCCGCCCGACTGAACGTGTCGTAGGCGTCGAGCATCTGGTCGAAGGTGAAGTGGTGGGTGGCCAGCTTGTCGGCCGGAATCTTCTTCTGTGCTACGAGTTTCAGCAGCATCGGGGTGGTGTTGGCGTTGACCAGCCCCATGCTGATGTTGATATTCTGGATCCACAGGTCCTCCAGGTGCAGTTCCACCGGCTTGCCGTGCACGCCGACGTTGGCGACGTGACCGCCCGGCCGCACGATCTCTGTGGCCATCGTGAAGGTCTGTGGGATCCCCACCGCTTCGATCGCCACATCCACTCCCGCACCGTCGGTGAGGTCGAGCACCTGCTCCTTCCAGTCCACGGCACCGGATGGCACCGTGGCGGTGGCTCCGAATTCCCGGGCCTGCTCGAGTCGGTTCTGGTCGAGGTCGATCGCGATAACGGTCGCGGCGCCGTAGAGGCCGGCGGTCGCCATCGCGGCCAGGCCGACCGGGCCCGCGCCGATCACGGCGACGACGTCGCCGGGCTTGACCTGCCCGTACTGCACGCCGATCTCGAAGCCCGTCGGGAGAATGTCGGACAGCATCACGGCTTCGGCGTCCGGAACGCCGTCTGGCAGTTTGTGCAGGCTGTTGTCCGCGTACGGCACCCGCACGAACTCGGCCTGAGTGCCGTCGATGAGGTGCCCGAAGATCCAGCCGATGCCGGAGCGCCCTTCATCGCCGAGGCAGTGGGAATACAGCCCGGCCGCGCAGTTGGTGCAGTGCCCACAGGACTTGATGCAGGAGATGATCACCCGGTCGCCGACGGCGAGGCTCGTCACCGAGGCACCAACCTCGGTGATCGTTCCTACCCCCTCATGGCCAAGGACCCGGCCGACCTGGACAGCGGGCACGTCTCCCTTCAGGATGTGCAGGTCGGTGCCACAGATCGTGGTGGTCTCAACCCGCACGATGGCATCGGTTGGATTGATGATCACGGGATCGGGGACATTCGTCCACGACTTCACTCCGGGTCCGTCGTACACGAGTGCCATCATTGTGTTCTCATCTCCTGCTGCTGCCGCGCACTGCCGCGAATTCGTCGCGGTTCTCCCGTTCCACGGTAGTGAGCGGTCGCCGACCACGATAGGGCCTTTAGTCCGGTCGCGAGGTGGTTGGCGTAGTTCTTGACAGTCTTCTTCGTCGGCAACCAAGGAAAGCACCTGGTGCTTCTGTAGCGCGTCTGCGATGGGTTCGTGCACGTCGTGATATGGCCACGAGTCGGCCACAGGCCGGTCGTGTGCAGAATCGATCCGATCGGCGGAAAAGTCAACGGTGCTTATGGAAGTAGTCAATCAGTCCGCACCGCCGCTTCCCAGCGCCAAAGTCCCATCAGCTTCGATCGTGCCTTGTCGGCATTGATTCAAGACGCTACGGGTTCACGCACCACGAGCACCGGACACTTCGCATGTTCCGCGCATGCCGCGCTGACCGAGCCCAGAAGCAGGCCCGCAAAGCCACCGTGACCACGGGAGCCGACGACGAGCATCTCTGCTAGCTCACTCTGCGCCAACAGAACGAGTGCCGCGTTGCCCTCACTCACCACGATGGTGAACCATTTCGGCCACCGATTGCCGAAAACCCGATTGGCCGCTTCTTGAGCGGTACCACGAGCATCATCCTCAAAACTTGGCAACGTCGCGATAGCGTACGCGCTCAAGGCTATCGGGAGGACCAGGCGATGACTCCCTCAAGCGAAGTGTCCAACACCTTCGCCAGCCGAGCGGCATAACGCAAGGCGCCGTCGGACGAAGTGGAGCCATCCAGCCCGACGACGATTCTCGGTTTGGCCCCCGATGCGGACGGGCTGACCAACTCGCCCAGGTCTGTTTCTGTAGCTGGAGTGTTCATGTCTTCAGCTTGGTGCCGGTCACAGCGGCGAAACAGGGTCGAAAGTCCCTGAACTCAACACGTTCCCAACCGATGACCACTATTTCCATCACAACGGCTCGCTTCGCATTAATGATCGTCGGGTTCCGACCGCCAATTCGGCTCAAACGCGGTAACCGGTTACTCCTGCTGGCTCACTAGCAGTGAACCCGTCAAGGTTTGAGACTTGAGCACACACGAACTGTCGCCACTCGAGAACGTAAGGTTGAATGCGTCCCGCTGGAAATAGGAGGGGTTTAACCTCGCCCAATGGGCATCGTCAGGCTTTGTTTACACGACGCCGCTTGCGCCGAGAAGTGTGCCGACGGCGAAGGTGGCGGCTAAGGCTAGCGCTCCACCGATGACCACGCGGGCCATGGCGCGCCACTTCGAACTTCCGCCGAGGTGGGCTCCCAGGGCTCCAGTGATGGCCAGCGCTACCAACACGACGGCGAAAGTGATCGGTACCCGCCACAGCCCTGCAGCGAGCAGGATCGCCGCGAGTGGCAGTATCGCGCCGACACCGAATGCGGCGGCCGACGAGAACGCAGCATGCCACGGGTTCACCACATCCTTTTCGTCGATGTTCAGCTCCACCGACAAGTGGGCAGCAAGCGCATCATGGTCGGTGAGTTCCTTGGCCACTTGCTTCGCGGTGTCCGTGGACAGCCCTTTCGCCTGATAAAGCACGGCCAATTCGGCCAGTTCCTCCTCGGGAGCTTCTTCCAGTTCCCTCCGCTCCATGGCAATGAAGGAGCGTTCACTGTCGCGTTGGCTGCTGACGGATACGTACTCCCCCAGCGCCATCGATACCGCTCCGCCGACCAGGCCGGCGAGACCGGCAACAAGAATCGGCGCCGACTCGGCGGTCGCCCCAGCCACGCCCACCACGAGCGCCGCGGTGGAGACGATCCCGTCGAACACAATTCCACTACGACGATCGCCCTCATCAGCTAACGCTCACCGCTTTCGCACCATGCACAACGATCGTTGGCCCCGTCAGATTGATCAGAACGTCATGGCTTACCGAGCCCAACATCATCCTATTGGCACCTTCCCGACGGGAACTTCCGACGACTAGGAGGGCAGCCGTTGCGGAGGCGTCCAGAAGTGCCTCTGCCGCTGGGCGCCGAATCCGGCTGACTCTGATTTCAGAGTCAGCGTCCACCGACTTTGCGATGGTCTCGGCTTTGCACAATATCGTCTTGGCATGTTCGTCGGAGTACAGGTCGCGTTGTTGCTGCCACTCGTCCTGCTCCGCCCGAAGTCTCGGGGTGCCAGATGCGCGCACGAGCGTCAAGGTCTGACGAGCACGCTGTGCTTCCGCGGCGGCGAAACAGATCGCCGCGCGGCCTGCATCAGAGTCGTCGACCCCCACCACAACGCCACGTCCGCCGCATAGTAAAGACTGAGGGATGATCGCGACAGGCGAATAGGCTGCCGCAGCCAACAAAATGCTGCGTGAGCCGAAGACTCTACCGTAGATAAATCCGGTGTTGTGAGTTCCGACGGCGAGCAGATCGGCATTCTTCGAGGTGACGATAAGCTCATCCATCAAGTTCCCATGGAGCAGCTGAGTGCTCACGACAACGCCAGAGGTGAGAGACCGCGCGTATTCAGCTTCTCTCTCGAGAAGGCGCTCCGCATCGACTCGCATGCCTCCGAGGATACGAGAGCCGACCGTGGCCCATTCATCGTCAATGACGTGGGTGAGGCTGATCTCGGTTCCCGTTGCGGCGGCACGTTCCATGCTCCAGCGCAGGGCCACCCTGCTCCGCTCCGTACCCTCGATCCCCACCACAATCGTTCCGACCATCAGATTCTCCTCACGTCTGGACCCGATCCTCGATGGCTCGCCAGTCGGCCGTCGAAGAGCACATCACTTACCTCCATCCTCCGCGACCGCCCGGTATTCCTACAGGGGCTTTAGCCCCGACAACGGTCGACCGACTAGTTGTAGTTCCCCGTAAGGTTGCGAACGCGTTCGCTGGAACTTTTCCACCGATGCCGCGAAGGGGTCGAGAATGATTGCACTGATGGATCCAGACCGGGTAGATTTCGGCGCGGGCCTCGTCACAGAGGTAGGTGTTGACGTTAGCGAGGGTGCGGTTAAGGCGTTCGACTTTCCCGTTGGTCTGCGGCGCCGGTAGGGTCGGGTGAATGTGTGGGCGATGTTCGGCCCTGGTGCGTCAGCGAAGACACCTGAGCGGTAGCAGGATCCGTTGTCCCTGACGACTCGAGGACCGTAATTCCAGCGGCTTCGAAGAACGCGTTGGCTCGGATCCAGAATCGGGCGGTGGTCTCTTTCTTGTCGTCGATGAGGATCCCGGAGTAGACCAGCCGCGAGTGGTCATCGACCGCGTGGTGGAGGAACGAGTAGCCGCGGCCCTTCTTTTTGTTGTTGCGGTTGCCGACGGTGCGACCGAACTTGCGGTGACCGCAACCGCAGAGGATGCGGCCCTGTTTCTTGATATCGACATGGGGCCAGGTCACCGGGTTTCGGGTGTTCGTAGCGGACCGGTTTCGCACGCGTCACCGGCAGTCCTGTGCTCTGGTCGACGAAACGCAGCAACGGCCTACGGTAACGGCCAAAGACCTGCTCGACGGTGGAGCGGGCGACGTGGAGGTGGTAACCGATGCGGTGGGGGTCCCACCGACATGCGAACCGCAGGCGAGGATCCTTCGCTCCAGCCTCTTACGGTCCGGTTCGGCGACCGGTGCCGGCGAGACAATCGATCCGTCATCGGCAGGCCGGCCCGCAGACGAGCAGCCCACTTGCCCGCAGTCGCGGGCGATACCTGAAACCGTTCGGCGGCCCGCCGCACCGCCCCCCCGCCACCGTCTGCCAGCACCGCCAGACGAAGACGACCCACCGGCGTCAGGGGAGCATTAATGTGAGTCACGAAGACCTCCCGGTTTATCGAGATGAGCGTGGTACCCATATCGATATCGGAGGTCTCCGCCATTCAGCTCACGCCTCGCTGATCACAACGTCCTTGGGAACTACGAATAGTGCTTTCGAGCTCTCGGTGCTTTGGCTAGCCTTTCCAGGCTGGCATTGGCAGTGCCGGTCGGGTAGTACAGGGGCATGACATGGCTTGGTTCGCTGACACGTCGGTACCCGGTGGGCTGTCACGGCGCTAGTCGCGGTCGTGGGTGGTCATCACGCTTACCGGCAACCAGGAGTGGGCACGGTGGATGATCAGCGGATTCGCCCTTGTGGTCGCCGCCATCCAATTCTGGGAGATGGTCAGGGGCCTGTTGCACGGGCGTTGGGATTGGGTTCAGCACCGGGGCGGATCCAGATTTTGCTCTGTCATGCTTATCGGGTTGTCGACAAACCGTTCGACCAGTTCGCGGGTACAAGATGAGCGCACGTGGTCCCGATCAATTGTCGTTACCGACGTCCTCGAGAGCGGTAGCTCCCCGCGCTCCAGCAGTTGGCGTCGCGTCCCAGCGCCAAGTGGTGATTTCGGGTAGGTCCTCGCCGTGGGCGCGAGTGTATGCGCGGGCGGCCACTCGGGCATCTTGTAGTTCCTGCCGCAAGCCCGCATAGCGTGCCCCGAGCCCCGGAACCCGGTCCAGGACATCGATGACCAGGTGGAACCGGTCGATGTCGTTGAGCATGACCATGTCAAAAGGGGTCGTGGTCGTTCCCTCTTCTTTGTAGCCGCGCACATGCAGGTACTCGTGGCCGTGGCGGCGGTAGGTCAGCCGGTGGATCAGCCACGGGTAGCCGTGATGAGCGAAGATCACCGGTTTGTCAGTGGTGAAGACGGCGTCATACTCGGTGTCGGCCAACCCGTGCGGGTGTTCGCTCTCGCTCTGCAGCCGCATCAGGTCGACAACGTTCACCACACGGACCTTCAGTTCTGGGATCCTCCGACGCAGGATTGAGGCGGCGGCCAGCACTTCCAAGGTCGGCACGTCGCCGGCAGCCGCGAGCACAACGTCAGGTTCTTCGCCGGGCACCTCGGTGCCGGCCCAGTCAAGGACCCCCAGCCCTCGCGTGCAGTGTACGATCGCCTGCTCCATGCTCAGCCAGTTGTACCCCGGTTGCTTGCCGGCAACGACAACGTTGACGTAGTCCACCGACCGCAGACAGTGATCGTAAGTGGACAAAAGTGTGTTCGCGTCGAACGGTAGATACACCCTAACGATGTCGGCCTTCTTGTTGACGACGTGATCGATGAAACCCGGGTCCTGATGAGAGTTGCCGTTGTGGTCTTGCCGCCACACGTGCGAACTGAGCAAATAGTTCAACGACGACACCGGCCGGCGCCACGGAATCCGCTTGGCGGACTCCAACCATTTCGCGTGCTGATTGAACATCGAATCGACAATGTGAATGAACGCCTCGTACGAGTTGATCAAGCCGTGGCGACCGGTCAGCAGGTAGCCCTCCAGCCACCCCTCGCACTGGTGCTCGCTGAGCATCTCCATCACTCGACCCGCTGGGGCCAGATGATTGTCCAATTCGTCGATTGGCCGCAGTTGCGCGTTCCACTGCTTATCGGTCACCTCGAACACGTCCTGAAGACGATTTGATGCCGTCTCGTCCGGACCGAAGATCCGGAAATTATCGGGATTGTCTCGAATCACATCACGCAGCCAGCGTCCCAGCACCTCCGTCGCCTGGTCGGTCGAGCCGCCCGGTGAGAGCACTGCGACCGCATAGTCTCGAAAGTCTGGAAGGTGCAGTTCCTGGCGCAGCAGGCCGCCGTTGGTGACGGGATTCGCGCTCATCCGCTTGTCGCCTGCCGGGGCGAGCGCCGTCGCCTGAGCGACAGGGGCGCCGGAATCATCGAAAAGTTCCTCAGGCCGGTACGAACGCAGCCACGATTCAAGCAACTCAGTGTGGGCGACCGTGTCGCGCGCGTCGGTCAACGGCACCTGGTGCGACCGCCAGTTGTTCTCAGCCGGATGCCCGTCGATCTCTTTCGGACACGTCCACCCCTTCGGGGACCGAAAGATGATCATCGGCCACGCCGGTCGGGCAATGAGACTCCCGGCAGCGGCGTCGGACTTGATCTGCGCAATCTGATCAAGCGCCTCGTCGAGAGTCGCGGCAAAACGCTTATGAACTTCAATTGGGTCTTCCCCGTCGAAACCGCCGGAAACCAGGTAGGGGGTGTGCCCGTAACCGCGCATCAACTCCAGCAGTTCCGTCTCGGGGATTCGGGCAAGCACCGTCGGGTTGGCAATCTTGTACCCGTTCAGGTGCAGGATCGGCAGCACCACCCCGTCGCTGGCCGGATTCACGAACTTGTTCGAATGCCACGCCGTGGCCAGCGGCCCCGTCTCGGCTTCGCCATCGCCGACGACACACGCAACCAGCAGGTCCGGGTTGTCGAACGCGGCCCCATAGGCGTGCGCGAGCGAATAGCCAAGCTCGCCGCCCTCGTGGATCGAGCCTGGAGTCTGTGGCGCGACGTGGGACGGGATGCCGCCCGGAAAGGAGAATTGCCGGAATAGTCGACGCAGGCCATCCTCGGATCGGTCGATCCGGTTGTAAACCTCGCTGTAGGTGCCATCGAGATAGGCGTTGGCGACCATGCCCGGTCCGCCGTGGCCAGGACCGGTCACAAACATGGCGTCCAGCGCACGCTCGCGGATCGCTCGGTTCAGGTGCGCGTACATGAAGTTCAATCCCGGAGTCGTCCCCCAGTGGCCCAGCAGACGAGGCTTGATGTCCTCGCGCGTCAACCGTCGACGGAGCAGCGGATTGTCGAGAAGATAGATCTGCCCCAGCGCCAGGTAGTTCGCCGCCCGCCACCACGCGTTCAATTCCGCCAGCGTTTGATCGGAGACCGCGTTTGAGGTGCCGAAATTCCATTGTGACGATGTGCTGTTGCTCTCGACCATGGACGACTCTCTTCTTGAACAGGTTGATGCTGTTCATCCGGCTTGACCGACTCAGTCAACCGGACTTCGTTGCAGGGCACCAGGGGCGAAAGTCCTTAAAGATCGTCACTACTCGCTCACCTCGTCGTGCAACAAGATGTTAAAAGGGACTTTCGTCCCTTGTCCTGCGGGAGGAGGCGGCGGCATTGTTGCGGTTATGAGTACAGAAACCCCCTCACAGGTAATACCGCCCGCACGAATCGTCGTCGGCGTCGACGGCTCCAAATCCTCCAACGGCGCACTCGCTGAGGCCGCCCGTATGGCGCGCGCACTAGACGCAGACCTCGTCCTCATTTCAACCTGGCAGGACCCAGCCGGCTACGGTTACATCGCCCCCGACTGGTCGATGAAAACGCGTGCGCAAGAGGTTCTCACGGGTGCCGTCCACACTGTGTTCGGCACAGAGACACCCAACCGCACGCATAGCGAGGTCCTCGAAGGTGCCCCCGCCCGCACCCTCATCCAAGCGAGCAAAGACGCGACCATGCTCGTCGTCGGCAGTCGAGGGCATGGCGGCTTCGCCGGGATGCTTCTGGGCTCAGTCAGCGCGGCATGCGCCGAATACGCCCATTGCCCGGTACTCGTCTATCACCAGCGCAACGAGAGTTCCGAAGTCTGAGGACGTTCCGCAACAATCGAACACGTGCGTGAAATGCGCGGTCGGACCGCAGACGGTCAAGGTGTCGCCAGATGCCGAAGCTGCGAACCCGCAACTCAGGCGCCACTGCTACCGGCTGACCGAGCAGGGGCAACGTTAGCGTGAACCCGTGAGCTTCTCGACCCTTGCGCTTGTCGTACTCGTCGGCCTCCTGGGGCCGATCGCGGCACTGCGCGCCTCGTGGAACATCCCAATCGTGGCGGGCGAGCTGGTGGCCGGCATGGCGATCGGCACTTCGGGACTCGGCCTGGCCAACGCCTCGGAGCCCACATTCAGTCTCACGATCACAGTACCTCCATGCCGAGCTCGGTACTGAGCGAACCAGGTTGGCTGAAGCGTGACTGTCCCGCATGCCGCTGGGCCGAGGCCCCGCACACGAATAGGACCTTTGACTCTATAAAGAGTGTCTCCGCGCACGAATGCTTGAAGGTGAACCTGAAAAGTCGCACGAACAAGCACAAGGGGAATCGTGGTCGAGAAAATCGTGGTGGCGCTCGACGGCAGTGCACCGAGCGAGAGTGCTCTTCATTGGGCGATGGAGCGCGCCGGGCGCACCGACGCGTCAGTCACGCTGGTCACCGTCGTCCCCGACACTGTGGCCACTCTGGTTCCCGGACTCCCGGAACGGCTTGCCGTTACCGCGCGCTCCTTCATAGACAACGCCCGGGAGCGCGCACAACGGCTCGCGCCAGATGTCGACGTCGCCGCGAAAGTGTCGCACGGCAGCGTGCTATCGGCCCTGTCCTCGCCCGCATATGACGCAGATCTGCTCGTCATCGGCACCCACAAACACGGCGTCATCGTCGGAGCGATCCACGGAACATTGAGCCTGCGGCTCGCCGTGGCAATCTCATGTTCCATTGCCGTCATACCCGAAACACTCCCTGCCGGGCGTCATATCGTTGTAGGAGTGGATGGCTCTGACGAAGCGTTATTCGCGTGCGAAGTCGCGGCAGCGCAGGCCATCGCGACTGACAGCGTACTGCTGCTCGTGTGTGCCGGCTATGTCACCAATCCCCTGTTCACATCCTTGGTTCCGCCGGAGATCGCGTCCCGCGATCACGCGGCGGTGCTTGCGCGCGCGAAAGCTCACGTTCTCGAACGTTTTCCCAAGGCGCGCGTTCAGACCGAAAGCATCTATGGATCCCCGGCCGATGCGCTCATCGAAGCATCCCGTAGCGCTCGACTGCTGGTGCTCGGGCACCACAAGCGGTCGCGGCTGCAACGCCTGATGGGAGGATCGGTTCACAGCCAGGTCCTTCTGGACATGTCGATTCCCGTTCTGCTGGCCCGACGGCCTACTGCAACGGCAGCGGTTCCAGACACGCCGAAAATAGACGAGCGGCCCCGCGAGCCGCACACCGGCGCGCGAACAGTCGTCGGATGGAGCGGATCCGCAGCGTCAGAAAACGCCCTACATTGGGCCGTCCGGCACCAGATGCCACACAGCGGGCGCGTTGCCATCGTCCGAGTCGTCGACGACGCCGTACTCGTCCTGCACGCGAGCGATTCCGATCGCGTCGTCGTGGCAGCGCGTATGGAACTGGGCGACAGGGTCAGTCAGCTTCGGCAGGAAAATCCCGGGTTGACCGTTGACGCGCTCCTGCTGTGCGGCGACCCGTACGACGAACTCAGGCGGCTGTCAGATCCGTCGGCACTCGTCGTGGTGGGAGCGGAGCTACAGCAATCGTCCTCCCGAAATGCGTGGTCGATGGGTGTGCGCCTAGCCGGAAACGCGGACGGGCCAATCGCCATCGTCCCACAAGGCGACGACGAGTTCCACAATGTCGTTGTGGTCGGAATCGACGGATCCGCGGCATCCGCGGCAGCCGCGCGGCTTGCTGCGCGGGACGCAGCGGCGCATGGCAGTGAATTGCACCTCGTGCAAGCCTGGCAGCAACCAGCTGCGTGGCAGGACCTCCGTGCTCCGGCAGACGACGACTTCACCCGCTCCCTTGCCCAGGCACACGAGCACATTCTTGACGAGGCCGAGGCGCAAGTTCGTGCCGCCTACCCGGAACTCCGGATCCGTCCGGACCTCGTCCACGGCGCACCAGCGGAAGCACTGCTCGAAGCGGGCGAAAGCGCCCGGATGCTGGTCGTTGGCAACCGCGGCCACCGAACAACGATGAGGTTCCTGCTGGGATCTGTCAGCCACACCGTGGCTCTCAACATTCATTCGCCGATCATCATCGTCCCCAGCGACGCACAAGAGAACCAGGAGTAACCGGATGCGCGCACTTGTGGTGTACGCAACACTTTGGGGAAACACCGAACTCATTGCTCGCGATCGCAAAAGAACTCGGGCTCACGATGACGGTGGAGGTGGCCGATTCCGATTCGGCCCCCGCTACCGTCGGAGGATTCGATCTGCTCGTGGCGGGAGCACCGACGCGCGCGTTCTCAATGTCGCGCCCAAGTACGCGTGAAACCGCACGCACCGAGCGGGTCGCACCCCACCTGCCGGCGCGCGGCATCCGGGAATGGCTTGGGGTTCTGGACAGACCGGACGCCGCCATCGCAGCAATCGCGTTCGATACCCGCGTGAATGCGCCGCGAATGCCAGGGTCAGCCGCAAAAGCAATCCGGCACGAGCTACGCAGCCTGGGCTTCGACGCACCGGTCAAAGCGAAGACATTCCGCGTTCATCGGTGAGGGGCCGCTCGTCGACGGAGAGGTTGCGTGTGCCACAAGCTGGATTCGCGGTGCCACCGTCCGCCAAGCGAACACCTCCATCGCACAGAACTTCCCACGCCACTAAATCGCCACCAGGCTTTCCAGCTCCCTGGACCGGTGCTTCCGGCCCAGGGCGCCGGGCGGCTACTCGGCGACGTCGAATCACGCCAGGACGGATCACCGGTCGGCATATCCGTCGGCACCTTCACACTCGACCACCTCTGAGGGGACGTTCGGCCTGGATCACCAGGGTGACGCTGTCGAGGATGTCGGAGATGTCCTTCTCGTCAAAGATGGCCAAATGTGCTTCGACGACCAGGGCAGCGTCGTCTTCAGTATTGACATCTGTCGTCGGTAGTTTGCCGCGGAGTGCGCGGAACAAGCCGTCGCGAGCCGCGTGTCAGATAGACCTCGATTTCCACACGAGGCTCCATGCGATGAGTACCGTCAATAGACTCCCGTTGACGCTAACTCAATTCATCCTGTTGTTCCGCGGTGGCCGGACACAAGATCATTGGTTCCCGACTCTTCCTCGATAGGAGGTGGGTCGACCCCACGATGCGCTAGTGAATTTCAAAGTTGATAAAATGGGCGCCTTCAAAAAGATTTTCTCGAGACGAACGGAGTAGTGGTGCCCTTCGATGTCAAGCCGCTTACCCATGGTGCGAGTCTGCTGTCAGAGCAGGGACTGCACGACTGCTCACCCATGCTGGCGACCCACCGCTGCCGAGCCGCACGCGCTCTATCGTCGCGAATGCCCTGCCGGAGGGACTCGGTTGTCGGTGGCAACATTCGAAGGGCCACAGACTCAACGTAACGTTCACCGGATTCGCCGAATAGGGACTTTAGACCGTATTTCGAGGTCGGTGACGGAAGCCTAGCTATAGGACCTTGGTCCCTGTTCCGAGCGTGCGGCAGCGATCAAACTGTTCATATGAACCCTCCAGAATCAATTGTTGAGCGACACATCCCTGCAGATTCCGCCGAAACGGATCGGTCGCGAATCGTCGTCGGACTCGACGGATCCGATCCGTCCGTCATGGCGCTGGAACACGCCGTCCGATTGGCACAGGCACTCGGTGCTTCGCTTGAGGCCGTCATCGCATGGTCGTATCCCATTGCGTTGAGCGCATACGCGGTTGGATCGCTTCCGGATATGGAGAAAAACGCCAGGGATGCAGCGGGGGCGGCGATCAATCGTGTCTTCGACGGCACCTGGCCCGACTGGTTCAACCTGAATGTTCGCGAAGGCAATGCTGCCCATGTGCTCATGACCGAAAGCGTCGGAGCTGAAATGCTCGTTCTCGGATCCCGTGGTCACGGCGGATTCGCCGGACTGCTCTTGGGCTCTGTCAGTGCCGAATGCGCCGAACATGCGCAATGCCCGGTTCTCGTCGTCCACGAGAATCCGACCCGGTCATTCGATGAACCCTCAAGCAAGTAGGAACACAGACATGAAGGCTGCAGTTCTCACAGGATTCAAGGAGCCGCCGCAGGTGATGGATCGGCGTACGCCAATTCCCGGTCAAGGCGAGATATTGATTCCAATCCGCGGCACAAAGGTCACCGACAGGACGGTGGGCCAGCGGGTTGATAGCACCTTGAGTGAGAATCGAATGCGATGATGTCGACGAACCATGATCGCGAAGAACGCCCGGGGCGTAAGCCCGTGATTGTCGGCGTGGATGGATCGGATGCGTCGATCGACGCGCTCCGGCGCGCCGCTCGAATCAGTTCAGCCCTCGGCCTGCACCTGAAAGCGGTAACCGCGTGGCAATATCCGCTGATGTTCGGCACCTACGTTCCCGACGTGAACTGGTCTCCAGAAGACGATGCGCGAGCGACCATGGAGACGGCCATCGACGGGGCGTTCGAAGACGAGCTGCCACAGGACATGAGCACGTGCGTGCGAAAAGGGACACCGGCGCAAGTCCTCATCGAGGAAAGTCGACATGCAGAAATGCTTGTACTCGGCAGCCGTGGACATGGCGGCTTTGCCGGCCTCCTTCTGGGGTCAGTGAGCTCTGCGTGCGCCGAACGCTCGCATTGCCCCGTGCTGATCATCCATGGAGATCGAGCGGAACCCAGCCGCACTGCAGTTGGCGATCGGTAATGATGTGACCGGCACAATGTCGACGCCGACCGGTTGAGATCGGGGCGCGAGATACCCGATGTGCCATCTTCATAACTGATCTCCAGGTCTTTTCCAGCCCGCGTAAGAATGCGTCAAGAATCAGCCGGGATCGTTGATGTCATGGAGATCCAGACGATGAGTGCGATCGCGGCGCCGCGCCGGGTTAGCGTGCGAAGCGTGAGCGCATCGACGTCGCTCACGAGGTGTCCGGGTGACGTTGGCGGCCGGGCTGCTCGTCGTGCTGTGGATGTGGTGGACGAGCGTTCCCGCGTCCTTCACGACGACACCGGCGAGTGTTGCGACGACGGTCGGTGAGCTGTGCGGGATGCTCGGCGCCTACCTGGTCTGCTGGCAGGTGCTGCTCATTGCACGGGTTCCCTGGTTCGAGCGTGCTGTCGGCCTGGACCGTTTGGTCTCGTGGCATCGTTCGCTCGGTGCTTCGACTCGGCATGTGCTGAGTATGTCACCGTGCGCCATCTGAGCGCTTCCGGAAGAGGATCGGATACATCGCCACGGACAGCACGCCCGCAATCACTCCAGCTGCGCTGCTGACCGCCCACGAATCGGTAATCCAGTGAACGACGAATATGACTAAAGTGGTGCCGATCACAACTGCCGCGATGAACGCGATTATCTGCTGCACTGTGCGTGGGCGGGAGGGCATGCCCATCAGTCTGGCAAAGGATCGCCGTCGCGCGGGGCGGGGCGACCATCCGCGCGCGCGTTGACGCGCGCTCGGATCCGTCCCAGGATCTCGATGGCAAGGCATCCGGCGAACGATGCGATGACCGACACGAGCAGCAGCGCTGGCGGCGGCACCGCCAGATGGAAGAAGTCCCGCGGCAGGGGGATCGTGAGCATCCCGACGAGCACGACGTACATCGCGAGAACGATGCCGACCCGTGCGAGGTTCAGCGGTCGAGAGACGACCACGAGAACCCAGAGCGCGATGAACGCGAGCGTGATCACCGACGCCCCCTGAACATCCGCTGTCGAGAAGCCGCCAAGCAGCCTGGCGCACGTCTGCACCGCGAGGATGCCGGCGGTGATAATGAGCCCGGCGGGCACCGCGAACCAGAGCGACCGTTTGAGGAATCCCGGACGGTAGCGGCGGTTGTTGGGCATCAGCGCGAGGAAGAAGCACGGGATCCCGATGGTCAGCCCGTCGGTCGCCGAAAGTTGGCGTGGCAGGAACGGGAAGCCCCAGATCAGCGCGCCGAAGATCACCGACATCGCAACGGCGTACGCCGTCTTACTCAAGAACACCACCGAGACCCGCTCAATGTTGGCAATAACGCGTCGTCCCTCCGCCACGACGCTTGGGAGCCGGTCGAACTTGCCGTCCAGTAACACCAGCCGCGACACAGCTTTAGTGGCCGCCGCGGCCGTGTTCATGGCGATCCCGATGTCGGCGTCTTTCAGCGCGAGTGCGTCATTCACCCCGTCGCCTGTCATCGCGACCACGTGGCCGCGCCGCTGGAGGGCTCCCACCATTTCCTTCTTCTGTGTTGGGGTGACCCGGCCGAAGACCCGTTCCTGCTCCATCACATCGCCCAGCTGGTCCGGGTCAGCGGGAAGCTGTCGGGCGTCGTATCCCTCCTCGACGTGGATGCCGACCTCTCGCGCCACCGCGGCGACCGTCTGGGGATCGTCACCAGAGATAACTCGCACCCCGACGCCCTGGTCGTGGAAGTACGAGAGCGTGCGCGCCGCGTCGGGGCGTACCTTCTCGCGGAAGGTCAGCAGCACCGCTGGCGACAGTCTGGGCGGAAGCCGAGGTCCGGCGGCAGGGGCGGACGCAGGACCGGGCGCGGCATCGGTTGGAATCATCTCCGCGCTATGGGCGAGCAGGAGCGTTCTCATGCCGGCCGAGGCAAGGGTGTTCGCTTCGTGCAGCGCAGTCGCTGAGACCGACCCGTGCGTCGACTTCGAATTCAGTACCAGCTCGGGCGCGCCCAACACCCAGGTTCCCTGGGCGACCGCGTCAGCGCCAAAGGCGACGGCACTCCACTTGCGTTCGGACGAGAACGGGATGGTGGCCACGGCACGAAGGGTGCTGTCGGATGGGAACTCCTCGGCGAGGCACTTCGCTGTTGCATTGGCATTCGGGTCTGCGCCGAACCAGCCCAAGCTCTGCTTCCAACCGGGTGTGTTCCAACCGGGGGTGTTCCAACCGGGCCGCTGGTCCGCTCCCGTCGCGGGCATGGCAGCAACGGGGTGCACGGCGTCGAACACGATCGCGCCCTCGGTGAGCGTACCGGTCTTGTCCAGGCAGATGATGTCCACCCGGGCGAGCACCTCCACCGCTGCGAGCTCCTGGATAAGCACCTCCTGCTGGGCAAGCCGCACTCCGCTGACAGCGAAGGCGACACTGGTTAGCAACACCAGCCCCAGCGGCACCATGGCGATGATGCTCGCCACCGCGCCGACCACCGCGGTACGCCAGCTCCCGCTGTTGATGGCCAATTCCCAGCCGCCGGCGGCCTGCATCTGGCCGTTGACGACGATGAGCATGATGGGCAGGAGCGCCCAGGTGATCCACCGCAGAACCCGGTTGAGACCGTTGCGAATCTCCGAATTGACCAAGGAGAACCGTTTGGCTTCAGCCGTTAGACGGCTGGCAAACGATTCCTCGCCGACACGAGTTACCCGTGCCCGGCCGTGCCCGGCGACGACGCTCGACCCTGAGAGAACGTCGTCTCCCGGTACCTTCAACACCGGATCGACCTCACCGGTGAGCAGCGACTCGTCGATCTCGAGACTCTCGCCGTCCAGCATCGTGGCGTCAGCGGGAACCTGGTCCCCGGCCCGAAGCACAAGGACGTCGTCATGCACCACCGCTTCCACCGCAACATCCCGCACGGCGCCATCTCGAAGCACCCGCGCATCTGGGGTGTTGATCACGGTGAGCCGATCGAGCGCACGTTTGGCGCGATACTCCTGCACCACCCCGATCACCGCATTGCCAACGGCCGCGAACCCGAACAGCGCATCCCGCCACTGGCCCAACGCCAGCAGAAGGATAAAGCTCCCCGCCACGATGGCGTTGAACAACGTGAGCACGTTGGCGCGAACGATCTCCCACACGCTTCGGCTGGAGGCCTGCGAGATCCGGTTCGTCAGGCCAGCCGCGTTCCGCCGAGCTACCTGCTCGCCCGACAATCCGAGCTGCGCCTTGGCCTGCTCGACGGATTTGGCGATCCTGCTCACGACGGATCAGACCGGGGCTTCACCATGGATGAACTCTACGGGAATGACGCAGCGCAGACTGCAAACCTGTGACCAATACGACATTGCTATAACATTGCTATCCTGCGGCGCCGCCTGCGCCGGGCACACCGCCCGGCCTGCCGCAGCCGCGCCCAGATCGCCCGCTCCTAGACTGGCTGGCGTGGCCCAGAATGCGAAGTGGAATAGGCGCTACGAGGCTGTCATTTTCGACATGGACGGGGTCGTTACCGACACCGCGGTCGTGCATGCCGCCGCCTGGAAGCGCCTCTTCGATGAGGCGCTTCCCGGGCTGGCACCCGCCGCCGCGCCCTTCAACGAGGTCGAGGACTACCGCCGCAGCGTCGATGGCCGCCCCCGCGAGGACGGCGTGCGCACCTTCCTCGCTTCGCGCGGTGTCACACTGCCTGAAGGGACGGAGTATGCCGCACTCCGCACGACGGACATGCCGACCGTGCAATCACTTGCCGCCCGCAAGCAGTACTTCTTTGACCAGCAGCTTGACGAGAACGGAGTGAGCGCCTACCCGGATGCCGTGACACTGCTGCATCGCCTGCGGGCACGGGGCATCCCGACTGCCCTGGTCACATCGAGCCGCAACTGCGGTCGGGTGCTTCGGGCTGCCGGAGTCGAGAACCTGTTCAACGTCACGGTCGACGGCACCGACGCCCAGCGGATGCATCTGTCCGGCAAGCCAGACCCGGCGATGTTCCTTGAGGCGGCGCGTCAGCTGCACGTGACTGCTGCTAAGGCGGTCGTACTTGAAGATGCGGAGGCTGGTGTCACTGCGGCGTCGAACGGAGGCTTCGGCTGGGTCGTCGGGGTCAGCCGGCACGGCGCCGACGGAGGGCTTCGGGCTGCTGGCGCCCACCTGATCGTGTCCGACCTGAGCGACCTCGACAGCCGCCTCGTCGCCGCCCACCCCGGCTGGGCGGGCGGCGAATCCGAAAGCGACCCGTGGCGGCTGCATTACGTGGGATTCGAGCCGGCGACCGAGCCACTGCGGGAGACTCTGTGCACGTTGGGCAACGGCTATTGGGCGACGCGGGGTGCTGCCCCGGAGGTTACCGCCACGGCACCGCACTATCCCGGAACCTATCTCGCTGGTGTCTACAACCGGCTTCGCACCCAGGTCGACGGCCACAGCGGCGAAGACGAAAGTTTGGTGAACGCACCGAACTGGCTGCCCATCACGTTTCGCACCGACGGTATCCACCCGCACGCCAGCGCCGAAACCTGGTTCGACGTCGACACGGCCGAGCTCCTCGACTACGAACAGACTCTCGATCTTGGTCGTGCCGTACTCACTCGTGCCTTCCGTACCCGCGATGCTGCCGGCCGCATCACGCGCATCACCCAGCAGCGCTTCGTCTCGCAGCACGACGACCGGGTGGCCGGGCAGGTAGTCACGTTCGAAGCCGAAAACTGGTCGGGCCCCTTGATTGTGCGCTCGGCATTGGAAGGTCGCGTCGCCAACCGCAACGTGCCCGAGTATCGCCTGTTGGCCGACACTCACCTGGTGCCGCGCGCTACTGCCGAGCCCGACGCCGACACCGTGCTGCTCGAAACGGAGACCTCGCAGTCCGGCATCCACATTGTGATGGTCGCCCGAACGTGCATACTCGTTGACGGTGTGGCTCAGCATCCGCCTCGCACCCTGCTCACGGATACCGCCGGCCGGGTCGCCCACGAGATATCCCTGGAAGCCCGGGAGGGGCATCCGTTGACCGTGGAGAAGACTGTGGTTGTTAGCACCTCGCGCGATCGGGCAATCTCGTCGCCCACGCTCGCGGCCACCGCACGGATGCGCTGGCTGCCCGACCTTGCGACGCTCCAGTCCGCTCACGAGGCAGCGTGGCGGGTGCTGTGGAACGAGTTCACGGTATTGCTGGAGACAGATCCCTTGCAGACCGACGAGCGCCAGCAGCTGGCACTGAACATCAATACGTTCCACGTTCTGCAGAGCGTCGCCGCAGTCACCGCTGACCTCGACGCGGGGTTGCCGGCCCGAGGGCTGCACGGTGAAGGATACCGAGGCCACGTCTTTTGGGACGAAATGTTCGTCTACCCGACGTTATCGATGCACCGCCCGGAGATCAGCCGGGCGCTGCTCGGCTACCGCTACCGGCGGCTCCCGGAAGCGCGCGCCGCTGCGCGTGCGGCCGGCCATCAGGGGGCAATGTTCCCCTGGCAAAGCGGCATCGACGGGCGCGAGGAGACGCCCACCGAACTGTTCAACCTGCGCAACGACGCCTGGATGCCGGACAATTCGCGCCTGCAACGGCATGTCGGCTTGGCCATCGCCTACAGCGCGTGGAAGTACTACGAGTCCACGGGCGACCTCGGCTACCTGATCGAACAGGGCGCGGAGTTGATTATCGAGATTGCCCGCTTTTTCGCCAGTCTCGCCACACACGACGAGACGGCCGACCGGTACGACATCGGCGGTGTGATGGGCCCAGATGAGTTCCATGACGGGTATCCGGACACCCCGGGGAAAGGGCTTCGCAACAACGCCTATACGAACGTCATGGCTGCCTGGGTGATGCAGCGGGCAGCGGATGCGGTGGGCCTGCTCACGCCCCAGTACGCCGACCAGGTGTGGAACCGGGTGAAGCTGCGGCCCGGTGAGTCGGAGAGGTGGCGAAAGATCGGCAGCCGGTTGTGCGTTCCATTTCACGCCGACGGCGTGATCAGCCAGTTCGAGGGATACGAACAGTTGAAAGAACTCGACTGGGCCGACTATCGCTCCCGGTACGGCGCAATCGGCCGTCTCGACCTCATCCTGGCTGCGGAGGGCGACAACACCAACAACTACAAACTGTGCAAACAAGCGGATGTCCTGATGCTGCTCTATCTGTTCAGCGCCGACGAACTGCGCGCGGTGCTTCGGGGGCTCGGCTACGACTTTCCGCCGGAGGCCATCCCGCGCACGGTGGAGTATTACCGCGAGCGTTCCAGCCACGGCTCAACCCTCAGTAACGTGGTGCACTCATGGGTGGAAGCGCGCGGCGACCGTGCGCGTTCCTGGGACTTCCTCGTGCAGGCTCTGGATAGCGACCTAGCCGACATCCAGGGCGGCACGACCCACACCGGCGTGCACCTGGGCGCGATGGCCGGCTCGATCGACATGATCACACGCTGCTACACCGGCTTGGAACTGCATGACGGGATGCTGTGGCTGCACCCCGTACTTCCCCCGGAGATCACCCAGATCGACTTCACGCTCCACTTCCAGCAACAGTTGATCCGCGTGACCGTGGATCCGGTTGTACTGCGCCTGTCCGTCTACCCGGGCGGGACCGCGCCGATCACGGCGATGGTTGAAGGAAGGAGGGTCCGGTTGAGTCCCGGTGAGACGCGCGAGTTCGCCTACAACGACTCGTAAGTACGTCGTCCGGGTCGTTCGGCCCTGCCGCACGGGTTCGGGTCTTGCTGAGACGGTCGGAGCGGAAGCTCCGACCGGAAGGACCCATCGCATGGCCGCTGGAGCGCAGTATCCCTCTATTTCTCCAACCGTCGGAAGTCTGCGGCCGGGCCGGGCAGTTGCGGTGTTTGTGAGTGTCGCGTTCGGTTTCAGTTGGCTCACATGGTTGCCCCTCGTCTTAGCCGGAGCGACGACAGTTATGCCGTGGTTCTTCTACCTGGGCTCGATGGAGCCGGCGCTCGGTGCTATCTGCGCGGCATACGTGCTGCGCTCGGATGGCGGGGTCTCTGGCACCTTCCCCAGTTCATGTTCGACACCAATTTCCTGGGGGATGGGGTGGGCGACGATCGGATGGGCGGTCGCGCTGATCGCTGGATCGTTCTGGCTGGGGCGGCTCGCGAGACTCGGACGGTGGAGCATCGTGCCGGTTGTGTTCTGGCACGGTGGGTTCGACTTCCTTACCTCCAGCGATCTGGGGCCGTCCACCTTCCCCGCCACGATCAGCACCCTTGTCATGGTGCAGGCAGCGGTCGTCATCGTCGTTCTCGCGGGCAGGTCGCGTTCCCGCACGTTCGGTGCCGCATAGACCGTCTCTGGCGCCGACGAGCGTCCAGGACCTGACACTTCTCTTGGGGCGCGCGCTCAGGTCTCTTGAGTGTGCCCGAGTTGTTCCGGTTCACTCGTCGCGGCAAGCATCGAGTCTTCGTCGAGTTCGTCACGGCGGCGGGCTCCGCTTACACCGAAGATGTAGATGGCATCGAGGATTCCGAGGGTGTTCGAGATGAGCAGTGTGACGAACCAAGGCTTGCTGTCATCCTTCGCTGCGCGCCAGAGCGAGGCCCCCTTCCACGCGAGGCTCCACGCCACGAGGGCGATGAGGATGTCGCGCGCGGCAGGGCGTTGCGGGTTCACTGGTGCAGCTGATTTGCAACGCGGGTGCGGTTTCATGTCAATCCAATCTCTGAGTGCTTATCTGCCGCGGTTCGACTCCACTGTGCCACTCAAGCGCGCATCCGGTCAGTCTGTGATGCTGGCACCGGCTCGCGGGCTGTGGTTCGACTGTGCCTCATTCGCAGTCGTTTCGCGCTCGTCGAGCCGGCCGCCGACCGCGCGGAGCGCGGCGAGGATCGTTGCCAGATCCACGAGCTCCTGGATGATCGCGCCCGCAGTGGCGGGAATTACGCCGAACGCCGCGATCACCATTAACACGACCGAGATTGCTATGCCGAGCCAGATGCTTTGCAAGGCGATCCGAACGGTGTCGCGTCCGACTACGACTGCTAGCGCTACGCGGGAGATGTCGTCGACGAGGATCACCGCATCCGCTGATTCGCTGGCCGCAGTTGCGCCCTTGGCACCCATGGCGATGCCCACGTCCGCCGCAGCGAGAACGGGCGCGTCGTTCACTCCGTCGCCGACCATGATCACCGGCCGCACTGCGATACCGGCGACCTCGGCCACTTTGTCCGCTGGCAGGCATTCGGCGCGAACCCGGGTGATGCCGAGGTCCGACGCGACGTGCTGCGCCGTGTCGGCTGCGTCGCCGGTGAGTAACATCGTCTGCCGAACACCCAACTCCTCGAGCCGTTGCAGCGTGGTTTGCGCATTCTCGCGCACGCGGTCGCTTGCCAGCAGTGCTCCCGCGTACGCCCCGCCGATCGCCACATAGATGGCCAGCTCGCCGGGCGCGATCCGGGTGCGCCGCGCATCCGGAGCATGCTGGGCGACGAACGCGAACTTACCGACCACAACCTCGCGACCCTGGATGCGAGCAACCACGCCATTCGTGGCGGCCTCGTGTGCGGAATCCGCTTCGTGCAACTGGAGCCCGCGGTCGATCGCCGCTGCGATCATCGACGCCGCGAGCACATGCGACGAATACTGCTCGGCGCTGGCAACGGCGGTCAGCACTTCGTCGGCTGTGAATGGATGCTCGGCCCGCACCTCTGTGAGGGCGGGCGTCCCGTGGGTGAGGGTTCCGGTCTTGTCGAAGACGACTGTTTGTGCCGATGCCAGTTGTTCGAGTACCCCGCCGCTCTTCACGATTACGCCGTTTCGTGCTGCCCGGCTCATACCGCCGATGAAGGCCACTGGCGCGGCGATCAGCAACGGGCACGGAGTGGCGAGCACCAGCACTTCGGCGAACCGTACCGGATCGCCACTCAGCCACCAGGCGAGCGCCCCGAGGGCCAGCGCGAAGACCGTGAACGGCACGGCATACCGGTCGGCGAGCCGCACGACCGGTGCCTTGCTCTCAGCGGCTTGAGCGACCAGGGCGACGATCTGCTGGTATTGACTCGCTGACGCTGTCTCCGTGGCCCGGATCTCCACCGCTTCCTGGCCGTTCACGGCGCCGCTGAGCACTGCGTCTCCGGCCCGTTTCTCCATGGGGACGCTCTCACCGGTGATCGAGGACTGGTCAAGCGTGGTCTCGGCGGAAAGCAGCACACCGTCAACCGGCACGATCTCCGACGGGCGCACCAGCAGCACATCACCCACCCGCACGTCATCCACCGGCACATCCCGATAGCCCCCTTCAACCGAGCGGTGCGCGAGCAGCGGTGCACGGGTGAGCAGCGCGTCCAACTCGCGTTTCGCCCGCTGGTTCGCGTAGGCCTCCAGGGCTTCGCCACCGGTCAGCATGAGCACGACGAGCAAGGCGGCCACATACTCACCCACCACGACAGTGGACACGATCGCTGTCACCGCGAGGACGTCGAGCCCGAACTCCCGTCGCAGCATCGCCCGCACCATCCCAACGGCCTGCCAAGCAGCGATCGTGAGGGAATAAACGCTGAACAGCCACTGCACGACCCAGCCAGCGCCGCCAAGAGCCAAGACCACCCCAATCACGCCCACAGCAATCGTGAGCGTGACCAACCAATACCGCCGCGCGATGCGGAGGATGAAGGATATGCGACCGGCTTTATCGCGATTACGAATCGAGACCACGTCGCCGATCCTAGTCGGCGCCGACCGCGCGAATCTTGACGTCCCTAGAAGGCGACGTCCGGTTCATGCGTCCGTATAAGACGAATCCGGTTGGGCTATCTGCCTGTTCGATCTGCCCCTACGAGTGCGTGCCCGCTAGCCTGTCTTCATGCGCAGGACGTCGGCACTACGCCCCGACACCGCTGGAGGTGAGCGCGTCCTCATCCTCTCTGCAGGGGTGGGAGCTGGTCACAACAGTGCCGCGGCAGCGGTGCAGCAGGCCTGCGCCGCGCGCGCCGACATCGCCGAGGTGCAGGTGCTGGACGTGCTGCAGGTGAGCAGTGCGCTCTACCGCGCACTGCTGGGAAAGGGGTACTTCGTCCTGGTCGAGGGTTTGCCATGGCTGGTCGATTGGGGCTACGACATCAGCGATCCGCCCTTCCGGCGCCGCGGCCCGATCGACCCCTGGACACGGGCGAACGCTATTCCGGTCATCGGCGCCATCAAGCGATTCCAACCGACCGTGATCGTCTGCACCCACTTCCTGCCAGCGCAGCTGTTGGCGACCCTGCTCCTTCGGGGCGTCACTGACGCGAGGACCGCGGTCGTCACTACGGACTACGACTTTCAGGGCCTGTGGCTTACGGGCGCCTTCCATGCGCTCTTCGTGGCCAGGGAGGAGAGCAGGGTGGAGCTAGTGGCGCTGGGTCTGCCTCCCGACCGCGTCGCGGCCACGGGCATCCCGATCGTCACACCGCCGACCGCCGCGCCGCCGAATGTCGCGCCCGAGCGGGATGGTGACCGGCCCCCGATGCTGCTGATCTCGGCCGGCGCGACCGGGGGTGACGAGGCCGTCTCGGTCGTGCGGCAGACGCTGCACATGCGCTCGCCGTTCACGGCCATGGTCGTGTGCGGCCGCAACGACGCGCTGCGGCAGCGCATCGAGAAACTGGTGGAACCCGCCGGCGACCGCTACCGTGTGCTCGGCTTCACGGAGGAAATGCCGCAGCTGCTGCGCCGCGCCGACCTGTTTGTGGGCAAGCCCGGCGGCCTGTCGGCGGCGGAGTGCATGGCCGCAGGGCTGCCAATGGTGCTCGTGAACCCCATTCCGGGACAGGAGGTTCGCAACGGCGACTACCTGATGGAGCAGGGGGCCGCCGTCCGCTGCAACATGGCCGCGACGATCGGCTGGAAGATCGACGAGGTGCTGCGCGAGCCGGGCCGCTTGCAGCGGATGCAGGCGGCGGCGTGGAGAACCGGCCGCCCTGACGCCGCGGCGGACGTGCTGACCGTCCTGCTGGACGGGCCGGTACGTCCGCTGGTCGTGTCCCGCTCGGCACAGAGGACGATTCTTGCCGAAAGCGAACGGCGGCTCGTCGCGAGCGATCTGACGGGACCCTCCTCGCTGGTCCGGCTGATCGACTCAGCCGCGGAAAGCACGGTCGCGCTGTTGCGAGCCGAGGAGCTGGGTGACCTGCAGAAGCGGTACGCGACCCCGAACGGGGGTCTGGTGCTGCGGCGCGACAAGGCACCCGTGTCGCTGCGGTGGGAGGCGCGGCGATTGCTCCACGCCATGCTGTGGGGCGACGACGCGCTGCGTGTGCGCGTCGAGGGGCTCTCCGCGCCACTTCGTAACCTTTCCAGGTGACAGACGGGACGCTACCCATATCGGTCTCAGGCCGGCCGACCTTCCAAGACACTTTGCTCGTCGGTCGGTCCCTCAGGGCGTCGCAGCCCGGCCGCGTCTGCCCAGCTGGCCGGGCTGTGCTGGGCGGCGAGCAGGGCCCAGTCGCCCGAACGGCGGGACCAGATCCGTGTGACGGGATCGCGCTGCAGCGTGGGCCCCGCATCCAGGGTGACCCGCACTGTCGTCCCCACACCGGGCTGCAGCGTTACCTTCTGGAAGCCGAGCAGCTGAGCCACGGGCCTCGGCACCGACACGTCCGCGGCGTAGATCTGGACGACGGCTGAACCCTCGCGTTCACCGGTGTTCGTTACGAGCACGTCTGCGCTGCCGCCCCTGTCGTCGAACTTGTGGTTGAGAAGCCGGTGCTCGAACGTCGTGTAGCCCATGCCGAACCCGAACGGGAACGCGGGCGTATGTCCCTCGCCGTCGAGCCGGCGTTGACCCCACTTGTCGTCATAGACGACGGACTTCGCCGCGGGGTCAAACGACGGCAGATGCGCGGCGTCCGTCGGCAGCACAAACGGCAGTCGACCGCCGGGCTCCGCACGGCCGGTGAGCACGCTGGCGAGTGCACGTCCGCCCTCCATACCGCCGTACCAGGCGAGGATGAGCGCCGGCACGCGGTTTCGCCAAGCTTCCGTAAGGATAGCGCTGCCGCCGATCAGCACGACGACGGTTCGGGAGTTCGCGGCGGCGACCGCGCGGATAAGGCGCACATCGGAGGGGCGCAAATCGAGCGAGCTGCGGTCGCCACCGCGAACGAACCGCGACACCAGATGGGCCAGAGCGATGAGCAACCGACGCATAGGACGTGAGCGAAACCCCCGACCGAGCACGCCCACGTTGACGCCGCCGGTGACGACCGACTCCCCCTCGTCGTGCTGGTCCAGGCCGACCACGACGATCGCCATCTCCGCCCGGGCCGCCACCACGGCCGCGACGCGTTCGTTTCGACCGGATGCGTTCGTGATCCGCACCCCGGGAAGCGCCTCACGCAGCGCCCGCAAGGGCGAGACGGTGGAGGGAGGGCGAACGCGTGACGAGCCGTGATCGCCGAGGTTCGCCCGTGCCGCGAGCCGTCCGATCACCGCGAGATGCCGGATGGCGGAAGCCAGGGGGAGCAGCGGCGCCGCGCCGACGGTTTCGTTCTTCAACAGCACAATCGACTCGGCTGCTACCTGGCGAGCAAGCGCCCGGTGCGCCGGGGAGGCGATGAGGGCTGGGGTCGGACTCACCGCCTCGCGGGTTGCGGCATGCAGCACGCAGGTGCGCAGGATGCGGTGCGCAGAGCGCAGCACGGTCTCGCGGGACATGTGACCGTTCCGCAGCGCGGCCGGCAGTTCTCGGACGCGCAACAGTCTTAGCGGCATCTCAACGTCCAGCCCCGCCTGCAGACTGGCGACCGCGTCGTGGGTGCCGAAGACCCAGTCGCTGGTCACGAACCCCGAGAAGCCCCACTCATGCCGCAATACATCGGTGAGCAGGGCACGATTGACATCCACGTACTGGCCCCGCACGCGGTTGTATGCGCTCATCACGGAGTCAGCGCCTGCTTCCACGATGGACTTGAAGTGCGGCAGGTACACCTCGTGCAGGGCGTGTTCATCGACCGATACATCGACCTCGAAGCGCTCGTTCTCCATCGAGTTCAGCGCGAAGTGCTTCACGCACGCCATCGCATGTACGCGCACGCCACGGGTCATGGCTGATCCCATCCGACCGGTGAGCACCGGATCCTCCCCGTAGCACTCCTGTGCCCGGCCCCAGGCGGGGTGGCGAAGCAGGTTGACGCAGATGGAGGCGGAGTAGTTCGCACCCCGCGCCCTGGTCTCCAGGCCGATCGCGAGGCCCACCTGTTCCTCCAGTAACGGGTCCCAGGTCGCGGCGCGCGCAATCGCCACCGGGAAAGCGGTGGAGGCGCCGATCACGACCCCGCGGCCACCGTCGCTGAACCTGATGCCCGGAATGCCAAGCCGCGAGACAGCCCCGGCCACGAATGGCCGCCGACCGTGCAGTATAGGAATGAACGGCAACAGCAGGCTGGGCGAGTCGCCGTCGAGCAGCCCGAGCAACTCGTCGTCGGTCATCCGCTCGATCAGTTGCTCCGCGGCCTCATCCGTGCCGAGCTCCCCCGCTCGGACGGCCCGGACCGCCTCACCGTACGCGCTGCTGTCCCCTGTCATCGCGTCCGATTCCCGCTTCGGTCGCGGCGCCTGGCTCCCTGCAGCGATCTTCATGCACTGAATACTGCACCCAAAAGCCCGCGGATAGCGATCAAGCAATATTTCCGCGTGGCGCACGGTGCGCTTTGCCTACAGCGGCCGTGACTAAGCTCGTCGTTCAATTATCTGCTGACGTCGCACGTGTGGCGGCAGGATCACAACGGCCTCTTGCACCAGGACCCGGGGTTCATCGACCATGTTGTCAACAAGAAGGCCGACGTGGTGCGGGTCTACCTGCCATTCGACACCAACACGCTGTTGTCGCCTACGACCGCTGCCTGCGCAGCGTCGACTATGCCAACGTCACGGTAGCCGGTAAGCAGCCGACGATCAACTGGCTGAACATGGACCGCGCGATCGCGCACACGACGCGTGGCTTCGGCATCTTCGAACCGAGGTGGAAGGCGCCGAGCCGGATGTCGTGCTCACATGCGCTGGCGACGTACCGACGCTCGAGGTGCTCGCCGCTGCCTAGGCGCGAAGCCATTCCCGACCTCAAAGTGCGGGTCGTGAACGTGGTCGACCTGATGCGGCTCGTCAACGAGGGTGAACATCCGCACGGTATGAGCGACCGCGAGTACGACTCCGTGTTCACGCGCGCAACCGGGTCGAGATCGC
>JBDTBD010000116.1:0-3634 GCA_039924285.1 Terrimesophilobacter sp. | reverse complement strand
CGCCGGGTGGGGGCGATCTCCAGCTCGGTCATGATCTCCTGCGCCTTGACCTTGCCGACCTTCGGCAGCGCCTCCAGCAACGCGGACACCTTCATCTTGCCTAGGATCTCGTTGGTCTCGGCGTCCTTGAGCACCTGCTTGAGGTTGGTGCCGCCCCGCTTCAGTCGGTCCTTGAGTTCCGCTCGGACTCGACGTGCGACGGCTGCCTTCTCCAATGCATTGGCACGCTGCTCGTCGGTCAACTGGGGAAGAGCCACAATTCCTCCGTCTCGTCATCATCGACAGGTGTCGATGTTTTTGTTATCTCGGCCGGGTACTCCAGCCAGCGACGACGACCGTACCCACGCCGTCTGACGAAATCTAACCCCACCCCCCGTTTACTGCCACAAACGCCCAGCTTGAAGGGTCTTCGCGCGGTTCGACCGCAGCTGCGGCGGTCGGCAGGCCGGGCACGTCCCGCTACCACATTTTCGTCGGTTGTTGAGATCGAAATATCCTGTCCGACAGCGTACTTCGCCTACCGCAGGGTCGATCCAGACACCAGCGAATCGTGCTCGCTAAACCGCCGGGCAGCTTCGGGATGAGTTGAGCAGCACAATTTGACACCTCACGGCGTGTCGCGCGTGTCGGCGAGTATTCAACGACGCGCTGTCGTAGATCGATCCGGGTTCGATCCGGCGCGGTGGGATCCTGTCAGGTCGTAACGCGGCGGCGCTCCGCCACGATTTCCCAGCGTGACGTGGCCAAAGATTCTCAGTTCGGCAGCCCTACTCACAGCAGCCCTGGCCGTGGTCTCGCCCGCTCCGGCCCGCCCCGGCCCGCGGGATGAGCCGGCTGCCGGCGCCGCCTGCGACAGTCGACAGCTCAACCTGACGGCAACCTCCAGCGCCGGCGAAGGACTGCGCTGCCTGGCCGACAACACGCGGGGCTACGTCTGGCAGAACGACACCGGTGCCACCCGGTCATCGGAGGACGCCGAGCGCATCGCCCGGCACGCGTGCCAGCGGCTTCCGCACGGTTCGGCGGAGTGCGACGCGCTCCTGGAGCGCGTCGCACTGCTGAACGGCACTAAGCGTCCCGGAGGAGCCAGGCGGTGGCTATTTACTGCGCCGCCACGTCCGGTCGAACGGCAGCCGCCATGCGTGCGGAGCGATCAGCTGGTGGATGGCGTTGGGCCCCCACGAACCGATGTCATAGCCGCGCACCGGCGGCGGGTCGTCCAGCAGTGGTGCCGAGACCTCCCAGAGTCGCTCGATGGCCTGCGAAGTGGTGTATAGCGTGTGATCGTCGTACATGGCGTCCAGGATCAGCCGCTCATAGGCTTCCAGCACGTCGCCGGAGGTCTCGGTGTCGGCCATGGTGAACTGCATGCTGTGCTTGTCCAGCTTCATGCCCGGGCCGGGACGTTTGCCGTAGAACGACAGTGACACCTTGGACTGATCGGCCAGATCGAACGTGAGGTGGTCCGGTCCGTGCGCGCCGACGCCGGAACCCGGCGGGAACATGCTTCTGGGTGGCTCTCGGAACGCGATCGAGATGATCCGCTGGCCCTCGGCCAGGCATTTGCCGGTGCGCAGGTAGAACGGCACCCCCGCCCAGCGCCAGTTGTCGATCTCGCACTTGAGCGCGATGAACGTCTCGGTGTCGGAATCCGATGCCACCCCCGGTTCGTTGCGGTAGCCGCGATACTGTCCGCGAACCACGTTGCGCGGATCCAGCGGCACCATCGACCGGAAGACCTTGTTCTTCTCCCTGCTGATCGCTGCCGACGCCAGTTCGGTCGGTGCCTCCATCGCCACGAACCCCAGCACCTGGAACAGGTGAGTGACCACCATGTCTTTGAACGCACCGGTCGGCTCGTAAAACGCCGCCCGGCCTTCCAGGGACAGTTTCTCGGGGATGTCGATCTGGATGTGGTCGATGAAGGTGCGGTTCCAGATCGGCTCGAACAGACCGTTACCGAACCGCAACGCCAGGATGTTCTGGGCGGGCTCCTTGCCCAGGAAGTGGTCGATCCGGAAGACCTGCGATTCGTCGAAGGTTTCGTGGATCGAGGCGTTGAGCGCGACCGCGCTGGCCAGGTCGGTGCCGAACGGCTTCTCCATGACCACGGCGGCACCGTCGACCAGATTGGCCTGTCTTAACATCTCGATCGCGGGAACCGCCGCCGCCGGCGGGACGCTCAGGTAGTGCAACAGCCGCGGTTCGCCGTCCAGCTGCTCGGCCTGCGTCCGTACCGCCGCCGCCAGTGCCTCCGGGCCACCATGCTGCGGCACGTAGGTCAGGTTCTGCGCCCAGTCGTTGCGTTCCTCCGCCGATGCGCCGTCGTGGGAGAACTCCTCGCATGCCTGCACCGCGAACTTGCGGAATCCGTCGTCGTCCAGGTCATCCAGCGAGGTACCCACGACGCGCAGCTGCGGAGCAAGCTTGGATCTCGACAAATGGAACAACCCCGGCAGCAGCTTGCGACGAGCCAAATCGCCGGTGGCGCCGAACAGAACTACGACGTGTGGTGCGGCATCGGAGGCCCCCCGATTTTTCCTTGTCATGCTGATCCCTTCACCGCCTGAACCCTACTCGCGGAGCGACATTCAACGGCACAGGGCCGTCAGTACGCCGGCTGGAACTCACCGGCGGCAATGTCCTCCTCCGCCCGGATCACGTGCACGACGGCGTTGATCAATGCCAGGTGGGTGAACGCCTGCGGGAAGTTCCCCAGATGACGTCCGGTGCGAGTGTCGATCTCCTCGGCGTAGAGGCGAAGTGGACTAGCGAAGGCCAGCAACCGCTCGCAGAGTTGCTTGGCCCGCTTGAGTTGGCCGATCTCAACCAGTGCCGATACCAGCCAAAACGAGCAAATGGTGAAGGTGCCCTCCTCGCCGACCATTCCGTCGTCGGTCTCCGCCACCTTGTAGCGAAGCACCAGTCCGTCGATGGTGAGCTCGTCGGCGATGGCCAGCACGGTCGCCTTCACCCGCGAATCATCCGGCGGTAGGAAACGCAGCAGCGGAATCAACAGCACCGACGCGTCCAGCGCGTCGTTGCCGTAGCGCTGGGTGAAAACGCCGCGCTCGTCGACCCCGTTGGCGAGAATATCGGCCTTTATCTCTTCAGCGATCGCGGTCCACGCTCGCGCGTAGTCCTTCTCCCCGTGCAACAGAGCCAGCTTCACCCCACGGTCGAGCGCGACCCAGCAGAACATCTTCGACGACACGAAGTGCTGCGGTTCGCCGCGCACCTCCCAGATCCCGCGGTCCGGCAGCTTCCAGTTCGCGATCGCCTGTTCCACCTGCTTCTTCAGCATCGGCCAGAGCTGTTCGGCCACCTGCTCATCGCGGGAGCGCACGTGCAGGTACACCGAGTCCAACATGGCACCCCAGACGTCGTGTTGGCTTTGCACGTAGGCGCCGTTACCGACCCGGACCGGTTTGGCCCCGTCATAACCGGACAGATGGTCCAGCTCGAACTCAGTGAGGGTTTTTTCGCCGCCCACCCCGTACATCACCTGCAGCGAATGGGCTTCGCCGTTCTCGTCGAGTGCCGCATCGGCAAGGAAATGGAAGAAATTGTTGGCCTCCCGGTCCAGCCCCAGCGTGTGCAGTCCCCACAGTGCGAACGTCGAATCCCGCACCCA
>JBDTBD010000115.1:0-17014 GCA_039924285.1 Terrimesophilobacter sp. | reverse complement strand
CCGGTTGAGGGAGGAATTCGGCTTCCGCCTCGCATTCTCTTCGGCGGAGGCGATCGCTGACCAAGGACGCGGCTCCATGACCCACATTGTGCTGGGGATGAAGGAGATTCGCCGTCCCACGAAACCCGACATGGCCCGGGCGCGAGAGCAGGCCCAGGCCAACGAAGATGGCCGGTCGATCCAGGTGTTGCCGAGCGAGGTGCACGGTGAGTTCGACACGGCTATGGCCGATCCGGACTATCCCGAATGGACCTGTGCGAACCTGGCGGAGGCATTTCCCGGACCGATGACGCCGTTGTCGTTGGAGCTGATCAAACAGGCCTTGCTTACCGGGGCGGACCAGGTGGCGTGAATCCTTCCGCTCAGCGAGCGGATTCGCGACAACATCCAACGCCGGCAGCTTGGCGTGTTCGGGCACCGGTTCTACCAGAACGTCAGTGTGCTCAGCGAGATGGCAGCGGGGCTGCCCGGACAGATGCCTGAGGACTTCGACCACCAGATCAACGGTGAGCCGTATCCCGACGATTACCTGCGGCCCAAGCTCGCGGTCTCAGATGTTGCGGGCTACCTCAAGTTCGCGGCCGGCGCGGAACCGCGCCTGCTGGGACTCGGAAAAGCTGTCGAAGGCGTCGAAGAACGCGCACAGGCGAGCTGCTGGGCAGCCGACAGTCTGACCGTGACCACAGACGAGGCGTTGCATGCCCGGATCGAAACGCTGTGGGATCAGTGTGTTGACGGCTGGCGGGTCGGCTTGCTGTGCACGTTCTTGGTCACCGCTCCGGTCGCGGTACTCGAACGCCGCTACGGTGTTGACGCGGTCACCCGGCCTCATCGACACGACACCTCCTTGGCGAGTTCCCTTCTGCTGCTGGGGGTTCAGCAGTTGTCGAGAAAGGCCAAGCGCAGCCCGAAGGCCGCGGCCTTGCTCGCGGGCGCCATCGACTCGACCAGTTGGGCCGAACTGCAGCGATCCGACCCCGAGTATGCGAGCGAGGTGCGCACGCTGCTCACGGTGGCAGGCCATCGTGGCCCCGGTGAGACGGAACTGGCCAGCGACGTCTATGCCGATGCGCCGTGGCTGCTGCTTCGCGCGATCTCCGGAGCGGCTGACCGGGAGCCGCCACCGCCGGGCCGCCCGGACTCGCCGGACGCCATCGGCCGGCTGTTGACCAAGGCCAGTTGGTCGGCGATCGGCCGGCGCGAACGCTGCCGCGATGCGGTGATGGTATTGACCCACCAGTTGCGTACGGCGCTGCGCGAGTGGGGCTCTCGGCTGGCGGCGCGCAGCTGGCTCGCCGACGCTGACGACGTCTTCTATCTCACTTACGACGAGTTGTGCGGCGGCGAACCGGATCTGGCCGGCAAAGTCACCCGACGCCGTACCGAGCGCACACGATTGGCCGAGCTCGATCTCCCGTGTCGATTCCGTCAACCGATGGACCTGTCGAGGCAAGTCGATCCAGCGCAATTCGATCGGGTGATCGTCGGTGTGCCGGCGGTCGCGGGGGTCGCCGTCGGCCGGGTCCGCGTGTTGCGGTCTCCCGACGATGAGCTTGAGCCGGGGGAGGTGTTGGTCACGCGCGTGACCGACACGGGTTGGACTCCGTTCTTCGGTACCGCAAGTGCCGTCGTCACAGACATCGGTGGAGCGATGTCGCATGCGTCGATCGTGGCGCGCGGGTTCGGGATTCCGGCCGTTGTCGGCACGGAACATGCGTCGCTGCGGCTCGTCGATGGCCAGCTCGTCGAGGTGAACGGCCACGAGGGCACCGTCACGCTCCTCGACTAGGGCGGACTGGGTTTCCCCCTCGTAGCTGGTGCCGGCCTGCCCACGCGCTCAGGCACGTCGGCAGCTCTTGAGAACAATAGAACCAGGTTATAGAATAACGGCACCGATGCGCTGGTCCGTGTTTGACGTCGATGGAGGGTGCCAAGTGGCCGAGGTGCACACCACGTGCCGGATCTGCCAACAGAAATGCGGGCTGACCGTCACCGTCGAAGACGGTCGTGTCCAGCGCATCGGACCCGACAAGAAGAATCCGCTGAGTTGGCGTGACTTCTGCGTGAAGGGCCGTAGCGCAGGCGAACTCGTGCACCACCCCAGACGCATCACGACCCCGATGCGTCGATCCGGCGACACGTACGTGACCGCGACCTACGACGAGGCGTATGACGACATTGCGACCAGGCTCGCGCGGATCGTCGCAGATGGTGGCGCCGACTCCGTCGGCTGCTTCTACGGCAACCCCGCAGGATTTCACCCCAGTGCGCTCGGTGGGCTGTTGCGATTCATGACGACCCTCGGTTCGAGGAACCTGTTCAACTGGGCGTCCGTGGACACCAATGCCAAAACGGTTACGTGCGGCGAAATGTACGGCGTGACGCTGCTACCCCTGATACCAGACGTGGACGCGTGCGATTGCCTACTCCTCGTCGGCGCCAACCCTGCGGAGAGCAAGATGAATTGGGCGTCCTCCGTACCCAACGGATGGCGGCGCATCCTTGACCGCGTCGATGCGGGCGCAGATCTCCTGGTCGTGGATCCCTACCGCACGCCCACCGCTGCCAAAGCCACCATGCATCTTCGCGTACGGCCGGGCGAGGACTGGGCGTTCCTGCTGGGCATGGTCAAGACGATCTTCGACGAGCGTCTGGAGGACGCGCAGGCCTGCACCGCGGAATTGGGAGTAGACGACCTGCGCATCCTCGCGGCCGAAGCGGACTGGGGCGTATTGACGCGGCGTAGCGGTGTGGCACGAGCCGTCATCGAAGACGCAGGACGACGGTTCGGCTCTGCGAAGACGGCCATCGCCCTGGCTCGTACTGGACCGTCGCAGACAACGCGGGGAACCCTCGCGCTGTGGCTCACGGAAGTCCTCGGCATCATCACCGGCAACTGGGATCAGCCGGGAGGACGGTACTTCCAACGCGGCTTCGCACCTGTCAAGTTGAGCGCGTACGACCCGGAGAAGACGCACCGGTCGCGGCTGACGGGCCGACCGACCATCGGACGATGCCATGCCCTGGCTGAACTGCCGGCCGAGATCCTCACACCTGGCCCCGGCCAGATCAGAGCCCTGTTCGTCGAGCACGGCAATCCGGTCGTGGCTGGGCCGGACGGCGCGAACCTCGACCACGCGTTGGCCGACCTCGACCTGTTGGTTTGCGTGGACATGGTGCAGCGCGAGAGCCATCGACATGCCGACTGGCTCATCCCGGGCACGCACTGGCTGGAGCGCGACGAGCTGGTGGACCCTCTCTTCGCCACGTTCAATGAACTGCCATTCGTTCAGTTCACTCCCATGGCGCTGCCGCCACCGCCGACCGTGCGCGAGGAGTGGGTGTTCTATCAGGAATTGGGCGCGACGCTGGGACTGGCCGGCTATGCCCGTGACCAGCCCGCGGACTTCGAACGTCGATGGCGTGAGGCCGTAGACGGCGGCAACCGCACCACCTGGGACAAGGTGAAGGCGCATCCACACGGCATCCTGCTGGGGAAGCGCGAGTTCGGATACGCGCGCAGCATGCTCAACACCCGCGATAGCCGAATCCGCATGGCGCCGCGGCGGTTTCTGGACGAAGCGAGTCGCCAGCTTACGTCGCGCGCCGACGTAAGCGACGGTGAATTCCCCTTCTTCCTCGGCAATCGCCGTCGGCTCGGGTCGATGAACTCTCATCTCAACGATCTGCCGAGCATTCGCCGGTTGGTCGATGCCAACTGCGTCGAAGTACACGAGGACGATGCGGCCGAGTTGGGCATCAGCTCCGGGGACGTGGTCCGAGTCAGCTCGCCGACGGCGAGCATCGATCTCCGTGCGGTCGTATCCGCAAATCCGAGCCGCGGGACAGTCGTCATCGAGCACGGCTGGGGCTCCAGGGTGTTCGACGCGGTGTCGGGTCAGACACCGGATGTTGCCGGGGTCAACAGAAATCTGCTGACACCAGCCGATCACGAAGACCCGTTGTCATACATGTCGGGTTTCAATGACACCCGCGTCGCCGTTCGATCTATGGGGCATCGCGGAGAAGGGATACGGAAGTGCCGGTAGCGTCTGAGGAAAGCCGTTCGCGGCGCGCACAGTTGGTCGGCCTGGGAATGTCCGTTGCGGGGCTGACGCATTTCCTTGCGCCACAGTTGTTTGAGCCGATGGTTGCGGCGGTTTTCGCCGACGATGCCCGAAAGCACGTCTTCATCAACGGCTGTATTGAAACCGCGCTGGGTGCAGGTGTCGCGGTCGGCCGCACGCGACCGTTGGCGATCGTCGCAACGATCGGTTACGTGGGCTACCTGGCGGGTAACTTCCTGCGTAACCGGTGAGACAAACGACTACGGGGAGATGCGTTCGGCCGCTGCGCTGATCCGCGCCAGCGTCGCGGCCATGCCGCGGGCCAGTTTGTGGGGCCGCCGAAGTAGACGGTCGATGAGTAGCACGGCCGTCGGCGTGCCCACGGTTTGGAACCGTTCGGTGAGCAGCGTTCCGGTTCCCTCCGGGCTCAGCTCGTAGATCCACCGCGTGAGCGCGCCGCTCGAGTGGTGTGCCCGGTACGCGAAACAACTCGGCCTATCGGCCGTTTCGATCTCACAGGTCGTGGACCATGTCAGCGGACCCCACCGATTCGATCCTCGAAACCGGGCGCCAACCACTGCGTGACCGGCATTGTCGAGCCATTGACCGCCGGTGCACTCCGGGCTCCACTGGCCCATTCGGGTGACATCGGTGAGTAGCTCCCAGATGACTTCGGGGGGTGCCGCGCTTCGTCGACTGGCGCTGCCGGAGAGCGGCTTCACGACGCGGCCGCTGCGATGATGACCTGCATGGGGGTGTGGTCTCCCGTCTCCCGCGCGGACCAAAGGTAAAGATATAACCTAGTAACCCTATTAATGTAGCAGGCCAGGTGTGCTCGGTCGGGCTAAAGATATGCCTTGAGCTTCGGTAGTGCCATCTCGGCAAGAGGTCCGTACGCACGCAAAGACGATTCCGCTAGGGGCATCCGTCTGACCCCGACGCGGGCGAACTCAGCTGCGGTCCCGTCGATCCGGTTCGGTGCGTCCGACCGTCCGAAACGCCACAGGGTTCCCCCGGGCGAGGCGACCTCGACAACGAGATCGTCGATCGTGCCCGGCTCCGGCACGCCGGATTGCATCAACGCATACGGTATCGCTTGATAGGTAATGTGACAGACGTGCCGAAGCCTGTCGGTATCGACGGGTTCCACGCCAAGCGCCGCAAAGCAGTCGAGCCCGTGTGCCCAGGTCTCCATGAGGCGAGCTGTGCATAAGCTCATTGCCGACATGAGGTTCGGCCCCCACGGCACCCGAGTAGTGGGGTCGATTCGCCGGAATGCTGCCAACTCGCCATCCCGAGCCTGCCGCCATGCCGACAGGACTTCGCTTCCGGGTCTGCCCCCGGCTGGACTATCGATGAACGCCGTGTTGCCGGCGGCCACCGCGGCGATGATCTCGGCGAAGCGCACCTCGCCCCCACCGGTCAGCGACGTTGTCGCCACGTCATCGAACATGGCCAGGTGAGCGATCTGGTCGCGAACACTCCAGCCCGCAGCAGGTGTGGGAGTCATCCACTGCGGTTCGTCGAGACTCTGGACAAGGCCGTCGAGAACCGCTTGTTCGGCAACCAGATCGTCGAGTACCAGTGATTCCACCGAGGCAATGTCCTTAGGTCGCAGGGGTCAGACGGTAATACCATTTACTGGGTTATGGGTTTAATTAATGAAGGCGGAGCGCGATGCCAAAACTATTGCGGGACTGTCGTCGTCGTAACCGTCACCCGCAATGGCCGGGCGCGAGGATAAGCGGAGGGCTGCTCCCGCGGGCGGCGCACGCTCACAAATGTTCCGATCCGCCGTCGACGTTGAACAGCACGCCGTTGACGTAGGTCGCGCGTTCGGAGACGAGAAATGCGATGGCATCGGCGACATCATCGGGGGTTCCGAGGCGGGTGCCCCAGGTCGCTTGATGCCAGCGTGCATTCGCGTCGGCGAAGTAGTCGTCCTCGGTTCCGCCGGTCTTCGCCATCCATTGTCGGCGCTTCTCGGCGATCTGCTCGTTGACGATCATGCCGGGAAGCACTGCATTGGAACGGATTCCGCGGGGACCGTACTCGCGGGCCAGGTTCTTGCTGAAATGCGCCAACGCCGCTTTCTGCGCCGAATAGTGGGCCAGCGGGGGAATGAAGTGGCGCATCGACATCGCCGAGGTGGTGACGATGGCGCCGCCGTCCGACCGAAGCATCAGCGGTATCCCGGCTCGACACGCACGGACCGACGTCATCAGCACTGACTGATAGGACCTGTCCCACCAGTCGTCAGGTTCGACGACCGAGGCACCGACCTCGCAGAGCCCCACCGTGTTCACCAGGATGTCCAGACGACCGTGCTGGGCGTCGACTGCCGCGATGAGCTGCTCGGCCTCGCCGGCCCGGGTGAGGTCTGCCGCCACGGCGTTGGCGGAAGCCGCACCCACGGCGCGGGCAGCCGCTGCGACCGCCTCCAACTCGGGCTTGGCTGTGTAGCGGTAGCCGCGACCGCCTTCGATGTGGCTGCGTGAGCAGAGCACCACATGTACGCCTTCGCCGGCCAGTCGCATCGCGGTGGCGCGGCCCATGCCCTGCGTGGCGCCGAGCACCAGCGCGACTTTGCCTTTCAAACCCAGATCCACCGTGTCGGCTCCCTTACCCTCGGGGCAGACCGAGGTAGCGCTGCGCGATGATGTTGCGTTGGATCTCGCTGGTGCCGCCAATGATCGACAACACCGTCGAAGTCCGGAGGAAGTGCTCGGCATCTTCGGCTAGTCGATCGCCGCTGTCGTGAATGTAGGCGTTCGGGCCGAGCGCGTCGACGAGCCACTGTGCGACCCGTTGGGCAACGGCCGGCCCGTGCAGTTTGCTCATCGACGCCTCGCCGCTGGCGGCCTGGCACCGTTCGCCGAGCGCAACGACGTGCTGTCCGAGCAGTCGTTCGGCCTGCAGTTCCATCACGAACTCGCCGATCTGACGGTATGCGGCCTCATCGAGGGTCGTGCCCTGCGCGCCGAGCCGGGCCAGGTAGCGTGCCAGCAGGGAGCGCGCCTCGCGGCCGCCGAAGCTCATCGACCGCTCCATGTCCAGCGCCTGAGACATCATGGACCACGCCTCGCCCATCTTCCCGATGAGTGCGTGCGCAGGTACTTTCACGTCATCGAAGAAACACGCGTTGACCCGCCATCCGCCCATCACCCGCACCGGCTGGATCGTGACACCGGGCGAATGGGCATCGATCATCAGCAGCGACAGGCCGCGGTGGCGGGAGCTGCCGGGGTCAGTACGCACCAGGGTGAAGATCCAGTCGGCGATGTGCGCGCCGGATGTCCACATCTTTTGTCCGCTGACCAGGAAGTCGCCGCCGGGCGTTCGGGTGGCCTTGGTGCGCAGCGCGAGCAGGTCGCTGCCCGCCTCCGGCTCGCTGTAGCCGCCGGCGTAACTCCAACTCGCATCGAGTATGTGTGGAAGATGCTCTGCTGCGAGGTCATCGGGTCCGAAGGTGGCCAGCATCCAGCCGACCGCCTCGGCCTGTTCCAGCCCGTAGGTCGGTAACCCGGCCGAATCCATCTCTTCGTGCGCGATGAACCGCTGGGTCTGGGAAGCGGGCCGCCCATAAGGTTTCGGCCAGCCCAGCCCGATGACGTTCTGACGCACCAGCCAGGGGTTGAAGGCGGTCGGGGCCTGGCGGTCGCTTTCGAGTTCCGCCATCTCTGTGCGCATCGCGACCATGTCATCGGCACTGAACTCGTCGATATGGGTTCGTAGTTGATCGCGCAGCGTCGATTCGACAGCGTCGAGGCGGAATCGCATGAGCGCCGGTACCTTTCGTATCCAGGACGGGTCAGGCTAGCAGGCTGTAGCCGCCGTCGACGGGAATGGTGAGGCCGGTGACAAACCGAAAGTCGCTGGACAGCAACGCGACGATCGTGGACGCCAACTCGTCCGGGTGACCAAGCCGCCGGAGCGGGGTCTTCTGCGCTACCGCCGCCTGCATCTCGGCGACACCGGAGATGATGTCTTCACCGCCATGGCCCGGGTTGTCAACCAGGGACGGGGCGACGCCGTTGACCCGGACCCCGCGCGGCCCCAGTTCGGCGCCGAAGTAGCGAACCAGATTCTCCATGGCCGCTTTGGCGGGTCCGATGGCCCCGTAGTAGCGGGCGTAGTGGTTGGCGCCCAAGCTGCTGACCGCGACCACGGCGCCGCACACCTTCTCGAGTTCCGGCAGGGCGGTGCGGATCGCCTCCCACAACCCCCAAACCTGCACGTCGAAGACGCGGTCGTACTCCTCGCGGGTCACCTGCAGGGTGCGTCCGGCGATAATCGGCACCGCGGTGGTCACCAAGCCGCCCAGGCCGCCGAGTGCATCGATGGCTGAGTGCACCAATCCAGCGGCATCGGCGCCGAGGTCGCCGCGCACCAGCACCGGTTCGGGGCCCCCGGTTGTCGCCGCAAGTGCCTGGGTCTCCGCGGCAGCGGCATCGTTCTCGATATAGCCGATGGCACAACGGATGCCTGCGGCAGTCAATTGCACGACGGTAGACCGGCCAATGCCCCGACTGCCGCCGATGACGAGGACCTTGTCGGGGAGGGTCCGGAGGTACCGGTCGGTGGGCAGCGGAGATGTCATTGTGCGGTTCCCGCACCGTAGTGCTCGTCGCGCTTCCGGAATGCCTCGCTTGTTCCGCTGTGTTCGCGCTCCTTGACGAAGTTGAACTCGTCGGGCTCGAACCGCAGGTTGGTGCCGTAGCTGTGGAACAGGTACGCCGTGGTCTCCTCAAGACTCAGCGCCGAGCTGGCCTCGACCAGGCGGTAGGCCTCCTTGGCGATGGTGATGCCGTCAGCGGGCATCTTCGCCACCTGAGCGGCCAGCGCCTCCGTCTCTGCGGCGACGTCCGCTTCGTCGACAAACCGGGTGAACAGCTTGGCCGACTCGAACTCCGCGGCGGTAGCCATCCGACCGGTCAGCATGAGGTCGCGTGCGACGACCGGACCGAGCCGGTACATGAACAGCGCGACGTTGCCGAGCACCGGGCCCAGGAAACGTGCTGCCGGCATCCCGACTTTCGCCTGGCGCGATGCGACGACGAGGTCGGCCGCCAGGGCGAGTTCGAGACCCAGCCCCAGCGCGTATGACTCGAGCTGGACGACGGTGACTTTGGGAAAGCCGATGAATTCATGAAACATCCGCTGACCCTTGCGGTCTACCGCCAATCGCCGCCGCTGACTGGGCCGACGGTCATCACCTGGTGTGTTGTACCACCCGTAGGCACGGTTGAGATCGACCCCGGTGGTGAACACACCACCCTCGCCGCGTAGCAGGACGACCTTGATCGCGTCGTCGTCGACGATCTCGTCGAGGTAGCGGCCCATCAGCTCGCAGTCCTCGGGCGCCATCGCATTTTTCTTCTCCGGGTTGCAGATCGTGATCCGCGCGATGTGGCTCTCGTGGTCCATCTCCAACCGGACACGCTTGTCCTGGCCAGTCGGTGGTGTCGCCGTCGCTGTTGTGGTCATCGTTGGACAACCCCTTTCGGATCGTTGAAAAACTGTTTGCTGGTGACGTCGCGGGCCAGGACCCGCAGCATCACCTCATCGGCGCCGCCGCCGATCGACAGCAGTCGGGAGTCCCGGAAGAATCGGGAGGTCCACGTCTCGGCCATGTAGCCGATGCCTCCGTGATATTGCAAGCAGGTGTCAGCGACCCGGCGAACGAGCTTTCCTGCCAATAGTTTCGCGCTGCTGGTCCTGCGGGTGACGTCCGCGCCGGCGACGATGAGCTCCGCGCAGGAGTGTGCGTACCGCTTGAGCGCATCGACTTCGCAGGCGAGTTCGGCGAGGTTGTATTGCAGATACTGGTTGTCGATGAGCCTGCCGCCGAACGCGGGGCGCTGCTGTAGATAGTCGACCGTGAGCTCGATGGCTGTCTCCATCTGGCCGACGGCCTGATACACCGCGCTGATGCGCTCGGTCTGGAACTGCTCCATCTGCTGCTGAAACCCGCGACTGATCTCGCCGATGGTGTTGCGGACCGGGACGCGGACGCGGTCGAAGGTCAGCTCGGCGGTGTCCGAGCACCAGTTGCCGAGCTTCTTCAGCGACCGGCTCACCGTCAGGCCGGCAATGTTGGTGGGGACGATCAGCTGGCTCATGCCGCGGTAGCCGCCCTCATCAGAGGTGCGGGCCAGCACGCACAGCCAATCGCCCTGGACCCCGTTGGTGATGTAGGTCTTGGCACCGGAGATCAGCCAGTCCCCGCCGTCGCGGACAGCCCGGGTGCGGATGCCCGCGACATCGGAACCGGCGTCCGGTTCGGTGACCGCGATCGAGCAGACCTGCTCGCCGGTGATCGCGGGAGTGAGGAATTCCCGCTTGAGCTCGTCGCTGCCGTGGGCATGCAAGGAGGGAGTGGCCATGTTCGCCTGCACGTTGTAGGCCATCGGGATGCCGTTGCCCGGCAACCTGCCGAACTCCTCGCAGGCGATGACGGTGAACCAATGATCGGCGCCGGCACCCTGGTAGGCGGGGTCGTACTCGAGTCCGAGCAGTCCCAACTTGGCGAACTCGGGGAAGATCTCGTGGGCGGGAAACTGCCCGCGCTCCTCCCACTCGTCGTAACGGGGTCGGACGATCTTCGCCAGCATGTCGCGGACACTGGTGCGGAAGAGGGCGTGCTCCTCGTTGAACTGCATCTCAAGCCTCCGTCGAGAGGAGATCGGGAACCAGCGCCGTGGGCACCGGGGCTCTTACCGCCCGGAATCGCTCGCCCAGGCTCTTGGCTTGCGGGTCTTCGCGCAGCGATGCCGCGACGCCGTTGCCGAGCAGCCCGACGATTACGACGTTGACGGCGAGAAGATTGGTCAGCGGATAGACCCGGATTTGGTGGCCACGGAACTCCGGGAACAGGTCGGCGAGCCGGTGCGGGTCGGTCAGGTAGTCGAGCAGCGGAACGTGACGTTCGTCGCGGACCCACAGTCCGAGGTTGGCGTTGCCGCCCTTGTCGCCGGAACGGGCACCCAGGTAGGCGCCGATCTCAATGGTGGTGAGGTCTGCCGCTGCCAGGTGCTGCTCTAAGGAGGCGGTGCGGATCTGGTCCTGATTCAGCGGCTGTCTGCGGGTGGGTACCGCCACGACGGGCTGATCCTCGCCCAGCATGGCCCGAGGCCGCAGGTGTTTCACGTCGATGAGCGTCGGCCAGCCGACCATGTACTCGGTTGCCGGGCCGGGCGGAGTGGTCAGGTAAAGACCGGGGTAGCTCGCCAGTGCGGTGGCCACCACCGCGGAGGAGAACTCGCGGCCCACCGTTGCGGCGTTACGATCCGCCACCGAGATGCGCAGGTAGCTCTGGTCGTCCGGTGCGTCCGAGTCCAGGCCGGCCCCCACCACCTCGACGAGTGTTTCGGCGAACCGCTCACGGCCCCCGGGTAGTTGCGCCCACACCGCACGCTGCGCCAGTTCCGACTTGGCGTGCCGGTTGGCCCCGGTGATTGCGACGGTCATGGCGTTGCGGAAACCGCCGGAGAAAGTCAGCAGTGCTTTGGCGTGCGCCGGCGCGGGTTCGCCCCGGGCGGCGGAGATCGCGACTCGGTCGGGGCCGCACTGGCGCAGCTGAACGGTGTCGAAGCGGGCGACGACATCGGGCACCGGATAGCGGGGGCCGATGATCTCGTAGAGCAGCTGGGCCTTGACGGTGTCGAGGGTCACCGTGCCACCGGACCCGGCCGGCTTGGTGATGACGCTGCTGCCGTCTGCGGCGATCTCGGCGATCGGAAACCCAGGCTCGGTGAGCTGCGCGACTTCGTCGAAATACGCGAAATTTCCGCCCGTCACCTGGGTTCCACATTCGATCGCGTGACCGGCGATCGTCGCTCCGGCGAGCGCGTCGAAGTCGTCGGGGTCCCAGCCGTGCCACCAGGCCGCCGCGCCCGAGACGACGGCGGCATCGGCGACCCGGCCGGTGACGACGACGTCGGCGCCGGCCCGCAGCCCGGCCGTGATGGCGTGGCCGCCCAGGTATGCGTTGGCGGCCACCACCGCATCGTTGTTCCCGGGCCAGACTTCGCCGGTGTCGAGATGTAGGAAGGTCTCACCGTCGGTTCGCAATTCGTCCAGTCGCTGCGTCAGGTCATCCCCGTCGACCACGGCCACGCTGATGGTGATTCCGAGGCGCTCGGCGACCTCGCGCACCTTGCCGGCGCACCCGTGTGGGTCGACTCCGCCGGCGTTGGACACCACCGCGATACCGCGCCGGTGACAACGCGCCAGCACCTGCTCCAGCTGCGCGATGAAAGTGGAGGCGTAGCCGGCCCGTCCGCGTCCGCGGTTCTTGGCCAGAATGGACATCGTCAGTTCCGCGAGCCAGTCTCCGGTGAGCACGTCGATCGGTTCGTTGCTGTCGAGCAGCTGCATCGCCGCGTTGGGGCGGTCGCCGAAGAAGCCCGAGCAGTTGGCGATACGGATCGGGCGCGTAGTCACGAGCGATCCTCGAGTTCCACCAGCAGGTGGCCGGCGGCGACCGCCTGGCCCGCCTCCACCAGCACCTTGATAACCACCGAGTCGGCGGCGGCACAGATGGCGTGCTCCATTTTCATGGCCTCCACCACAACGAGCCGGTCCCCGGCGCAGACGTCCTGCCCCACGGTGACATGGACGGACTGCACCGTGCCGGGCATCGGCGAGGTAGGACCGCCCACCCCGTTGTCGATGTTCGGTTCTGCGAACCGTGGCGCGATGGTGAACGAGGTCTGTCCGCTGGGCCCGTTGATCCAAACCCGCGCTCCAGCATCCGCTCCCGGCTGGCCGTCACAGCTCACCCGCAGAACCCGCGCGACGCCGTCGACCTCGACGCGTCGGCGATCACCGGCGGTAGCCAGCACGCGCACCGACAGGTCGGTGCCGTCCAGGCGGAAAACCGGGAAGAGGTGGCCGGTGCGCACCGGCGGGCGATAGCCGATCTCGTACCGGGCGCCGCAATCGTCGGTCACCGTCCATTGCACCGGCGGACGGGAGGTGTTCGACCATGCCGCAGGCAGGGCGAACCGGTCGGATCCGCAGTCGAGGGCGGCGGCGACGGCTGCTGCCATCGCATGCGTGCACGGCGGCCCGGCGGCAACCAGGTCACTGCGCTGCTCCAGCCAGTTGACGGTGATGTCGCCGCGTCGGTAGTCGTCGTCGGCCAGGATTGTGCACAGCGCAGCCACGTTGGTCGCGGGACCGTGCAACTCCAGCTGGGCCAGCGCGTCCCCGAGTGCATCGAGGGCCTGGCACCGAGAGGACCCTGTCGCGATGACCTTGGTGACCATCGAGTCGTAGTGCGGGCCGACGGTCACTCCGGACGCGATGCCGTCCTCGTAGCGCACCCCGTCGTCGACCCGATGCCGGTAGTGGTGCACATAGCCGGTGCTGGGCAGCCAGCCGGCATGCGGATCCTCCGCGCACACCCGGGCCTGGATGGCGTGACCGGTGAAGGTGACATCGGATTGCTTGAACGGCAATTCCGCCCCGGCGGCGACGTCGAGTTGCAGTGCCACCAGGTCGAGACCGGTGACCTCCTCGGTCACGGTGTGCTCCACCTGAAGCCGGGTGTTCATCTCCAGAAAGAAGAACTCCTCGCCCTGCACGAGGAACTCGCAGGTACCCGCGCCCACGTAGCCGATCTCCTCGGCCAGCTGAACCGCGGCCGCCGCCATCGCCGCGCGCAATCCGGGGTCGACGAGCGAGGCCGGGCATTCCTCGAGCAGCTTCTGGTGGCGGCGCTGTACCGAACATTCCCGGTCACCCAGGTGCACGACGTTGCCGTGGGTGTCGCCGAAGATCTGGATCTCGATGTGACGGGGACCGGCGAGGAAGCGTTCGAGGAACACGGTCTGGTCGCCGAACGAGGCCTTTGCTTCGCGTTGCGCCGAGGTGACCGCGGCCGGCAGGTCGTCGGCGGAGGTGACCAGCCGGATCCCGCGCCCGCCGCCGCCGGCGCTTGCCTTGACCAGCAGCGGGTAGCCGACCCGTGCGCCGAGTTCGCGCAGATCGGCGGTCTCACCGGTGACGACCGCGTCGGCCAGCACCGGCACCGATGCCCGGCGGGCCAGTTCTTTGGCCCGCACCTTCGATCCCATCGCGGCGACGCACTCGGCCGACGGCCCCACGAAGGTCATGCCCGCTGTGGCGACGGCCGCGGCGAATTCCGCATTCTCGGCCAGGAACCCGTAGCCCGGATGCACCGCGTCGCATCGTGTTCGCCGGGCGGCCTCCAGTACCGCGGTGATATTCAGGTACGTGGCGGTCGCGGACTCACCCGGCAGCCGAACAGCCTCGTCAACCTCGTCGAGGTAGGGCAGCGCCGCGTCGGGATCGGAGTACACGCCGACGCTGCGGATGCCGCGGCCACGGGCGGCCCGCGCCACCCGGCTGGCCACCTCGCCGCGGTTGGCGATCAACAATCGATGCACGAAATCCCTCACTAGAACCGGAAGACACCGAAGCCGCTCGGCGGCTGGATGCCGGCGTGCTCGGTGTCCTGTGACATGGCGAATGCGACGGTGAGCGCGTCGCGACTGTGCCGGGGATCGATGATGCCGTCGTCCCAGATGCGGCCGGTGGCGTACAGCGCGGTGGACTCCGACTCGATGCGGGCTTCGTCCTCGTTGCGTTGAGTCCGGTCGGCGGCCTCGTCGAACGCCAGGTTGCGCGACTGTGCCGATCGGCTGCGCACGATGGACATCACCCCGGCCAACTGTCGGCCGCCCATCACCGCGATGCGATGGGTGGGCCAGGTCAGCACCAGCCGCGGTCGGTACGCGCGGCCGGCCATCGCGTAGTTGCCCGCCCCGTAGCTCACTCCGACCATGAGGGTCAGATGCGGGACGCGGGAGTTGGCGACGGCGTTGATGAGCTTCGCACCGTCTTTGATGATGCCGCCCCGCTCGGCCGCGGTTCCGACCATGAAGCCGGTGATGTTCTGGATGAACAGGATCGGCGTTCGGAGTTGATTGCTCAGTTCGATGAACTGCGCGCCCTTCTGTGCCTCGGGGGAGAACAGGATGCCGTTGTTGCCCAGCACTCCGATCGGCATGCCGTTCAACTCGGCCCACCCGGCGACCAGGTTGGACCCGTAGAGCGGTTTGAACTCGTCGAAGACCGAAGCGTCGACGATCCGGGCGATCACTTCGCGAATGTCGAAGGGGGTCTTGGGATCCTCGGGCACGATGCCGAGCAGGTCGTCAGGGTCGTGTGCGGGTGCGGGTCCGCCGGGTACCCGCTCGGTGAGCCCGAATCGCGAGATCACCGAGCGTGCCTGCCGGAGGGCGTCGGGTTCGTCGGCGGCCAGGTAGTCCGCCAGCCCGGAAACCCGTGCATGCATGTCGGCGCCACCCAGTTCCTGTTCGCTGACATCCTCGTCGATGGCCATCTTCACCAGCGGAGGCCCGCCCAGGAACGCGTAACCGCGGTCCTTGACGAAGATGGTGTAGTCGCTCATACCCGGCAAGTAGGCGCCGCCCGCCGTGGACGATCCGAAAACCAATGACACGGTTGGGATTCCGGCGGCGGACAGCTCGGTGAGACGACGGAACTGCTCGCCGCCGGGCACGAAGATATCAGCTTGTTTGTCCAGGTCGGCCCCGCCGGATTCGACCAGGGTCACCACCGGTAGTCGGTTCGTCTCGGCGATGTCCATCGCGCGAAGTGTCTTGGTGATCGAGGTCGGTGAGAGCGAACCGCCGCGGACGGTCGGGTCGTTGCCGATGACCATCACCGCACGTCCATGTATCTCGGTGATCGCGGTCAGCAGACCGCCGCCGAGCGGATCGCTGGTTCCCCAGCCCGCCAGCGGGGATAGTTCGAGCACGAATCCGTGCCGGTCGGCGAGCAGCGCCAGGCGCTCGCGGACAGGCAGCTTACCGCGATCGCGGTGGCGTTGCAGCGACGCCGGGGAGCCGCCCTCGGCGGCGGCGCCCTCCAGATCTTTGACCTCCGCGAGCAACGTCTGCATCCGTGTGCGCGCCCGTTGGTAGGGCTCGCTCGACGTGACTATGTCGGTGGCGAGAACCGGCACGGCACCCCTCCTCGAAATTGGATAACCTAGTTATACAATAGATCGGTCGTGGAAGCCAGACGTCAGGGCGTGAGCGCGAACGCCTCCACCGCGTTGTCGTGCATGAACAGCCGTTCGACCTCGGGGGACAGGCCCAGGTCGGCAAGTCCGCTCATTGCCGCCTCGAAGGTGAGGATCGGCCAGTCGCTGGCCCAGATGCACTTGCGGCGTCCATAAGTGCGCAGGAAATGCGTGAATGCTGCGGGGTAGTACTTGGGAAGGTGGGCGCTGGTGTCGATGTAGACATTCGGGTGCTTGGCGGCGACCGCGATCATCTCCTCGGTCCATGGCCAGCCGATGTGGCCGGCGACGATGCGCAGTTCGGGGAAGTCGATCGCGACCCGGTCGATGTGGCCGGGACGGCCGGTCTCGGAGGTGTACGTCGACGGGCCGGTCCCGCCGACCTGAACCTGCACGGTGATGTCGAGGTCGGCGCAGGCCGCGTACAGCGGGTACCACTGCGCCTCGGTGGGCAGTTTGTCGAGGATGAACGGCTCCAGCTTCAAACCCTTGAAGCCGTGTTCGGCGACCAGTCGGCGCAGTTCCCGAACCGCGGGCATCACGCCGTCCACCGACCAGGGGTTGACACTGCCCACGCCGATCAGCCGATCCGGGTACCGCGAAACCGCGTTGATCACGTCCTCGTTGGGGATGAGCGGACCCGCCGAGCACAACGCCTGGGTGATGCCCCGCGCATCCATCTCTTCGATGAGCGTCTGCACCGGCATCCCGGCCCGCAGCCGTGCGCCGTGCTCCATACGATCGGCCAGGGTGAAGTTACGCTGCGGCATCTTGGCCACCGTCTCGGGCAGCCACGGCTGCACCCAGGCGTCGATGATGGGCGCGAAGCCGGGTCCTGTGTTCATCGCTCAGCCCCTCGGCAGGCCGA
>JBDTBD010000114.1:0-22344 GCA_039924285.1 Terrimesophilobacter sp. | reverse complement strand
GCGTGCGCTGCCCACCCTGGGACTGCTCATCTTGGTCGTCATGATCGTTGCCCCGATGTTCGCCTCGCAATTGGCATTCACAGTGCCGGCAATCGCAGTTCTGGTGCTGCTGGCGGTGCCGCCCGTCTTGGCGGGTACCTACGGCGGAATCCAATCGGCAGACCCCGATGCGGTCAACGCGGCGCGAGGCATGGGGTACACGAAGGCACAGATTCTGTGGCACGTCCAGCTGCCCTGCGCTCTCCCACTGCTGTTTTCGGGCATCCGTGGCGGTGTGCTTCAGATCGTGTCGACAGCGACCGTCGCCGCTTACGTGGGGCTTGGCGGACTTGGCCGGTACATCATTGATGGTCGGGCTCAAGGCGACTATCTCAAAATGCTCGCCAGCGCAATAATTCTCGCGGTTCTTGCCGTCGCACTCGAGGTGGGCTTTATCGGGCTGGCGCGCCTAGTGGTGTCGCCCGGGCTTATTCGTCGGTCGCGTCGAAACCGCAGGCCGCGCCCGGCGACTCCGAAAGTCATCAGCTTGCCTACCCAGTAGTTCAGAGCAGTCACCAGTGAATCACCGTAACCATTATGAGGAGAAAAAATGAACAAGACGGCCCTCGTAGGCGTCGCCGCGTTAGTCGCAATTTCCACAGCACTGAGCCTCACCGGATGCGGAGGCGGAAGCGATCCTCTTGCCAACGATAAAGGAGACACCAGTGCGGGTGCAGATTCGGCCCTGATTATTGGTTCAGCTGACTTTGCAGAGAGTCAGATCATCGCGAACATCTACTCTCAGGCCTTGCAAAATGCCGGAGTCAAGGTAAAAGAGCAATTCAACATCGGAAGTCGCGAGGTGACGATGGCGGCGCTCAAAGACGGATCGTTGGATGTCATGCCCGAGTATTCGAGTTCGTTGCTCAAATACCTCGATCAAAAGTCGACTGCAAGCGCCGCAGACGAAGTGCAGAAAGAATTGACTGCGAAGCTACCCAAAGAACTGAGTTTGCTTGACGTTTCGGAGGCGGCCGATAATGATGTTGTCGCGGTGACGAAAGCTACCGCCGAAAAGTACAACCTCACCAAGATCTCGGACCTCGCCGCCATCGGCTCGCAGATCACCCTCGGTGGTCCGCCAGAGTGGAAGACTCGGGTGAACGGCGTCATCGGGCTTCACGACCTGTATGGAATCACATTCAAGGAGTTCGTCACTCTTGACGCGGGCGGACCGCTCACCATGACTGCTTTGACGTCGGGCCAAGTTCAGGCCGGCGACATCTTCAGCACCGATCCTGGTATTGAAGCCAACAACCTTGTCGTCTTGAAGGATGACAAGTCATTGTTCGCAGCGGAAAATGTTGTCCCGGTGATTACGAGTGCCCGTGCGAGTGAGGTCGTGAAGAAGACGCTCAACGCCGTATCGGCGAAGCTGACCACAGACGACTTGATCACTATGAACGGGAAAGCCGCGACCGGTGCGAAGCAGTCTGACATCGCCAAGGAATGGCTCAAAAGCGTCGGCTTGATATAGCAACGGTCGCCCTAGAACTCGTCTAGCAAAGGAACAACATGCAAGGTCCACGTCCAGTACGCGCAGCGCGCGGAACTCACCTCACCGCGAGGAGTTGGCAGACAGAAGCGCCGCTGCGGATGCTCATGAACAACCTCGACCCCGAGGTCGCCGAACATCCGGACAAGCTCATCGTCTACGGCGGCAGCGGCAAGGCGGTGCGCGACTGGGAAAGCTACGACGCGATCGTGCGCACGCTCACCACGCTGAAGAACGACGAGACCATGCTGGTTCAGTCCGGCAAACCGGTCGGAGTGCTGCAGACCCACGAGTGGGCGCCGCGTGTACTGCTGGCCAACTCGAACCTCGTCGGTGATTGGGCCAACTGGGATGAGTTCCGGCGCCTGGAGAAGCTTGGCCTCATCATGTATGGCCAGATGACCGCCGGGTCCTGGATCTACATCGGCACCCAGGGCATCCTGCAGGGCACCTATGAGACGTTCGCCGCTATCGCTGCGAAACGGTTCGGTGGCACTCTCGCCGGCACGATCACCCTCACCGGCGGCCTGGGCGGGATGGGTGGCGCCCAACCCCTCGCGGTCACCATGAACGACGGTGTCGTGGTCTGCGTCGAAGTCGATCCAAGCCGTATTGCGCGCCGACTCGAACACGGCTACCTGGATGTCGAGGCGCGTTCGATCGAGCATGCGCTGGAATTGGCGTACGCGGCCCGCGACGCAAAGAAGGCTCTATCGATAGGCCTTCTCGGCAATACCGCAGATGTGGTGCCGCGGATGCTTGCCATGGGCGCGGAATTCGACATCGTGACCGATCAAACCAGCGCGCACGACCCGCTCGCCTACCTGCCGCTGGAGTACTCGATCGACGAGTGGGACGCCGCCAGAACCAAGGATCCGATCGGCTTCGCGGAGGCCGCGCGTCATTCCATGGCCGTGCATGTCGAGGCCATGGTGGGCTTCCAGAAAGCCGGCGCCGAGGTGTTCGATTACGGCAATAACATCCGCACAGAGGCAAAGACTGCCGGGTTCGCTGACGCGTTCGCCTTCCCCGGGTTCGTGCCCGCGTACATCCGCCCGTTGTTCTCGCAGGGCAAGGGCCCATTCCGCTGGGCGGCGCTCAGCGGGGATCCGAAGGACATCGCGGCCACCGACCGTGCCGTTCTTGAACTGTTCCCCGAGAATCTGTCGTTGGCCAAGTGGATCAAACTTGCGGGGGAGCGCGTGCACTTCCAGGGACTCCCGGCGCGCATCTGCTGGCTCGGCTACGGTGAGCGGGATCGAGCGGGGCTCAAATTCAACGAGATGGTCGCCTCCGGGGAGATTTCGGCGCCGATCGTGATCGGCCGCGACCACTTGGACGGAGGCTCCGTCGCTTCCCCCTACCGGGAGACCGAGGCGATGAAGGACGGCTCGGACGCCATCGCCGACTGGCCACTGCTCAATGCCCTGGTGAACACCGCCTCCGGTGCCACCTGGGTGTCGATCCACCACGGCGGCGGCGTCGGCATCGGCCGCTCGATCCACGCCGGCCAGGTCACTGTCGCCGACGGCACGCCGCTGGCCGCCCAGAAGCTTGCCAGGGTACTCAGCAACGACCCGGCGATGGGCGTCATCCGGCACGTGGACGCTGGCTACGACGAGGCCATTGAAATCGCCGACCGGCTTGATGTACGCATTCCGATGCGGCACAGTCCAATTCGGGAGGCGTGACGGCGGTGGGGCTGCTCGATCAGTTGGCGAACATCGGTCGCAACCCGGTTTCGGGCGGCTACGACCGGTCGGCGTGGACGCCGGCGGACTCGCAGTGTCGGGCTTGGTTTCGTGACCAGGCTCAATCGATCGGACTTGAAACGGAACTGGATCGCAACGGCAACCTGTGGGCGTGGTGGGGTGCCGACGCACCCGGCACCGCTCTCGTGATCGGCTCGCACCTCGACAGCGTGCCGAGCGGAGGCGCCTTCGACGGCCCGCTCGGGATTGCCTCAGCATTCGCGGCGATCGCCTCCCTGCGACACGACGGTATCGTGCCCACCAGGCCGGTCGCCGTCGTGGCGTTCGCCGACGAGGAAGGTGCTCGATTCGGTGTGGCCTGTACCGGGTCGCGGCTGATGACCGGCGCACTGGACGCCGGCCAGGCGCGCTGCCTTGTTGACGTCGACGGGATCACTCTGCCGGAGGCAATGGCCGCCGCGGATGCGGATGACACGCACCTCGGCGCCGACCCCGAACGGCTGAACCGCATTGGCGAGTTCATCGAGTTGCACATTGAGCAAGGCCACCTGCCCGCTGGCGGGGCCGCTCATGGGCTCGCCGAAGCTGGGTCGCCGCTCGGGTTGGCCACCGGGATCTGGCCGCACGGACGCTGGCGAGTCGACATCACCGGACAGCAAAACCACGCCGGAACGACTCCGCTGGCGGACCGCCGCGATCCCATGCTCGGGCTTGCCGACGTGATCCTCGCCGTGCGCGCGGCCGCGGAGGCCGCAGGAGCCCTTGCCACTGTCGGCAAGGTGGCGGTTCACCCCGGCGCGGTCAACGCGATCCCCGGCCGGGCGACTGCGTGGATCGACGTCCGTGCCGCCGATGACCTCGCCGTGCGACGCGTGATCGACGATGTCGTGGGCCGCACGACTCTGGTGGCGGTTGAAGAGTCCTGGACGGCGCCGACACCGTTCGACGCCACACTGGTGCGCGGCCTATCCGATCAGCTGCGCGCCGCGACCGGATTGGATCTGCCCAGACTGCCCTCCGGCGCCGGACACGACGCGGGAGTGCTCGCCCTCGCCGGCATCCCTTCGGCCATGATCCTGGTGCGCAATCCGAGCGGCGTTTCGCATGCTCCCGAAGAATTCGCCGACGACGCCGACTGCGAGGCCGGCGTAGGCGCGCTCGCCGCGGTGATCCACGTGCGCGCGTGCCGCCAATGAGCGGAGACGGCACGCGTTCCTTTTGGTGCGAGCACGCCGTACTGCCGTCGTCTGGCGGCCCGGGGATTGGACACGGCGTTCGCATAGAGCACGGCGTTCGCATAGAACACGACGGCGGTGTGATCACCGCGGTGGACACTCGTGTTCCTGCCCGTGACGGTGACGAACGCCTGATCGGACTGGTTACCCCCGGTTTCGCCAATGCCCACTCACACGCCTTCCATCGCGCGCTGCGCGGTCGCACCCACGCCGACGGCGGATCCTTCTGGAATTGGCGCGAGCGGATGTACCGTGTCGCCGGGGCGCTCGACCCGCAAAACTACTACGAACTCGCCAGTGCCGTCTTCGCGGAAATGGCGTGCGCCGGGATCACCCTGGTGGGGGAGTTCCATTACCTGCATCACCGGCCCGACGGTTCACGGTACGACAGTGGCACCGCGATGGCGGATGCCGTGCTGGCGGCGGCGGCTCGCGCCGGCATCCGAATCACGCTGCTCGACACCCTCTATCTGCGCGGCGGACTCGATGCCGCCGGGCACCCGCTGCCGCTGGCGCAGCAACAAGCCCGCTTCAACGACGAATCTCTGGAGCAGTGGCACCGCCGCCACAGTGGCCTCCGCGACAGCGTCACGGCACGCATCGGCGCGGCCATCCATTCGCTGCGTGCCGTGGACCCGAGCCTCCTGCCGGCCTTTGCCAATCTTGTCTCCGGTGGCCCGGTCCACGCCCACGTGTCCGAACAACCCGCCGAAAACGACCAGGTGACAGCCGCCTACGGACGCACCCCCACGGCCCTGTTCGCGGAAGCCGGACTGCTCGGACCGACCTTCACCGCGGTGCACGGTACCCACCTCACCGCCGCCGACATCGCCCTGCTCGGTGACAGCGGCAGTTCGGTGTGCTTTTGCCCGACCACCGAACGCGACCTGGCTGACGGCATCGGACCCGCCCCCGAACTGCAGCGCGCGGGCGCGCGACTGTGTCTGGGCACCGACCAGAACGCGATCATCGACATGTATGAGGAGATCCGCGGTCTGGAAATGGACCAGCGGCTCGCCAGCGGCCTGCGCGGCAATTTCGCCCCGGACACACTGCTGCGTGCGGCGACGGCGAACGGCTATGCCGCGCTCGGCTGGGACGGCGGTTCGATCGCCGTCGGGCAGGTCTGCGACCTCGTCGCGACGGCCACTACCAGCCGGCGCACCGCCGGTGCCGCCCTCGACCAGCTGTGGTTTGCTGCCGGAGCCGCGGACGTTACAACAGTCGTCGTCGGGGGATCCACCATCGTGGCGGAAGCACAACACTCGCTCGGCGACGTTGGTTCGCTGCTCGGTGCGGCGTTGGAGAAGGTAGGCGTGGCGTGACTGGCACTCTGATCGACAACATTGGCCTGCTGGTCACCAACGACCCGGCAGCCGGATCCCTTACCGCGGAGCGGACGAATGCCGCAATCGTGATCGAAGACGGTCGCATTCTGTGGGTCGGCGACGCTTCCGTCGCACCGGATGCCGACGTGCGTGTGGATGTCGAAGGTCGCTGCGTCATCCCCGGCTTCGTCGACAGCCACAGTCACCTCGTTTTCGCCGGCGACCGTTCGGCCGAGTTCGAACATCGCATGACGGGACATCCGTATGCCGCCGGCGGTATACGTGGGACCGTCGCGGCCACCAGGGCAGCTTCGGATGCGGAACTCCTCGCAAACGCCACTGCACTGGTGGCCGAAATGAGGTCGCAGGGAACCACGACCGTGGAGATCAAGAGCGGGTACGGGTTGACCGCGGCCGACGAGACGCGGTGCCTGAGGATTGCGTCGGAGCTCACGTCAGAGACCACCTATCTCGGTGCTCATGTCGTACCGGTCGAGTACGCTGACGACCCGGCCGGCTACGTCGAGCTCGTCACGGGGGCGATGCTCGACTCCTGCGCGCCGCACGCACGCTGGATCGATGTGTTCTGCGACCACGGCGCGTTCGATGTGGACCAGGCCAGATCGATTCTCACGGCGGGACAGGCGCGTGGACTCGGCGCCAGGATGCACGCGGCGCAGCTCGCCCCCTCCGGCGGAGTGCGGCTTGCCGTCGAACTGGGTGCCGCGAGTGTTGACCACTGCACGTTCCTCGATCCGCCGGACGTGGAGGCCTTGTCCGCGGGCAGCACCGTCGCCACGCTGCTGCCCGGGGTGGAGTTCTCTACTCGACAGCCATACCCCGACGCCCGTCGGCTGCTGGAGGCCGGCGTCACTGTCGCGATCGCGACGGACTGCAATCCTGGGTCGTGTTTCACCTCCTCGATGCCGTTGTGCATCGCCTTAGCGGTTCGGGAGCTGCGGATGTCGCCGGCCGAGGCACTGTGGGCGGCCACCGCCGGAGGAGCGAAGGCGCTGTGGCGCAAGGACGTCGGGGTCGTCGCGGTCGGAGCACGCGCCGACCTGGTGGTCCTGGATGCGCCGAGCTACGTGCACCTCGCCTACCGTCCAGGAGTCCCCCTGATCCACCGGGTGTTCTGACCGCGCCAGCCCCTTGGTTACTGAGCGTCGTCTCAGTCGAAAATGGCCGCCATCGTCGACGCGGCCTTGAGCCCAGAACCGGTGAGAACAAGCACAGTGGTCTGGTCGGGCTCGATGACCTGCCGCTCGTTGAATATCTTGAGACCGGCAGCGGCCATCGCGCTGGTGGGTTCCGCATACCATCCGCGGGACGCGAGTTCCCGGGTGGCGTCGACGATGGCCTCCTCCCCGACCGCTGCCATCGCGCCGCCGGAGCGGCGGATCGCCGCGAGCACTTCGCGATCCCGCACGGGATTGGCGATCGCGGTGCCCTCGGCGATCGTCGCCGACCAGGTTTCGACCGCAACACGGTCGGCGTCATGGTCGAATGCCCGCACCAGCGGAGCACAGTTCGACGGTTGGGCAATGAGCAGCCTCGGCAACCTGTCGATCTGACCGGACGCGAGCAACTCGACGAACCCGAGGTCGCAGCCGAGCACGAGGCTGCCCGCACCCGCGGGAATCACGACGTTATCCGGCGCGCGGAAACCGAGCTGTTCCCACAGCTCGTAGGCGAGCAGTTTGACGCCCTGAAGAAAGAAGGGGTGCCAGCTGTGGCTAGCGTAGAACAGGTGCTGCGACTGCCGGATTGCCTCCGCCGACGTGTCGGCCCGTGAACCGGGCACTAACTGCACATCGGCGCCGTAGGCTCGGGCCTGCCGCAGTTTCGCCGTCGACGTGCTCGCCGGAGCGAGGATCGTCGCCCGGATGCCGGCTGCCGCCGCGTAGGCAGCCACCGATGCCCCGCCGTTGCCAGAACTGTCTTCGAGGATTGCGCCGACACCCTGCGCGACGAGAACCGACATCATGACGCTCGTGCCACGGTCCTTGAAACTGCCGGTCGGGTTGGACCACTCGGGTTTGACGAAAGCGTCAACGCCGAACACTGCACTCGGCAGCAGGGGAGTCCAGCCTTCGCCGAGCGAGACGCGCCGCATCGGCAGGGTCGGGAGCGCAGCCCGGTAGCGCCACTGCGAGCGTTCGCCGGCGTCGATTTGGTCGGTATCGATCCCGGGGAGTGGGCCGATCATCAGCGGGGAGCCGTCGTCGCCGCACCACCGGGCCTGGTCGATCGGATACTGGGCACCCGATCGGTCGAACAGAAACGGTGGCACGATATCTCCTGGATTGTTGCGCGGGAACGGTTACTCTCGATCATGGCAGGCTGACAGGCAGGCCGTCGCAGGGTCCAGATGTCGCAGGGTCCAGTTGTCGCAGGGTCCAGTTGTCGCAGGGTCAGGTGTCGCGAAGTCAGATGTCGTAGTGTCCAGATGAGGGGGGTGCCGTGCCTGGAGTGTGGCTTTTTGATGGTGCCCTGGTGCTGTTGCTGCTCTCGTACCTGATCTACGGCTACCGGGTCGGGCTCATCGTCAGCTTGGGCGGCATCCTGGGCGTCGTCGCGGGCGCCATAGCCGCATTTTTCGCCATCCCTCTCGTGAGCAATTGGGTGGTCGAAAGCGGCCTCCGCATTGCGGCGATCTTGCTCTCGGTGTTGGCGCTGGTCATCCTTGGCCAGGCCTTGGGGACGGCGCTCGGACGGATGATCCGGCGCAGCTTCAAGCGTTCCCCGTTGCGGGTGATCGATCGGGTTCTCGGCGGTGTCGTGAGTCTGGTGGTGTCCTCGGTACTGCTGTCGATGCTGGCCTTCAGCGTCGGATCGCTCGGAGTTCCGTTGCTCTCTCAGGCAATCGCGTCATCCAGGGTGCTTGGCACGATCGATACGCTGACGCCGGATCCGGTGGCGGCGGCGGAGGCCGAGTTGCGAGCCCTCGTGGCGCAGGGCGGCGTGCGAATCATCGACGCGCTGGCTCCCGACGAGGCGCTGACAGCTCCGGATACGCTCGCGCCCACTGCGCAGCAGCAAGCGGCCGCGCGGTCGGTCGTGAAGATCACCGGCACCGCCTACCAGTGCGGCCAGAACCAGTCCGGCTCCGGCTTCGCGGTTGCGGCCGACCGCGTGGTGACCAACGCCCATGTGGTGGCCGGCGTCGGCAGCCCGGTGGTCGAAGTGCCCGGCGGCGGAGCGCTACCCGGAAAGGTCGTGTTTTTCGACCCGGTGCACGATCTCGCGGTGATTCAGGTGCCCGGCCTGTCGACGCCGACGCTCTCGCTGGCCAAAGACCTGTCAAGTGGTGACAGTGCTGTGTTCGACGGATACCCGCTCGGCGGCCCGTTCCGTTCCAACCCCGCGACGGTTAAGGCCGTCGCCACCGTGAACGTGCCGGACATTTACGGACAGAATCCCTCGCCGCTCGAGGTCTACTCGCTGGCCGCCAACGTGCAGGAGGGCAACTCCGGAGGACCGCTGCTGGACGCGGACGGCCGAGTCGCCGGTGTCGTGTTCGCCAAGGCGGCGAGCGGAACCGGCCAAGGGTTTGCTCTCACCAACGCGGAGCTCGCCCCGGTGGTCGCCAAGGCTGCCGGCCTCACGCAGCCGGTGGCGGCGGGGCACTGCACGCGCGGGTGAGGTGTTGGCGGCTATTCGACGAAGGTGTTCACCAGTGCGTGCGCTTCGCTGTCGAGGTTGCCCCACAGCGTCGCATCCTGTAGCGGTGGCAGCGCAAGCTCGTCGAGCGCTGCGCGCATGTGTCCGAGCCACCGGTCGCGTGCATCCGGATTCACCCCGAATGCGGCATGGCGCTTGATCAGCCGGGGATGCCCGCGTTCTTCGATGTAGGTGCGCGGCCCGCCCCAGAACTGCTGCAAGAATGTGCTGAGGCGGTGGATGGCGCCCTCGTAGTCGTCCTGCGGATACATGGCCCACAACACCGGATCATGCTTCACCCGCTCGTAAAAGACACGTACCAGCCGGTCGAAGGTTTCCTGGCCGCCGATCTCCTCAAAGAAGTTGCCGGTCGCCGACTCGCCGTGCGCGCCGAGGCGCAGCGTGACCGGGATCGGCCGTCGGATCGGTTCCGGCACCGTTTCTTCGTCCGGCATTATTTTCTCTTCGATGCTTTGGGCGCGGCCGCCCCCGATGGGGTGGAAGGCAACGGCTTCGTCCGGGGCGGGCGGGCGCCCCGCACCGAACCGGCGCTTTCGAATCCGGTGAGCACGACGCTGGCCAACGACGGCAGCTTGACGCCCGCCTCATCCAACGACCGTTTGAGGCGCATCCGAAGTTCGCGGGCAACATCATCTTTGGTGGAGGAGCGCGTCTTCATCACCAGGCGGACCACGAGAGCATCGTCCGACACCGACTGCAGCCCCCAGAGCTCGGGCTTTTCCAGCACGTGCGCGCGCCACTTCGGGATCTGAGACAGTTCCTCGGCGGTGGCGAGCACCAGCTCCTGCACAGTGTCGATGTCCGAGTCGTACGGTACGGCGAGGTCGATGATCACTCTGGCCCAACCCTGCGACATGTTGCCGACGCGCACGATTTCACCGTTGCGCACGAACCACAGCGTTCCGTTGACGTCGCGCACCTTGGTGATGCGGATGCCGACCGATTCGACCATTCCCGTGGCCGGTCCGAGGTCCACGATGTCGCCGACGCCGAGCTGGTCCTCGATCACCATGAACAGGCCGTTGAGCACGTCCATGACGATCTTCTGAGCGCCGAAACCGAGGCCGGCGCCGAGCGCCGCGGTGAGCAGCGCGAGGGAGCCGATCACCGTCGGTGAGACCTCATTGACCACAACGATGATCGTCACAACGACAATGGTCACGTTGACGATGTTCCCCAGCACCGAACCCAGTGTTCGGGTGCGCTGGACGACGCGCACGGCGGTGAGCGGGGAGGCGGCTAGCGCTTGCGTGTCTTGGACGTTCTGCTTCTTCTTGACGCCGGTGACGATTTGGTCGACGACTCGGCGGATGACGATGAGTAACAGCCAGCGCACGAGGATTGCCCCGACGATGATCGCGATGATCGTCAACGGGAGCGACAAAAAATGTGCTTCAATCCATGTCCAGAACGCCGTCACAGCCACACCCTTCGTTGCCCGCCGCAGTCAAGTGTATTAGCGCCCTGCTGGACGTCTGTGGCCCACGGGTTTTGTCGCGCGGGCCGCGCAGCGGCTCCGACCGGGCCGGCACGTATCCTTGAGGGATGCCGTCGTCTCCGCGTGACCTGGTCGGTGCGCTCCTGGTCAGCATTCCCGACTTCCCCCGCCCGGGCATCCTGTTCCGCGATCTCACTCCGGTCTTCGCCGACGCTGTCGCGTTTAGGGCGGTCGTGGACGACCTGGTCACTCACTTCACCGGCACCTTCGATGCCGTCGCGGGCGTGGAAGCCCGCGGCTTTCTGCTCGCCGCGGCCGCAGCATATGCCTCAGGGACCTCGCTGCTCGTCGTGCGGAAATCCGGAAAGCTCCCCGGCGACGTGCTCACCGAGCACTACGACCTGGAATACGGCACCGACGCGCTCGAACTGCAACCTCGGCGCCACTCACCGGCCTCACGCGTACTCATCCTCGACGACCTGCTGGCCACCGGCGGGACCCTCACCGCTGCGGCCCGGCTCCTGGAACGAGCCGATTACACCGTCAGCGGGATCGGCGTGGTGCTGGAACTGACCGGACTGGGCGGCCGGGCGCAACTCGCCGGCCACCAGGTCCACTCGATCCTGCGCCTGTAACCGCCCGCCGACTCTCGGTTTGTCGACGTGCGGGATCAGGATGCGTCGCGTGCCTGCACCTGCAGGGCGCGCTCCACACCGGCGAGGTTTTCCAGCACGAGGCGGTGCAGCGCGACTGGCTCTGGATTCGCATCCAGCCATGCCTTGGTTGCGTCTCGCAGCTGCGGCGAGGCCAGCGGCGCCGGGTACAAGCCCACGATGAGGGTCGCGGCGATGTGATAGCTGCGGCTCTCCCAAAGGCCGGTGAGGCTGGCGAAGTACCGCTCGACCAGTGGTTCGAGGCAGGACGGGTCGTTCGTGTGCTGGTATCCGACGGTCGCCGCGCGCACGATGGCGTTCGGCAGCGTGTCGGAGTCCACAACGGAGGAAAACGCGGCCTGCTTGGCTTCCTCGGTGGGGAACGTCGCACGGGTGCGCGCGGCCGCCTGCTGACCGTTGGCGGTGTTGTCCTCAGCCAGCGCCGCATCGATGTCTGCGCTCGTGATCTTGTTTCCCAGCGCGAGGCCCTCGAGGATCTCCCAGCTCAGGTCGGTGTCGATGACCAGGCCGGGCAGGGCGAGCGAGCCGTCGCGTAGCCCCTGCAGGTGCGCGAAGTGCTTGTCTGTGCTTGCTACGTGAGCGAAGAACTTCACGAACTGGAATTGGGAATCGGATGCTGCCTCGGCGTTCTGGGCCAGGCTCCACAGGGCGTCGCCGACTCTGGTCAATGTCTCGACACGTCGCGCCGGTGTCACGTACTGCTTCGCCGCCAGCACCACCTGGTTGAGCGTGGTGCGCAGTGTTGTGCTTTCGGTCTCGGAGGCGATGTTGTCGAGCACCAGCGACACGTAATTGCTGGCAGTCGTCTCACTGTCCCGGGCGGAATCCCACACCGATCCCCACACCAGGGCGCGCGCCAGCGGGCTTTCGATGTCTTTCAGGTGTGCCAAAGCAACCTTCAGTGAGGCGTCATCGAAGCGGATCTTCGCATACGCGAGGTCGTCGTCGTTGAGCAGCACGAGGTCGGGCATGGTCATGCCGACCAGTTCGGGCACCTCGGTGCGCTCGCCGTCCACGTCGATCTCGATGCGGTAGGTGCGCTTCAGGGAACCCTCCTGGAGGGAGTAGAAGCCGATTCCCAGCCGGTGCGGGCGGATCGTCGGGTAGTCCGGGTGCGCTTCCTGCAGCACGACGAACGAGGTGATCGTGCCGGTGGCATCGGTCTCAATCCCGGGCCGCAGCGTGTTCACCCCGGCGGTTTCAAGCCACAGCTTCGACCAATTGGAGAGGTCGCGACCGCTTGTGGTCTCCAGCTCTGCCAGCAGGTCGGCCAGCTCGGTGTTGCCGTAGGCGTTCTTCTTGAAATAGGCGGCGACTCCGGCAAAAAACGCGTCGCGGCCTACCCAAGCGACCAATTGCTTGATCACCGATCCGCCCTTGGCGTAGGTGATGCCGTCGAAGTTGACCTGTACGTCTTCGAGGTCGTTGATGGTGGCAACCACCGGATGAGTGGAGGGCAGTTGGTCCTGCCGGTACGCCCAGCTCTTCTCCATCGCCTGGAACGTGGTCCACGCCTGGGTCCACTCGGTGGCCTCCGCCGAGGACATCGTCGACGCCCACTCGGCGAACGATTCGTTGAGCCACAGGTCGTTCCACCACTTCATGGTGACCAGGTCGCCGAACCACATGTGCGCCAGCTCGTGCAGGATCGTGACCACGCGACGTTCCTTGATGGCATCCGTCACCTTGGAGCGGAACACATAGGTTTCGGTGAACGTGATCGCACCGGCGTTTTCCATCGCGCCGGCGTTGAACTCTGGCACAAACAGTTGGTCGTACTTCTCGAACGGATACGGGTAGTCGAACTTCTCCTCGTAGTAGGCGAAGCCGCGACGGGTGATGTCGAAAATGTAGTCGGAGTCGAGGAATTCGGTCAGCGATTTTCGCGCGAATATGCCCAGCGGGATCTCGCGGCCGTCGCTGCTCGTAAGCGAGCTGCGGGTGACCGAGTACGGACCCGCGATGATGGCGGTGACGTAGCTGGCCAGCACCGGGGTCGGTTCGAAGCGCCAGATGGCGTTGCTTGTCCCGTCGACCGCGACCGGAGTCGGGGTGGGGGAGTTGCTGATGACCTGCCAGCGCGAGGGCGCGGTGACGGTGAAGGTGAAGGATGCCTTGAGGTCGGGCTGCTCGAACACGGCGAAGACTCGACGGGCATCTGGCACCTCGAACTGGGAGTAAAGGTACACCTCGCCGTCGGCCGGGTCGACAAAGCGGTGCAGCCCCTCGCCAGTGTTCGTGTATTCGGCGTCTGCGACCACGGTGAGCACGTTGTCGGCTGCGAGATTCGGCAACTGGATGCGTATTGAGTCACTGACGACGGCCGGGTCTAGTGCCTCGCCGTTGAGTGTGACGGAGTGCACCGTGCGGGTGAACGCGTCGATGAATGTGGACGAACCGGCCTGCGCGGTGAACCGCACTGTTGTCGTGCTGCCGAACGTCTCCTCGCCGGTGGTCAGATCGAGCGCGATGTCGTAGCCCTGCACGTCAATGTGGCGCTTGCGCTGCGCGGCTTCGGTCCTGGTGAGGTTTTGTCCTGGCACTGTTGTGCTCCTTCGCTGACGGATTGTGTCCAACACGAAAGTCTAGTTGTGGCGCAATCCGGCGAGGGGTCGCCGAAGCTGTGCAAGCGCTGTCTGTGTGTCAGGCGGTGACGGGAATCGGGGTCCTTGCCGTGGTCGATGGTGTCGGCGCGCCCGGAGTCGTCTCAAATTCGTCGGTGGCGAAATCGTGGATTGCCGCGACCAACAGATCGTGCAGGCGCTCATCGGCATTCGAAACACAGGCTCGGGCAATTCCTTGCACGGCCAGAAGCACGATCGCGTCGGCGGTTCGGCTTGTGAATCCGGTGCGCGCCCAGGATCCGATCGACGAGACGAATTCGCGAGCCCAGCGCTCGGTGTCCGGTGCCGCGCGGAATGCGCTGTCAATGAGTGTGCGCGCGAATGGATTCACCGCTCCGTCGAGCTCGGACAGCGCCCGCTCGCACGCGAGTATCCCCACTGCCAGCGCGCGCTGACGCTCGGCGGCGACCACCGGCAACGCACTTGCTGCGGCACGCAGTGCCACCATGATGCCTTTGCGCGGGTCGGAGCTCGTCAGTCCGATCACGTCAGGGATCAACTTCACGAGCCGTGATCTGGCGTAGTCGGAACTGCAGTCGTTGACCATTCTGGCCAGCGAGGCGAGCAGCGGGTGCGTGCAACTGGGGTGATCGCTCCACGATTCGCCCGCCAGGTACGAGGCGAATTCCATGAAGCATCCGCCGCTGCGGGCAGTGCGGTGTTTTCCACGCGACAAGACCGGCATCAGATCCGGCGGGTCGCTTTTCATGTTTTTCATGAGGCGCCTCACGTACATCGGGGACCAATATCTCTATTCTGCGCTGCCTCCTAGATAAAGACCAGGGCGGAGGTAAAGACCGGGGGCGAGAGAAAGAGCAGGGGCGCGAGGCATTCGAAAGGGGAATTCTCTCCCGGGCGGGCCGGTTGCCCCAAATATGACCAACACCGCTATGACCAACACCGCTATGACCAACACTGCCATTGCCGAGACAGTTCTGACCAACTCCACGACGTCCGCACCGCCCACCACCGTCGATTTCTGGTTCGACCCGTCCTGCCCGTGGGCGTGGATGACCAGCAGATGGGTCGATGAAGTAGCCCGGTATCGGAACCTGGATGTCACCTGGCGAGTGATGAGCCTTTCCGTGCTCAACGAGGACAACGACGTCAGCGACGAGTATCGTGCGTTCCTTCCGCGAGCGCTGCGGTACACACGACTTATCGCCGCGGCCAGGGAACTGTACGGCCAGCAGATCGTCAAGCCGCTCTACGACGCCCTGGGCGCGCGGATTCACGTCGGTGGGAGCACGGATGTCGAGGCCGTGCTCGCGGGTGCGTTGCCCGAGGTGGGGTTGCCGGCGGATTTCGCGCGGTACGCCGACTCCGACGAATTCGACGAGCAGATGCGGGCATCCCACTTCGACGGCATCGGGCGCGTGGGCCAGGACGTCGGCACTCCGGTGATCGCCGTCAACGGTGTTGCCTTCTTCGGCCCGGTGATCTCTCCGGCGCCCAAGGGCGAGCAGGCCCTGAAACTTTGGGACGGGGTGGTCGCGGCGGCGAGTTACGACGGGTTTTTCGAACTCAAGCGCTCTCGCACCAGAGCGCCGATCTTCGACTGAGCGCAAACCCGGATGGCAAACTCGGAACCGTAAGCTGGAGGCATGCGCATCCATATTGCGACCGACCACGCCGGACTCGAGCTGAGTAAGGAACTGCAGGCCCACCTGCGCGCCGATGGCCACGATGTCGTTGACCACGGGCCACAAAGCTATGACGCCGTGGACGACTACCCGTCATACTGCATCAATGCGGCCATCGCCGTGGTCGCCGATCAGACATCCGGCATTGACGCGCTCGGTGTGATCTTCGGCGGGTCGGGTAACGGGGAGCAGATGTCGGCCAACAAGGTGCGCGGGGCCAGGGCCGCCCTGGTCTGGAACGTTTCTACCGCCGAACTGGCCAGGCAGCACAACGACGCGAACCTCATAGCCATCGGCGCCAGACAGCACACCGTCGCCGAGGCCGAGCTGTTCATTGACACGTTCATCGCCACGCCGTTCAGTGGCGAGGAGCGGCATGCCCGCCGCATTGCCCAGCTGGCCGAGTACGAAACCACCGGCAGCATCGAGGGGAAGGTCGTCGACTGACCATGCCGGAAGGTCACTCCGTCCACCGCATCGCCCGCCAGTTCGACCTGCACTTCGTGGGGCACGAGGTTGCGGCATCCTCTCCGCAGGGTAGGTTTGCCCAGGGCGCCCAGCAGCTGACCGGCCACACCATGGTGCAGTCCAAGGCCGTCGGCAAACAGACGTTCCTCGAGTTTGACCACGGTCTCTGGCTGCGGGTGCACCTGGGCATCTACGGCGCCTGGGACTTCGCCGGTGACATCACCGCCGATGCGACTTCGGCGGACACTGTCGGACGCAGTATGGGGGCACCACGCCGGGCACGGCTGCGCATGGCCGAGCAGGAGCGTGTCGTCGACGAGATCGAGCAGTTCCCGCCCGACCCGATCGGGCAGGTGCGGGTGCGCCTGCTGACGGATGCGACGGTGGCAGACCTCCGCGGACCGACCGCCTGCGAAGTGCTCACCGCCGAGCAGGTGGCGCTCGCCGTTGGCAAGCTGGGACCAGACCCGCTGGTCGACGATCCGAAGGACGGGGAGGAGCGTTTCGTCGCTGCCGTGGGGCGCAGGTCGACGCCGATCGGACTAATTCTCATGGACCAGTCGGTGGTCAGCGGGATCGGCAACGTCTACCGCGCCGAGTTGCTGTTCCGCGCGAAACTTGACCCCCACACGCCGGGCAAGCTGCTCGCGCCCGAACTTGTCCGCCAGCTATGGCGAGACTGGACCCATTTGCTGACCATCGGCGTGCACACCGGACTGATGCTCACCATGGAGGGGCTGGACGACGTGTCGCAGCGCAAAGCCGTCGCGTCCCGCGAGGATCGGCACTGGGTCTATCACCGCGAGGGGTTACCGTGCCGGGTGTGCGGCACGAACATCGCCATGGAGATGGCGGCGGCCCGCAAACTTTACTGGTGCCCACGGTGTCAGGCCTGAGCGACGAGGAGTTGCTCGCTCCGGTGCCACAGGGCCGCTACGCCAAGGGCGTGATCAAGCGCGAGGCGATTCTGGATGCCGCGCTCGAGGTGTTCAGCCAGGTCGGGTTCCAGGGTTCGACGCTGCGAGAGATCGCCCGAAACTGCGGGGTATCCCACCAGTCGCTTATGCACTACTTTCCAAGCAAGCAGGAACTGCTCATCGCGGTGTTGCACCGCCGCGACGAGCGGTTGCGCCGGCACTTCGAAGACCCGACCGGCATGGCCGTCAGCGAGCTGATCGCTCTCGCCGAATACAACGCGTCCGCCCCGGGCCACATCGAGTTGTTCAGCGCGGCGGCGGCGGAAGCGACGGCCACCGATCATCCTGGGCACGAGTACTACGCGCAGTTCTACCGTTCGCTGGTCAGTTCCATGACGACCTATCTCGCCATCGCGGACGAACGCGGGATGCTGAAGCCCGGAATCACTCCGGAAGTCGCTTCCCGCGTGCTGCTCGCCCTGGTTGACGGATTGCAGCTGCAGTGGCTCTACGAGCGGGACTCGGTGAAGGTCATTGACATCATCTGCAGCGTTTTCGAGGGCCTGCTCACCGTCAGTCTGGACGAGTTGGGAAAACTGATGAAAGAATAGTTGCCGAGCGGCAAGTATTCGGCCTCAAAAAGGCCTATTGTCGTCGTATGACGAACGATCTCAGCACCGCGGCTGTCATTCCTGCCGGCCTCGCGGATGACGCAATCACGCTGGCTACGACCTGGGCGAAGCTGGGCGCAGCCGGCAACGGCTCCCGCTCCGCGAAACTGCTGGCCAAGGCCTTGAAAGACCAGCACGGACTTGACTTCACCGTCGGCTTCGTCGACCGCGTGGTGCGCCCGGAAGACCTCGTGGTCGCCGCACGGAACCTGTCCGTGCTCGCCCGCACAACGCCGGCGTTCCTGCCCTGGTACATGCGGGTCGCCGTGCGGGTCGGCGGGGCTATCGCCCCGGCGCTGCCCTGGGTCGTCGTCCCCATCGCACGGCGGGTGCTGCGCGGCATGGTCGGCCACCTCATCGTCGACGCCCGGCCCGACCAGCTCGGTCAGGCGATCTCGAAGCTCAAGAAGGACGGCATTCGGCTCAATCTCAACCTCCTCGGCGAGGCGGTGCTCGGCGAGGCGGAAGCGGCGCGCCGACTCGAGGGGACGCGGGCGATGCTCGGGCGTCCGGACGTGGACTACGTATCCATCAAGGTCTCCTCGATCGTCAGCCAACTGTCGATGTGGGCATTCGACGAGACGGTCGAGCGCGTGGTTGCTCGCCTCACCCCGCTCTACGAGCTCGCCGCCGCCTCCGCGACGCCGAAGTTCATCAACCTCGACATGGAGGAGTACCGCGACCTCGACCTCACCATGGCGGTGTTCCGTGGCATCCTGGACCAGCCGCAGCTGCTGAAACTGGAGGCGGGCATCGTACTCCAGGCGTACCTGCCGGATGCACTCGGCGCATTCCAGCGGCTCACTCAGTGGTCGACGCAGCGCGTCGCCCGCGGTGGGGCGCCGATCAAGGTGCGCGTGGTCAAGGGTGCGAACCTCGCCATGGAACACGTGGATGCGGCGGTGCACGGCTGGCCACTGGCCACCTACCCGAGCAAGCAGGACACCGACACCAATTACTTGCGCGTCCTTGACTGGGCGATGCGGCCGGAGCACACCGCTGCCGTGCGCGTCGGCATCGCCGGACACAACCTGTTCGACATTGCGTTCGCGCACCTACTGTCGGAAAAGCGAGGCGTCGCCGCCGACGTCGAGTTCGAGATGCTCCTCGGCATGGCGGAGGGCCAGGCCGATGCGGTGCGCCAGGCCGTCGGCGGACTGCTGCTCTATACGCCGGTGGTGCGGCCGCAGGAGTTCGACGTCGCGATCAGCTACCTGGTGCGTCGCCTCGAGGAGAACGCCAGTCAGGACAACTTCATGTCGGCCGTGTTCGAGCTTGCGCACAACCGGCAGCTGATGGAACGGGAGAAGAGCCGGTTCCTCGCCTCCCTGGCGCAGCTCGACGAAAGCGTGCCTGCGCCGAACCGCACGCAAGATCGCACCAGTCCTGTCACCGCGACCGGGAGCGATTCATTCCACAACACCTCGGACACCGACCCGGCGCTGCCGGCCAACCGTAACTGGGGGCGCCGGGCGATCGAAGCGTCTGCTGGCTCGACACTCGGCGTCGAGCTCATCGCCGCTGCGGGGGTGGACACTGCCGATCAATTGGAGGACATCATCAGCAGTGCGCGGGGTGCCGGGGCGGCCTGGGCGGCGCTCGGGGGAGCCGCACGAGGGGACATCCTGCGCCGTGCCGCGGTGGAGCTTGAATCGAGCCGCGCCCAACTCATCGAGGTCATGGCGAACGAGACCGGGAAGACCATCGCCGAAGGTGACCCGGAAGTGACTGAAGCCATCGACTTCGCGGACTATTACGCGTCGCTGGCGCCGGAACTCGACGCAGTCGACGGTGCAAAATACCGCCCGGCCGCGCTGACCGTGGTTACCCCTCCGTGGAACTTTCCCGTGGCGATCCCGGCCGGATCCACGCTCGCCGCCCTGGCCGCCGGCAGTCCGGTCATCATCAAGCCCGCGAAGCTGTCCCAGCGTTCGGGAGCGGTCATGATCGACGCCCTCTGGCGCGCGGGAGTGCCGCGCGAGGTGCTGCACCTCGTCGACCTGCGTGACCGCGACCTCGGCCAAAAGCTGATTTCCGATCCTCGGGTCGAGCGGGTCATCCTCACCGGCGGTTACGAGACGGCGCAGATGTTCCGCTCCTGGCGACCCGAGCTTCCGCTGCTGGCGGAGACCAGCGGTAAGAACTCGATCATTGTCACTCCGAGCGCGGACATCGATCTGGCCGTTTCCGATGTCGTGAAGTCGGCGTTCGGGCACGCCGGGCAGAAGTGCTCAGCGGCGAGTCTGGTCATTCTCGTCGGTTCCGCCGCGCGCTCACAGCGCTTTGAGCGGCAACTGGTCGACGCGGCGACGTCGATGCGGGTGGGCTATCCGTCCGATCCGACGACGCAGATGGGGCCGATCATCGAACCGGCGAAGGGCAAGCTCAAAGACGCCCTCACCACGCTGGACAGCGGCGAGCGGTGGCTGCTGCAACCGAGGTCCTTGGACGACAGCGGTCGGCTCTGGAGCCCCGGCATTCGCACCGGCGTCGCCGACGGCAGCTATTTTCACCTCACGGAGTTTTTCGGACCGGTGCTCGGTGTCATGCGCGCCGCGACGCTGGACGAGGCGATCCGGCTGCAGAACGCGAGCGCGTACGGCCTCACGGCTGGTTTGCACTCGCTCGACCCGGAGGAACTACGCGCCTGGCTTGACGGTGTGGAGGCCGGGAACCTGTACGTAAACCGCGGTATCACCGGTGCGATCGTGCGCCGTCAGCCGTTCGGCGGGTGGAAGCGGTCCTCGGTGGGAGCCGGTACGAAGGCAGGTGGGCCGAACTATCTGGTGCACCTCGGATCGTGGGAGCCGGCCGAGTTGTCGTCCGTTCCCTCGATGTCGGGGTTGGCACCCGCGATCTCCGAGCTGCTCACGGCGGCTGAGAGCGACCTTGAGCCTGCTGAGTTGACGCGCGTGCGGGCCGCCGCGGCTTCCGACCAGGCCGGGTGGGAGCGCGAATTCGGCACCACGAAGGACATTTCGGAGCTGGGCCTCGAGCGGAACCTGTTCCGCTACCTGCCGATCGGTGTGACGGTGCGGTTGGCCGAGGGTGCTAGCCTTGCCGACTTGGTCAGGATGGTGGCGGCGGGCTTGCGTGCGGGGGCGCCGGTGCATGTCAGCACCTCGCTGCAGCCCTCCGACAAGTTGCTCGCCGTGTTGCAGCGGTACGCGGCCTCTGTGGCGGTCGAATCCGACCTGCGGTGGCACGAGCGCGCCGTGCAGGGCAAAATCGCCACCAGTCGCGTTCGACTGATTGGCGGGGACGTCTTCGAACTGTCTGCTGCGGTGAAGGGGGATCCGGATCTGGCGCTCTACACCGACCCGGTCACCTCGGCGGGGCGGATTGAGTTGCTGCCGTTCTTGCGGGAGCAGGCGGTCAGCATCACGGCACACCGCTTCGGCAACCCGGACAACTGGAGTGCCGCCGTCATCTAACCCTCCGTCAGCATTCCTTTGCACGGGGAAGCAGGCCTGCCAGAAACAGAAAATCCGTGAAACGGGATCGGGACAATCGGGCAGGCGAAGTCACGTGGGGCAGGTTAGCGGCCGCGCAATTTGTCCAGGTCGCGGCGCTCGCGTTTCGTGGGGCGGCCGGCGCCGCGGTCCCGCACAGCCGGTGCGGCCGGAACCGACGCCCGCGGCGGCGGCGGCGGAGTCAGGTCGGTGAAACACTCGGCGGCAACCGCGGCCCCCACTCGTTTCACGACCAGGCGGGCGACCACGAGGATCCGATCGGTGCCCGCGACTCGCACCCGCACCTCGTCGCCGATGCGCACAGGCTGTGCCGCCTTCGCCCTCTCCCCGTTCACCCGTACGTGCCCGGCCCGGCACGCTGCCGTCGCCGCCGACCGGGTCTTGAACCCTCGGACCGCCCAGGTCCAACTGTCCACGCGAACGGTTGCGGATGCCATGATCCGACTCTAGAGTCTCGCCACCCGAACGCACCGCTGGCGATCCCCGGCCTGGGGCTGTAGGTCGACAGCGCCGCCGAATCAGCGCAGCCCGCTGGTCAGTAAGGGGTAGTGCGTAGCCCCGCTCAAAGAACGGGGCTACGCATAGTGGGTCGAACTATGCACGGGAACACAGTCGATCGCACGTGGGGTGAGCAGCAGTCAGAGACGCTGTTCAGGCCGGTGCTCCAACCAGGCGAACCTTGTAGGCGTTGGACACTGACAACTCCGGGCAACGCTGCTCGATGTTGTTGCTCCAGCCGAAACCGTTCCACCATCGCACTTGGTCCATTCCAAGCGGATCCGGGTACCAACCTGCAGGGGCAAGATCGTAATTCACTTCGGATGACATGAGTGACTCCTGAGATTGCTGCGGCCCTACCGCCAGGGCACTTCGGGGTGCGGTAGTGCCATTTTAGTCAGCCATTAGGGGGACTAAACAGCATGAAACGGGGTACATTTGCACC
>JBDTBD010000113.1:0-16692 GCA_039924285.1 Terrimesophilobacter sp. | reverse complement strand
GCTTTCGGGGTGAGTGTTTGCTCCCGCCATTGCCAGGCCGCCTCCAAGGAGGGTGAGGATGTAGCGCAGCCCCCGCCTCCGGGGCCACATCCCCGGTGGAAGGCCAGCAGCGGGCCAATCGACGCCCATCGGATCCCCAGTGAGTTCTCGACGACGGTTGTCAGTTAGCTTGTCCTGACGACACCGCCTGTACGCTGGCAGTGATGCCCGAACTGGACGGCACCACGAGAGCGTCGGCTGGTGCCGACCGCTCCCCGCGTGTAGCTGCTTCGCCCGCTGCGCTGTTACCGATCGTTGGGTTGTGGAGTTCTAGCTGGCGGTCCAGCCGCCGTCCATCGTGTACGAGGCACCGGTGACCATCCGAGCGGTGTCGCCGCACAACCACAGCACGAGGTCGGCGACCTCGGTCGGCTCGACCAGTGACTTGATCGCGCTTTCGGTGAGCATGACCTTCTCGACCACTTCGGATTCCGGGATGTTGTGCGCGAGAGCTTGGTCGGCGATCTGCTTCTCGACCAACGGCGTGCGCACATAGCCGGGGTTGACACAGTTGCTGGTGACCCCGTGCGGGCCGCCTTCGAGTGCGGTGACCTTGGACAGCCCCTCCAACCCGTGCTTGGCGGAGACGTAGGCGGACTTGAACGCGCTGGCACGCAGCCCGTGCGCGGAGCTGAGGTTCACAACGCGACCGAAGCCGTTGGCATACATGTGGGGCAGGCTGGCCCTGATCAACAAAAACGGCGCCTCGAGCATGAGGGCGAGGATCAGGTGGAATTTCGCCGGGTCGAACGACTCGATCGGGCTGATGTGCTGGATCCCGGCGTTGTTGACCAGGATGTCCGTCTCGAGGCTGACATCGGCCAATGCCGCAGTGTCGCTCATGTCGACCTGCCACACCTCGCCGCCGATCTCGGTCGCGACGACGTGGGCCGCCTCCCCGTTGATGTCCGCGATCGTCACGTGCGCGCCTGCGGCGGCAAGCGCACGCGCGGTGGCCGCCCCGATTCCGCTCGCCCCACCGGTAACCAGTGCGGTACGTCCACTGAGATTAGTTGTCATGAGCTGCCTGCCTTCGATCTGGCGAACAGGTGGTCTCCGTCGCCCCGATGTCAAAGTAGCACCACCTTCCGTGGCCGGCGCAGGAATACTCAATCCAATGGCCACTTCATTCACATTGTGGACGCAATCTCCGGTACTGCTCACACTGTATTCGGATGCTGCAGAAGCTTTGTCATCGAATTGACAGCCCCACTGGGGGGTCAATATTGTGAGGTAACGGACGCACTCGTCCACAACGTGGATAGCACAGGCGAATCTTGCTGCCGGGCCACGCGAACCTCGAGGAGGAGATTCAATGTCGAAACTGCACGCCAGTCCGGCCGACGCGCTTCGGGGTGTGCTGGCCGACGGCATGACCCTCGCCGTGGGCGGTTTCGGACTCAGCGGAATCCCGGCAGACCTGATCGATGCCGTGCGTGACTCCGGGGTCAAGGACCTCACCGTGGTGTCCAACAACATGGGTATCGACGGCAAGGGCCTCGGCGTGCTGATTGAGGCCAACCAAGTGCGCAAGGTGATCGCCTCATACGTCGGGGAGAACAAGCTCTTCGCCAGGCAGTTTCTCGACGGCCAGCTCGAAGTCGAGTTCTGCCCTCAAGGCACCCTGGTAGAGCGTTTGCGCGACGGCGGAATGGGCATCCCGGCGTTCTACACCCGCACCGGGGTGGGCACGGTCATCGCCGAGGGCAAGCAGCACGCCGAGTTCAACGGCGAGACCTATCTGCTGGAGCAGGCGATCGTGGCGGATGTCGCGCTGGTGCACGCGCACACCGCCGACACCGACGGCAACCTGATCTACCGGTTCACCGCCAGGAACTTCAACCCCGCCGTGGCAATGTCCGGCCGGTTCACCCTCGCCGAGGCCGAGGTAGTTCTGGAGCCGGGGGAACTGAACCCGAACCACATCATCACTCCAGGAGTGTTCGTCGACCGCGTGGTGCGCACGAGCGACCGGGTCAAAGACATCGAGCAGCGGACCGTGCGTCAACGTCCCGCCCTAGCGACAGCATCCAGCGGTATCTGACCGCAATCGAAGGAGAGACACCATGGCATGGACTCGTGACCAGATGGCCGCCATCGCCGCGCGGGAGTTGGCGGACGGCGACTACGTGAACCTCGGGATCGGTATCCCGACCCTTGTGGCCAACAACCTTCCCGAGGGGGTGCGAGTCGTGCTGCAGAGCGAGAACGGCCTTCTCGGTATGGGTCCGTTCCCCTACGACGGCGACGAGGATGCCGACTTGATCAACGCCGGAAAACAGACTGTGACGGTGTTGCCGGGCAGCAGCATCTTCGATTCGGTCACCTCGTTCGGCATGATCCGCGGCGGGCACGTGAAGATTGCCATCCTCGGCGCGATGCAGGTGTCCGAAGCCGGCGACCTCGCCAACTGGACTATTCCGGGCAAGATGGTCAAGGGGATGGGCGGTGCGATGGACCTCGTTGCCGGCGCCCCCAGGGTGATCGTGCTCACCGACCATGTCGCCAAGGATGGCTCGGCGAAGATCGTGAAAGAGTGCAGCCTGCCGCTGACCGGTGTGCGGGTGGTGGATCGGATCATCAGTGACCTGGCCGTGTTCGACGTCACCGACGGCCACCTGGTGCTCACCGCGCTAGCGCCGGAGGTGACGGTGGAAGACGTGCGGCGAAAGACCGAGCCGGAATTCACCGTCGCCCTCGAAGTCGCGGGGGTCTCCGCATGAGCCTGCGCAGCCAGTTCGGCAAAGACGTCCTGCTCACCGGGTGGGGCCACAGCAAGTTCGGCAAACTCACCGGGGAAACCCTCGAGTCGCTCATCGTGCAGGTCGCGACGGAGGCGATCGACGGAGCCGGCATCGACGCCGGACAGATCGATGAGGTCTACGTCGGGCAGTTCAACTCGGGGATGGTGCCGCTGGGCTTCCCGTCGTCGTTGGCGCTGCAGGTGTCTGACCAGTTGGCCAATGTGCCTGCCACTCGGGTGGAGAACGCCTGCGCATCCGGGTCCGCCGCGTTCCAACAGGGTGTGAAGTCGCTGCTGGCCGGCACCGCGAAGACCGTGCTGGTGATCGGCGCGGAGAAGATGACCGATGCCGGGGCGGATGTTGTCGGTGCCGCGTTGATGGGCGCGGACTACGACAACGCGGGCGTCGCGTCGACGACCGGATTCACCGGCTTGTTCGCTGAGGTCGCGAAGGCGTATGAGAAGCGGTACGGCCCGGTCGGCGACACGCTGGGTACTATCGCGGCGAAGAATCACCACAACGGAATGTCGAATCCGTATGCACACCTGCACAAGGACCTCAGCGAGGAGTTCTGCCGCACCGTTTCGGACAAGAATCCGATGGTCGTCGCACCGTTGCGTCGCACCGACTGCTCACCGGTGTCCGACGGCGCCGCGGCACTGATCATCACTACCCAGCCGGGCTCGGGAGCGCGCACCGACCCGGTGCGATTGGCGGGGTTCGGGCAGGCGAACGACTTCATGCCGGCCGCGCGCCGGGACGCCACCGAGTTCGCTGCTGTGCGGGTCTCCTGGCAGCGGGCGCTGGCGATGGCCGGGGTGGCACTGGACGAGATGGACTTCCTCGAGGTGCACGACTGCTTCACGATCGCGGAGTTGCTGATGTATGAGGCACTCGGGATCACACCCGACGGCCAGGGCGCACGGGCTCTCGAGGAGGGCTGGGTCTTCAAAGACGGCAAGCTACCGGTGAACGTGTCCGGCGGGCTGAAGTCGAAAGGACATCCGGTGGGCGCCACCGGCGTCTCCCAGCACGTGATCGCCTCGATGCAGCTCACCGGCACCGCCGGGGACATGCAGCTGCCTAGCCCCCGCCGCGCCGCGGTGCAGAACATGGGCGGAGTCGGCATTGCCAACTACGTGAGCGTGCTCGAGGCGGTCTAGCACCCGTCCGGGCGCCGACACCCGGTGGCAATAGTTCCCGTTCCGGCTAGAAGTTCCTGTTGCGCCGGGCACAGGTGTCCGTAACGGGAACAGTCGGCGCTGGAGTGGCGGCGCGCGCGTCCGGCGACCCCCCCGGTGTGGGGCTGCTCGCGCTGTCGCTTCTTCATTTAGAGTTCGAAAGGACGCATACCGAGGATCTGGACCCATTGAGAACACTGCCCGCACCGAGACGGGCTCGGCGTTCCCTGTTTTCTCGCCGCCTCTGGCCAGTCGTCGTGGTTCTGGGCACCGCGATCGCCGTCACGGTGGCCGGCTGTGCGCTCAGTCCCGCGGATTCCGGTCACGCCTCCGCGTCGGATGTCGCGACATCCGCCACCCCGAACGCGCCGGATGCGCCACAGCCGGCGGCCCAGGGCGCCGCACCGGCGGAGGTAGCCGCTCCGACCGCGATCGACGCCGATGCCCTCGCTGTACTGGCCACCCTGCCGGTCAAGGGCCGTGCTCCGATGACCGGGTATGCCCGCACCGCGAAGTTCGGCACCGCGTGGCTGGACGTCGACCGCAACGGCTGCGACACTCGCAACGACATCCTCGCCCGCGACCTGACTGCGACCCTGAAGTCCGGTTCCTGCAAGGTGGTGCGCGGCACACTGGTTTCGCCATACACCGGTGCGACGATCCAGTTCGTGCGAGGCAATCTCACTTCGACGGAGGTGCAGATCGACCACGTGGTGGCGCTCGCGGATGCCTGGCGCACCGGAGCGCAGCAGCTGTCCCAGGCCCAACGGGTCGCGCTGGCCAATGATCCGGCCAACCTGTTTGCGGTGGACGGCCGGTCGAACCAGCAGAAAAGCGACGGCGATGCCGCCACCTGGCTGCCGGCATCCAGGGCGTTCCGTTGTACGTATGTGAGCCATCAGGTGTCGGTGAAGGCGGCCTATGGACTGTGGGTGACTCCGGCGGAGCACGACGCGATGGCGCGAGTGCTCGGCACTTGTACCACTGCGGCGGCGACCTCCCCGGTAGCCCCGGCAGTGGCACCGGTGGCCGTCGCCCCGGCCCCGGCACCCGCGTCCGCCGGGTGCGACTCTAATTATTCAGGCGCGTGTGTGCCCATCGCCTCCGACGTGGACTGCGCCGGTGGAAACGGCAACGGTCCCGCCTACTTCACGGGCACGGCGATGGTCGTGGGCAGCGACATCTACCGGCTCGATGGAGACGGCGACGGCATCGCCTGCGAGTAAGGCGGTGCCGGGTCTGAGACGGCTTGATCCCGGAATGGGTCAGTGATCCGTCTCCGCGCGCTGGCGCCACAGGTCGAGCGTGTTGTGCTTGATCGCCGCGGCCGCCGCATCCACCTCCGCGGGGGTCACGAGCCCTTCTGCCACGGCGCCGTCGATGTCGGAGGTGGAAAGCAGGATGGCAGCGACCAAAACGTTCTTGGCGGTGACATTCTTGGGCAGATCGCCGCTGAGAACGGACGATTCGGCAGTGGGTGCGACTGCACAGCCGGTCATCCCGCCGAGGATCATCGTGCAGCTCAGCAACGCGGCTGCGCATCCGCGGCGGTTATGCCATCTGGTCATCGACCTGATTTTTGGTTACTCCCGGTGGAATCGTGGTGACCGCGGTTGGCCTTGTTCGTCTTGGTGTCCTTCACCGGCTTGTCCTTGGCGCTCTTGATCGGGTCGACTTTGGTGCCGTCCGTCTTGGTGCCATCCGCCTGGGCGTCGTCCGTCTTGTCGGTGTCGCCGGTCTGCCGCTCAAGCAGGGCGGCGGCCTTGTCGAGCCGGGCTTGGGCGTGCTCGCCCTGACGCTTCAGCTTCTGCAGTGCCCGCGCCTGCTGGTCGGCGGGGAGCGCCGAAATGTCACCGAGTTTCGCCTCGTGCCGTGCCTGCCAGGCCTTGATGTGGCTGACCTGCATGGCGTATCGGAACTCGTGGGCGCAGGTGCTCCCACCATCCGTCGCGGCTTCGCGGCATTGGGCGAAGTCGGCCTTGATCTGGTCGAACGCCTTGTGCCATTCCGCCTTGATGTCTTGCCATGTGCCGGTCTGGGTGTCGCGCACGCCCTCGAGGGCTGCGCTGATGTCGGCGTCCGCGACTGAGTCTGGGTTGTCGGCCTCCTGTTGGGCAAGTCCATCGACGGTGTCCGAGATCAGGCCGGCATCCGCCGCGTCCTGGACGGCGCTGGTCAGCTCGTTGGTGAGAGCCGGGTCTTGGACCTCGATTCCCAGTTCGCTGAGTGCGCTGTTCGTGATCCACGTGGCGGCGCCGTCTTCCGCTGTGGCATGCGCGGATGTCGCGCCGAAGCCGACCATGCCGACGACCACTGCGGTAACTACCGCCGCGCCCCGTAGCCTCCCCGTAAACTTCATGTTTCCCCCAACATGTCGTAATAGGTGAGGTTAGCGGTAACGGACCGGTTTGTGCAATGAATTTGCCTCGATTGCTGGGGGCACCGGGGGCCCGAGAGATACGATCCCGGTCGACGGGTAGGGCCGCGGCGGCCCCGGTCGTCCGGAAAGGTCTCGCTCGCGGCCGTCGCATCCGAAGCCCGGGCCGGCTTCTGCCGAACATTCTCCCTTCGGGGGTGCTTTCTAGGAACCTGCTTTTCGCTCGGGAGGCTTTGTTGCGTGAGTCGTTCATCGATGACTCGTTGACGTTCGAGTTCGAGTTCGCGCGGCAGCGTTTCTTCGCGCTGCCGCCACAGTATGTATGTCAGGTACTCCGACACGGTCGTGCTCCTTCATGGCATAAGTAGTGAGTGATTGGTCGGGTGCGCGGGCAGGGACGGGCGGATGCCCGTGCACTGGGCCGGCGAAGTCCCGGTGTTGGCCCGAGGTTAGGGGCGGGCGGTTGCAGCGGCAGGCTGTGCTGAAGGAGAAAGCACTCGGCTATTGGGGTGCGGATCGGGCCGGAAAGCCCTGCATTCTGGATGAGTTGGTCGAGTTGACTGGGTGGCATCGCGACTGTGAAGCCCAGGGCGGCCCGAGCGCCGACTATGGGTCGGCGGTCACTGCGGCGCTGGTGAAGTGCTGGGCAGTGCTGCGGGCGCCGGCCTGGAAGGCTCTTTCGCCTTTGTTGCCGGTGCTGGTGCCGTTGTTGCGCCGTGACGGTGAGCTCGAACTTACGCACGCTGAAGCGGTCTTGTTGGTGCGGATGAGCGCGGCGGCGATCGATCGCCGGTTGGCCACCCGAGCGGGCGAAGCTGATCTCGCGGGGACAGTCCCATACCAAGCCGGGAACGCTTTTGAAGTCGCAGATCCCGATCCGTACCTGGGCGGATTGAGACGACGCGGTTCCCGGATTCGTGAGATCGATCTCGTCGGCCACGAGGGCGGGAACGTCTCGGGCGAATACTGTTTCACCCTGACCGTCACGGACATCGTCACCCGGTTTACGGTCAACCGGTCGGTGCCGAACAAGGCCGAGAAGTGGGTATTCGAAGCGCTCTCAAGCCGACCATCGACCAGGCCTTCAACCCGTAATCGCCGCGGAGGTTTCCATCTGAGGCAATGAATCAACGTCCCCTGAGGTATTGACACGAGGCGACAGGAAGCTTTGGGTGCGGCGGACGGCATCGATTTCTATTTAGAACGTGGGCACTGCGGCCAGCTTCGGCACCTGTTGGGTCTGATCCGGGCCGCGACGACAACGTACTCTCGGTCGGACGCCGCCTTCGATCGGTGACTTTGACCACCGTCAATATGGATCTCTTCGGGTAGTGCGTTGTTAAACGAGCGAGAGTGGGGTCAGAAGCAGTCGCGCCGTTGAGACCATTCGAATATCACGGACGGGCTTATCTGTATTGGACGGCTCGGACGGCATGCGATTGACTATGTGCACTAGCGCCGGATAAGCGCGCTCATCGCCGAACACGTCCTATCGCTGGCGATAGGGCCACGAACGAAGGTTGCCATCCAGGTGAGATTCCGAGCGTTCGGCCGAAGGGTGGTTCCCCGAGCGATCGTGGTGCTCCTCGCCGTGCTCGCGTTGCTCATGGTCGGCGCGCCCGCAGCATTTGCCGCCGGCGAACAAGTGCAGGGCCGTCTCGTCGACGGCAGCGGAAACCCGGTCGCCGGCGTAGTCCTGGTGGCATCCAAGCAAGGCGGCGATGCCGGGGACGCGCGCTCCGGCAAGGACGGCCGCTGGGTCATCCCGCTCACCGAACCAGGCACGTACGACGTCGCGATCCGCACCGACACTCTGCCTTCCGGCATTGGGATCCGCGAGGGAACTCCGGACCACCGCACGGTGGATATCGCGGAAGGCGAGACCAAGAACGTCCTGTTCAGCCTCGGCGAGGCAGCGCAAAGCGGCACCAGCTGGCTTGGCTCCCTCGCCCAGCATCTGCTGGACGGCATCCGCTTCGGTGCCCTCATCGGCGTGACCGCCGTCGGGCTATCGCTGATCTTCGGCGCCACTCGACTGATCAACTTTGCACATGGCGAGCTCGTCACCCTCGGCGCCGTGTCGGCGTGGGTGTTGAATGCCTCCGGACTGCACCTGCTGCTGGCCGCAGCCGTCTCAGTCGTGCTCGTTGGGGCCTTCTCGGGCGCACTAGAGCTGGGATTGTGGCGACCGATGCGACGGCGTGGCGTTGGCCTTGTGTCGATGTTCATCGCCAGCATTGGTGTCGCCTTAATTCTGCGGCAGTTGATCCTCATGTTCTTCGGGGGAGCCCCGCGCAGTTACGCACAGTATTCGCTGCAAAGGGCGATCACCGTCGGCCCGTTCAGCATCACTCCGCGGGATGGAATCATTCTGGTTCTTTCCCTCGCGGTGCTGAGCGCCGTCGCACTCATGCTCACCAAGACCCGCATTGGCACCAAGATACGGGCGGTCGCCGACAATCGGGTGTTGGCCGAGGCATCCGGAATCGACTCGGAACGCATCGGCGTTCTGGTGTGGGTGCTCGGCGGTGGCCTAGCCGCGGCCGGTGGCATCTTCTACGGACTGCAAGAACTGGTGAGCTGGACGATGGGGCTCAACCTGCTTCTGCTGATGTTCGCCGCGGTCATTCTCGGCGGCCTCGGCAGCGCGTTCGGGGCATTCATCGGCGCCATGGTCATCGGCATCCTCGCCCAGGTGAGCACCATGTTCTTCGACAGCGAGCTGCAGGTGGTGTGGGCGCTGGGGCTGATGATTCTGACTCTGCTGGTTCGACCGCAGGGGATCCTGGGCAAACGAGAGCGGGTGGGTTGATGGACATTCTCGCTGTCTTCGGCGACGCGCTCCGCTCCTCCGTTGGTCCGCAGGCCGCCGCGTTCGCCCTGGTCGCCATGGGCCTGAACCTCCAATTCGGCTACGCGGGTCTCCTGAACTTCGGTCAAGTGGGCTTCATGCTGATCGGCGGGTATGGGCTGGCCTTGTCGGTTACTCGGTTCGGCCAGCCGCTCTGGGTTGGTGTCGTCGTCGGTCTCGCCGGAGCGATTGCGCTCGGGCTGCTGCTGGGCATTCCCACCCTGCGGCTACGAGGTGATTACCTGGCCATCGCCACCCTCGGCGCCGCCGAGATCCTGCGGCTCAGCTTCCGAAGCGCCGGTGCGGAACCGCTCACCTATGGTGTGCTGGGCGTGCAGCAGTACGCTCGCGGCTTCTATGCCGCGAATCCATTCGGCAGCGGAGAGTTGTCGCTTTTCGGCCTGTCGATGACCGGAACGCAGGTGTGGATCGCTCTCGTTGGCTGGCTGCTGGTCGGCCTCTTCTTCGCTGTCACCTTTGTGCTGATCCGGAGCCCCTGGGGACGCATCCTGCGTGCCATCCGTGACGACGAGGAAGCCACACGTGCTCTTGGAAAAAACGTGTTTTCCTACAAGATGCAGGCGCTGGTGTTCGGCGGATGCCTGGCGGCGCTCGGCGGCATGGTGCTCACCGTGTCGTCACAGTCGATCACCCCCGATGCGTTCAGCTCGGAACTGTCTTTCTTCGCCTTCGCCGCCCTGCTGCTCGGCGGTCGCGGCACGCTAGGAGGTCCGATCCTCGGCGCGATGCTGTTCTGGTTCCTGGCGTCCGGCGCGGACTCGCTGCTGCGCCAGGCGATGTCGGCCGGCGGGCTCGGCGGCACGTTTGCGGGCGGGCTGAACAGCGGTGCGGTGAGGTTCATCCTCGTGGGGCTGGCGCTGGTGCTGTTCATGCTGTTCCGCGCCAACGGCATCCTCGGTGCCAAGCAACGGAAGCCGGTGGGCAGTGACCATGCCTGATACCGTGACGCCGCTCCTGCACGTGCACACCGCCCGCCGGGAGTTTGGCGGACTGGTGGCCGTGGACGTGCGCGACATCACCGTCGCGCCGAAGTCGATCACCTCGCTGATCGGCCCGAACGGCGCCGGCAAGTCCACCCTGTTCAACGTCATTTCCGGATTCGACCGCGGCGGCAAGGGCGACTGGGCCTTCGACGGCGAAGACATCAGCAACTGGTCACCGCACGAGTTAGCCGCCCGTGGTGTCATTCGCACGTTCCAGGCCGCACGCCCCATTGCGACCCTCAGCCTGATGGAAAATCTGCTGCTGTCGGCACAAGACCAGGCGGGTGAGCACTGGATGCGCGCCATGTTCTCCCGCCCTGCCTGGCGGCGACGCGAAGCTGAAAATGCTGACCGGGCTCGCGAACTTCTGGCCCGGCTGAAGCTGTCGGAGCTCGCTGACGCTCCAGCCGGTGAACTGTCCGGTGGCCAGGGCAAGCTCTTGGATCTGGGCCGCGCCCTCATGTGCCGCCCACGACTGCTGATGCTCGATGAACCAATGGCGGGGGTGAACCCACGGCTCGCCGAGTCACTCATCGAGCACATCTTGTGGACCAGAAGCGAGGGGGCGACGGTCTTGTTCGTCGAACACAACATGGATGTCGTGGCGGAAATCAGCGACCATGTTGTCTGCATGGCTGCGGGCAAGGTTCTAGTCAGCGGAACACCGCACGAGGTCATGCGGGCGCCGGAGGTCATGGAGGCGTATCTGGGCACGGATACCGAACCCGATGCGGCGGCGATTTGGCATGACTGATGCGGCGATGCTCGAACTGGAGGCCGTGACCGCCGGCTACGTCAAGGGGCTCAACATCATCACCGAGGTGAGTCTGTCTGTGCGACCAGGCGAGATCGTCGGAATTTTCGGCCCCAACGGGGCTGGAAAGTCAACGTTGCTGAAGGCCATCCTTGGTCAGGTAAACGTGCGCGCCGGCCGAGTGCTGCTCAACGGCGACGATGTTACGGCGACGCGCACCGTGCGGCTGGCTCGAAAGGGTGTTGGATACGTGCCGCAGCTGGCCAATGTGTTTGCCCGCCTCAGTGTGGAAGAGAACCTCAAAATGGGCGCGCTGGGTAATGTCGCCGGATACTCCGCAGCGTGGGAGCGTTGGAGCCCGCTGTTTCCGAGCCTGCAGGCGCGCTTCAAGGCGAGGGCCAGCTCGCTCTCGGGCGGCGAACGCCAATTGCTTGCCACCGCACGCGCGCTAATGGGCGACCCCCAGGTGCTACTCATGGACGAACCATCCGCAGGCCTCTCGCCCAAGGCAACCTCGGAGATTTTCTTGTTACTGGAACGGTTGCGCAGCGACGGGCTGTCGATGCTCATCGTGGAACAGAATGCCCGGCGCTGCCTGCGCATCTGCGATCGAGGATATGTGCTCGACCAAGGGCGAAACGCGGTGGAGGGTACCGGAACCCAACTGCTCGCCGATCCGGTCGTTATCGAGCTCTACCTTGGACGGCTGGGTTCGCGCGCGGATGCCCCCGCGAGGGATAGCGGCAGCGCCGACGAAACGTGAGTCGACGAGCAGGCAAGCACCGAGCAAGCACGCACCGGGCAGATCAACCCTGCGCTGCGGAGGCGCGCAGACGCGGCCCTACCGCGTTAAAGACTTCGATCGCCCGGTCCAGCGCCGCAAAGCTTCGATGCGGATCCCACGCCAGCGCCAGGGGCAAGCGTGGCACCGGTTCGGCCAGTCGTGCGTACCGCACTCCCCAAATCTTCAACGCACGCACCGGCTCCGGCACTAGCGAAACGCCCACCCCTGCCGCCACCATCCCGATCATGGTGTGGATGTGCTCACCCTCGTAGACGACGCGCGGAGTGAACCCGGCAGCGGCGCACGAGCTGGCCACCAGCTCCCAGAATCCAAGCCCGTTTTCCGGTTTGAACAGCACGAACGGGTCTTCTGCCAGCTGGGAGAGTCGGACGATCTCCCGCGGTCCAATTCGATGGTCGCTGGGCAGCGCGGCGACCAGGTCGTCTGAGGTTACGACTTGCAAGGCCAGCGGATCCGGCACCGTGGAGGTGCGCACCACACCCAGATCGATCACATCCTCGTTCAGCGCCCTCAATTGCGCCCCCGTCTCCATCTCTACCGCGGTGATGCGAATATCAGGGGAGGCCATTCGGAGCTCCCGAATCATGGCCGGGATGCCACCGTACAAGGAACTACCGACGAATCCGATGCGCACCTGGCCCGCCTCGCCGGTTCGGATGTCTCTGGCAACCGAGAGCACTCGTTCGGCCTGCGCCACCGCGCGCCGAGATTCGAGGAGCAGCAGTTTTCCCGCGCGGGTCAGTCGCACGCTGTGACGATCCCGGTCGAAAAGAGTGAGACCTAACTCCTCCTCCAACCGCTGAATCTGCTGACTCAACGGCGGCTGAGCGATGTGCAGTCGCGCTGCGGCGCGACCGAAGTGGAGTTCCTCCGCGACGGCGATGAAGTACTTCAAACGGCGAATCTGCACGCCCCATTTATACCTACGGCATATCACCAAGTCAACATTTGATATTGGACATCGCTACCAGGCCACGGGAGGCTACGAGAAAGCCACCACCCTCGCGCCACGAAATGGAGTGAAATGAGAATCAACCTCTACACAACGATTTCGATCGTTGCCGCCGCCGTCGTGGTCTTGTCCTCGTGCAGTGCTGCACCGGCCCAGACTCCAGCATCCGCAACAGCTTCGCCTAGCGCCTCCCCCGCCGCCGCTGCCAGGGAGATAGTCTCTACCCTGCCAGGGAACGGAACCCTCGACCTCGGTTATGTCCTGCCGGAAACCGGCTCACTTTCCGGACTCGGAACCGGCATCATCGCTGCCGTCAAGCTCGCGGTCAGCGATATCAACGCGGCTGGTGGCGTCAATGGCGCCTCAGTGACTCTGACTGGCGGTGATGAAGCTGGAGATCCCACCATCGCCGGCCAAACGGTGGATCGCCTCCTCGGCCAGGGAGTGGACGCGATCGTCGGGCCGGTCTCGTCGGCGATTTCCCTGTCCGTGATCGACAAGATCACCGGCTCCGGAGTGCTGCAGTGTGCCGGCTCCAACACGAGCAAGACATTCACCGACTACGACAGCCACGGCCTGTACTTCCGCACGATTCCGCCGAACATCAAGCAGGGTCCGGTGTTGGCCCAGGCAGTGATCGGTGAAGGGGCCTCCCGGGTCGCGGTGCTGGTGCGTAACGATGACTACGGCAAAAGCCTCAGCAGTTCCCTGATCGAAAACCTGAAGGCATCCGGCGCCGAGATCGTGGCCGACGTGCCATACGACCCAGCAGCCTCCACGTACACCGCGGAAGTCTCCAAGGTGAAGGCCGCGTCCCCCGACGCCGTTGTGGTGATTGCCTTCCAGGAAGGCACCGCCATCATCCGGGCTCTGATCGAGACTGGCATGGGCCCGGACAAAATCAAGATGTTCGGCACCGATGGGATGTCACTTGGCACGCTCGCCGGCACGGTCGACAAGGCTTCCCCCGGCGTGTTGCAAGGCATGCAGGCTACGCAGGCATCGTCGCAGAACGATCCGGAGTTCATCAAGAGACTGGTCGCTGCCAATCCTGGCCTCGTCGTCACGAACTTTTCTCCATACCACTACGACTGCGTGATCTCTATCGCTCTGGCTGCCGTCGCGGCTAAGTCCGATGCTCCCGGCAAGATAGCGCAGGCGATGTATACCGTCACGAACGCACCCGGTGACGACTGCTCCGACTTCGCCAAGTGCCTCGCCCTGTTGAAGTCCGGGAAAGACATCAACTACCAGGGAGTTTCCGGGCCGCTTGACCTGAACGCGGCGGGAGAGCCCTCCGTCGGACTGTTCGACATTGTCAAGTTCAACAGCGCGGGCGTCCCGCAAATCGTCAAGACGATCACATCGAAAGGCTAAGCACCTCATGTCAACGAGCGTTCCAGGTATCTCTGTTCGTGCGGAGGTGCTAGCAGCGATCCGCGCTCGCGCGCAAGAACGAGGCGTTGACGCATACCTGGCCTACACACCCTCCAACGTGTTCTACACCACCGGGTTTCAAAGCTACTTCCTCATGGAGTGGTGGCGGATGCTGGGCACAGTCATGGTGCTCGTGCCCACCGATCCGTCGCTGGAACCGGCGATCTTGATCAGCGACTTCGAGGCTGGTCAGGCCGCCAGAGTCTCGGGAATTCGCGACGTGCGGTCCTATCGCATGTGGGTGGAGCTACGCGACGCCTCCGACTTGCAGTCGGAGACGCCGCAAGCCGGGGCGGACATGGTGCGGCCGGCGCAGTATGAGGAAGCCGAGCAAGACAGGATCCTGCGCGCGATTTTGGCTGACCGTGGATTGTTGGCAGCCCGCATCGGCACCGATCTGCGTCACATGCTCCATGACACGATCGGGCGCGTGTCGGCCTTCGCGCCGAACCTGCAGTGGGTTGACATGACGCAGGACCTGTACGAAATCCGCAGCGTCAAGTTCGATTTCGAAATCGAGAGGTTACGCCGGGCCACGGAGCTTTCGGAGGCCGGAATGCTGTACGCCGTCTCGGATCTGCGCCCCGGCTTGACGGCGGCCGACATCCGGCTGAGGTACGCGATGGGCGTGACCGCTCGAGCGATGGAATCCGAGCGATACCAGGGTTACTCCGACAATTGGGTGCTCCCGGCCGTGGGCTCGGGTACCCAGATCGGCGTGGACTCCGAGTCCAGCGGTGGCCTCGCCGCGGGGGATCTCATCAAGTTCGACTGCGGGACCACCGTGGGCGGATACCGAAGCGATGGTGGGCGCACCTTTGCTTACGGAGATGTGACACCTAAGGTGAGGATGCTCTACTCCGTCCTGCAAGAGGCGCACCGCTTGGCGCGGGAACAGATTCGCCCGGGAGCGGAAATTCGAAGCATCTTCACGGCGGCGGAATCCCATATCCGCCAACACGGGTATCCGCGATTCACCCGAGGCCACTATGGACATTCGATCGGCATCGATACTTTCCATGAGGAGCCTCCCTTTGTCAGCGTCACCGAGCGACGCGTGCTGGTGCCGGGCATGGTGCTTGCGGTGGAGACCCCTGCCTACTCGTCCGACACCGGCGCGGTGATGATCGAAGACCTGGTTTTGGTGACCGAACAGGGGCATGAGGTGCTACACAGCCTTCCTCACGAGCTTCAAATAATCGAGGAAAAAACGACCGTCGCGAAGTAGTCGCGGCAATGAAACCGGGATTTCCGGTTCGAGGAGAACCATGGAAAATGCAACTTTCACAACCCCGACCACGGGACCGGTCCCGGTGGGCGGTCGGGTGGGGGCATCGTCCGCCGCTGCAGCCGTGGCTGTGGAGTTTGAGCATGCTGCGCATAATTATGAGCCGTTGCCGGTGGTGGTGTCGGGTGGTGAGGGTGCGTGGGTGACCGATATCGAGGGGCGTCGTTTCCTGGATTGTTTGGCGGCGTATTCGGCGGTTAATTTTGGGCATGGGCATCCGGCGCTGTTGGCTGCGGCGCGGACCCAGTTGGGGCGGATCACCCTGACGAGTCGGGCGTTTTATAACGACCAGTTGGGTCCGTTTGTGGCGGCGTTGGCTGGGCTTGCCGGCAAGGACATGGTGTTGCCGATGAATACGGGTGCTGAGGCGGTCGAGTCGGGGTTGAAGGTGGCTCGGGCGTGGGGTTACCGGGTGAAGGGTGTGCCGGCGGGCATGGCGAACATTGTTGTGGCCGAGGGAAACTTTCACGGTCGTACGATTTCGATCGTGAGTTTTTCCAGTGATCCGGTGGCTCATGATGATTTCGGGCCGTTCACGCCCGGGTTCCGGTCGGTGCCGTATGGGGATGTGGCGGCGATTGCTGCGGCGATTGATGAGAACACGGTGGCGGTGTTGTTGGAGCCGATTCAGGGTGAGGCGGGCATCATTGTGCCGCCGGCTGACTATTTGCCGGCGGTGCGTAGCATCTGCACGGACCGGAATGTGTTGTTCATTGCCGATGAGATTCAGTCTGGTCTGGGTCGTACCGGGTCAACGTTTGCGTGTGATCTGGTGGGGGTTGTGCCGGATTTGTATTTGTTGGGCAAGGCGCTGGGTGGTGGCATCGTGCCGGTGTCTGCGGTGGTGGGTAATAAGGATGTTTTGGGGGTGTTGCGGCCGGGTGAGCACGGTTCCACCTTCGGTGGCAACCCGCTGGGAGCTGCGGTTGGTCTGGCCGTGGTGAAGTTGCTGGAGACTGGCGAGTATCAACGCAAGGCCCGTGATCTGGGTGTCCGGCTGCGTGCGGGGCTCACCGCTTTGATCGGCCGTGGTGTGTTGCGGGTGCGTGGTGCGGGGCTGTGGGCGGGTATCGACATTGATCCGAGCTTGGCCACCGGTCGGCGGGTGTGTGAGTTATTGATGGATCGTGGTGTGTTGGCCAAAGACACACACGGTTCCACCATCCGCCTTGCCCCACCGCTGGTGATCACCGCCGACGACCTCGACTTCGCCATCGAACAACTCGACGCCGTACTACAACAACTCCGCGCCTAAACAGC
>JBDTBD010000112.1:0-14311 GCA_039924285.1 Terrimesophilobacter sp. | reverse complement strand
CGTAGTCGACGCTCTCGTTCGGCGAGAGCACGATCTCGCCCGCCGGCGCGAGAGCCAGGTAGAACCAGGTTCGGAACTTGCGCGGGGCGCTGACTGGGGGGACCCACCGGGAGGCGACCACGAGGTCATCGCGCGACACCTCGAGACCGGTCTCTTCGCGCACTTCCCGTACGGCCGCGTTTCTGGCTGCCGCCTCCTCGTCGGGCCCGGCCTCCGGATGCTGCGCAGGCCAGTCCTCGGGATCTACGCTGCCCCCCGGAAAGACCCACGCACCGGCAAAGGAACCGCGAGCCCTCGGCCGTTCCACGAGTAGCACCTCGAGGTCGTTGTCGCGCTCGCGCAGGAGAACGACGGTGGCGGCGACACGGGTGCCGTCCGGGTCGGTGGCGTGTTGCTGCATGCTGTTACGGTACCGCCGGCGGCCTGGTTAGGCTGCTGGTATGAACGGTGCGGCGGGCGGACCAGGGCACGGTCCCGAACTGGTAAGTGCACGTGCTCGACGGGTGCTGGCTCCGAACCCGGGCCCAATGACGTTGGACGGCACCAATTCCTATCTGCTCGCCGCACCCGGCTCCCGCAGCGTCGTCGTGGTCGATCCCGGTCCGCTCGAGGACGCCCACCTCGCCGCCCTAGCCGTCACGTCCGTCGAACTCGTGCTGCTCACCCACCGTCACCAGGATCACGTCGAATCCCGTACTGCGTTCGCCGCCCTCACCGGTGCCCCGGTGCGCGCGTTCGATCCGGCACTGTGCCTCGACGCCCCGCCATTGACCGACGGTGAGGTGATTACGGCTGCAGGCACCAGCATTCGCGTCGTGCACACCCCGGGGCACACTTCTGACTCGGTCTCCTTCTACTTGGCCGACGACGGGCCCACCGGGTCGATGCTCACCGGCGACACCATTCTGGGCCGCGGCACCACGATCCTCGACTTCCCGGACGGTTCCCTGGGCGATTACCTCGATTCGCTAACGGCTCTGCGTGCGTTCGGTCCGGCCACCGTTCTTCCAGCGCACGGGCCCATGCTTCCCGACCTCGTCGCGGCCTGCGACGCCTACCTTCGACACCGGCAACAACGCCTCAAGCAAATCCGCGACGCCCTTGAGCTGCTCGGGTCGAATGCGTCCGTGTCGTCGGTCACCGACCTCGTCTACGCCGACGCGCCGGCCGACGTGCGGTTCGCTGCCGAGGCATCCGTGCGCGCGCAACTGGCCTATCTGCGCGGCTGACCACACCGAGCGATAGTTTTCCGGTCGAGCGATCGTGCCGCGGCGGCCGGTTTCGCCCGGAATGCTATCGCTCGGGGCTAGCGGCTCAGGGCGTACCTACCCCCGATGCGGCACCGTTCGTCGCCGCCGCTTTTGCGGCTGCGCCCGGTTCACCAGCTTGCGGGCCATCGTCAGGCCCTCCCGGATGTGCTGTAGCGGATGGTTCATGCACTCAACACACACCAGACCGCCGTACACGATCCGGTTCGTGAGGTCGTCGGTGAGCTGCGCCTGTACGCGCAGTGCCAGTGGATCGCTTAGCCGCCACGGATCCAGCAGAAATACCGTGAGCACCCAGAGCAGATCCTCGGCGTGCATGGTGCGGGCGATGGCGTGATCGGGGTCGAAGGCGCGCTCGGCCGCGAGGAGTTCGTAGTCCTCGTTGCTCAGCATCCGGTCGCCCTCCGCCTCGACGCACAGCCGTAGTCGCTGCTCCACCGCGAGGGTGCGGCGGCGGGCGATTCCGGTCTGATCTTCAAGGGCGTCAGTGAAGAAGCCCGTCAGGATGTCGTTGATTTGCGGTCGTGTGTGATTCATGCGGACAGGATGAATTACACCACCGACATCACACCCCAGGCTGTGCATAAGTGTCGAATTGTGACCGCGCCTCCCTGGCGACAGCCAAGTTCTGTGCCTATCCTTCATCGTGTGACCACCAAGCCACGGTTTTCCAGCGTTGTCGGGGGCATCGGCGGCCTCCTCGCTTGCTGTGTCGCGATGGCGGTGCTGATCAGCGCAATGATTACCCCAGTGTTGACCATGACCGCCGCGGCCGCCGACAGCGCCATCGACGTGTTCAATCAACTTCCGAACAGCATCGCGCTGAGCACGCAGGCGCAGCAGAACCGCATCTACGCCAACCGGGACGGGCAGCCGGTGCAGATCGCGACGGTCTTCGACCAGAACCGGCACGTGGTGGGCTGGGACGACGTCTCGCCGTTCCTGCGCGAAGCGGCGGTGGCCGGGGAAGACAGGCGCTTCTGGGACCACGGCGGCGTCGACCTCGCCTCAATTTTCCGCGCCGCGACGTCGAACTTCACCGCGGGCCAGACCACCAGCGGCGCCTCGACCATCGACATGCAACTGGTGCGGAACATTCTCGTGCAGGACGCCCTGCAGATCGACGATTCGGTGGCGCGCAAACGTGCCTATCGGGACGCGATCACCGACACCCTGGACCGCAAACTCAAGGAAGCCAAGCTCGCGATCGCTCTTGACAAGCGATACACCAAGAATGAGATTCTGCTTGGCTACCTCAACATCACCGGATTCGGCGGTCAGACCTACGGAGTGCAAGCGGCAGCCCGGCAATATTTCAGCGTTGACGCCAAGGATGTCACCCTCTCCCAAGCCGCGAGCCTCATCGCCATCGTGCAGCAACCCACCGTGCAGAACCTCAAGGATCCGAAGTACTATCCCGCCAATAAGGTCCGACGCGATCAAATTTTGGGCGACATGCTCGAAGAGGGCTACATCAACCGGCACCAGTACGACGACGCCATCGCCACGAAGATCGAGGACATGGTCAAGATCACGTCGCCGTCCAACGGATGCCTCTACGCGGCCGACGCAAAGGTCGCTTGCGACTACGTGCGACGCCTGGTGCCAACGCTGGACTCACTCGGCGCCAACCCCGCCGAGCGGCAACAGAACTGGGCCCGCGGCGGCTATCAGCTGTACACGAGCATCGACCTGAACCAACAGGACGTCGCCCAGGCCAACCTCGACAAGAGCGCCCCGGCTGCCGAAACCCGGTTCAAGCTTGGAGCGGCGGCCACCGCGGTGCAACCTGGGACCGGTCGCATCCTGCTCATGGCGCAGAACAAGACCTTCGATGACTCCGCCGCAGGGGATCCGGCGACGACCACCGCGGTGAATTTCAACACCGACAAGGACTACGGCGGATCCTCCGGCTTCCAGACCGGCTCGACCTACAAGATCTTCGCGTTGACCAACTGGCTGCAGACCGGACACAGCCTTTATGACATCGTCGACGGCACACCGCGACCGTTCCCGATGAAGAGCTTCAAGGCCTCCTGCGCCGGATTCGCGGGCGGACCCTACGCGCCGGGAAACGATGCGAAGTGGGAGCGCGGCAACATGACGGTGCTGGATGCGACGCGGAACTCCGTAAACGTGGCGTTCGTGTCCATGGCCCAAAAGCTGGACCTGTGCGCCATCCGCGACGACGCCACCGCCATGGGCGTGCACCGGGCGGACGGTGCTCCGCTGGACGTGTACCCGTCTTCGGTGCTCGGCACCAACGAGATTTCGCCGCTGAGCATGGCCGGCGCCATCGCGACGATCGGCGCCAATGGGCTTTACTGCGCACCGACGATCGTCGACACGCTGGTGGGGCCGGACGGCGCAAAGCTGCCGGGGCAACCGAAACAGTGTACGCAGGCGATCGCCCCCAATATCGCCGCCACCGTCGCGTTCGCCCTGAACGTGGTGATGACCGCAGGCACCGGCACCGCAGGCAACCCGCGGGACGGCGTGCCGATCGTGGGGAAAACCGGAACGTCCGAGGAATCCCACCAGAACTGGCTGGTCGCCACGACCACCAAGGTGTCGCTGGCCGTCTGGGTTGGCAACATCACCGGCGGCCAGAGCCTGCGGAAGATCTCGGTGGCCGGCACTAACGGCTACAACACGAAGTTCAATATTTTCCGCGCCACCATGGCCTCGCTCGACAGCAACCCCGAATATCGCGGCAGCGGATTCCCGCCTCCGGATCAATCGCTCATGCGGAGGCCGCGCCCGCCCGCGCCTGCGCCGACGACTCCGCCGGTGCCGAACCCCGTCCCAGTGCCGCCGGTGCCAGTACCCGGTCCCGCAATTCTGCTGCCGGGGATCCAGAACGGGAACGGGCACGGGAACGGGAACGGGCACAAGCCCTGACGCAGCACAGCGTCCCGCGCGGACCTTCGTGAGGCTGCCTTCGGCCCTGCGTAACCCGCGCGGTCGCCGCCGCGACATGGTGCACTATTGACTCAGGAGGCCACCGGTATGGGCTTGAGAAAACTGATCCACAAAGATGCGCGGATTGCACTCTCGCGCACACAAGGCCGGCGGGCCGCTTCCTGGCTCATCATGGCCGCGTTTCTTGGCGTGATGATGCTGCTGTGGGGAGTGCCGCTTCCCGGCTGGGTCTTTGGGGTCGTCGTCGCGGTGCCGTTCGTCGCGCTACTCGCGCTCGGCAACTACTGGGCCGGCCTCGATGAGCTTGCCACCGCAAAAAACGCGAAGAAGCCTGCTGCCAAGGCCGGCTCGAAACCCAAGCGCTAACCCTCGGGTTGCGGCGCCTGCGGGCGGCCCACAGACTGTTGCCTGGCATAGTGGCGCTGCGCCTTCGCCCGGTTGCCGCACCCGGTCATGGAACACCAACGCCGACGGCCGGTCGTGTCATAGAAGTAGAGCACACAGGACGGGTGCTCGCACTGGCGGATGCTGTCGGCACTGGAATCCCGCAGCCTCAGGTAGTCATCCGCCGCCAACCAGGCAGGCTCCCAGGACTCATCGGTGAACACCGGGCGCTGGCGCACCACCCCGCCGTCGATACTTCGGATGACGAGACCACGAGCCAGGATCGCGTTCAGTCGTTCCTCGGCACCGAGTTCTCCCCGAAACGCCTCCCGTAGCGCGGACCGCGTGTGCACGAGTGCGCCGCGCATCTTTTCCCCGGGTCGCGCGGATATGTCCCGCTCGGCCAGCCACTCGCTCAGTCCGGTCATCGTCTGGAGGAGATCGCGTTCGCCGTCAGACGAGCGCCACAGGGTGTTTACGAGGTCAACCGCGAGCGGTTCTCCCCCCAGTGGCCGTTGCATGCGCTTATTCTAACCGTTCAGGGCATCAGGCGGCGGTATGTGAAGCCCCTGACTCCGGTAGTCAACGACAAAAACCTAACCAGAAGAGATAGCTTGATCAGTTAGTGATAAAGAGAGAGAATCGAAACGTTGGCGCCACGGCTCGACGCTAAGGAAAGGCAACAATGACAACCTCCACCATTTCGCCGGCAATTACAGCTCTGCAGACGGGGCATGTCGCACTCAACGTCACCGAGCTTGAGCGCTCCCAAGCGTTCTACCAGCGCCTGCTTGGTCTCTCCGTTGCCAAAGAAGGCACCGACTCGAACCGACGCTGGGTGTTTTTGGGCCGTGACGGCAAACTGGTCCTCACGCTGTTCCAGCAGAGCAGCGGAGAATTCAGCACATCGACGCCAGGCCTGCACCACCTGTCTTTTCAGGTGGAGAACATGGAGCAGGTCCACACCGCCGAGGCGATTGCTCACGAACTGAAGGCGCCGTTCTTCCACGACAGCATCGTCGCCCACTCCGAAGGGTCCTCTTCCGGCGGCATCTTCTTCGCCGACCCGGATGGCATCCGACTGGAGATCTTCGCGCCGCTGGGAGCCGAGGAGAGCCCGGCTCCGAGCGGTGAAGCGCCAACCTGTGGATTCTTCTAAAACGACGGGGACAGAAGGTCGCGCTCGCGAAGCGGGGTCGCAGCGATGAGCCAGACATTTCATTCCGGTGAACTCGCCGTGCAGGAGCGCGCGGGAAAAGCCTCCGGCGCGATCATCCGAAAGTCCATCCCGGAAGTTGCCGCCGAGTTTCTCGTGAGGCAACCGGCGATCGTGATCGCAGGCCGCGATGCAGACGAGCGTATGTGGGCGACCATGCTCACCGGAGAGCCGGGCTTCATGCAGTCGCCCGATCCGCGCGTCATCGTGGTGCAGGCACTACCGCACCCAACCGACCCGCTTGCACCCTTGGTCGCCGGCGGAGGTGAGATCGGTACGATTGCCTGGGACCACCGCCAGGGGCGGATGCGCGTCAACGGGCTATTGGAACCGCGGACCGCCGGGTTCGCCGTGAACACGGTGCAGGTCTACTCGAACTGCCACCGATACATCGCCGAGCGGCATCCACTGGCCGCGGCCACTATCGGGGACGTGAACCCGCAGGAGTCGACGGCGAGGACGAGCACCGGCCTCGAGTTGACTGCAGCGCAACAGGAAACGATTCGAGCGGCGGACACGTTCTTCATCGGAACATCGCATCCGGACGGCCCGGCCGACGCCTCGCACCGCGGCGGAAATCCCGGATTCATTGTCGTCGATTCGTCTCGCACGCTGCGCTGGCCGGATTACAACGGTAACGCGATGTTCATGACGCTCGGCAACATTGCGGTCAATCCTCGCGTCGGCCTGCTCTTTCCTGACTGGGCCACCGGCGGGCTATTGCAGGTCTCCGGGCGGGCCGTGGTGGACTGGGATCCCGCGTTGGCCGAGTCGATGTCAGGGGCCGAGCGCGTGGTCGAGTTGACTGTTGACGCCGTGCGGCAGACCGAACACGCGCTCGATATGCGCTGGAGCCCCGCGGCGCTCAGCCGCTACAACCCGAGCCGCGCCGCTGCTGCCTGAGACCGGTGGCGTCACCGCGGTCAGGGTCGTCGCTGGGACTAGCGCTTCCGGGTGAAGCGGCTGGCCACGACCAGTCGGTCGAACAGCGCATCCAATTCCTGGTCGACGACCTGCTCTTCGGGATGCGCGGAGTACCAGTTCATGATTTCCCGCGCACCGGCGGCGAACGGGGTGGTGGCAACGAAATCGGGAATCAGCGCTTTGATTTTGCTGTTATCGAAAATCATCGAGTGTGACCTGTCGCCCAGGTGCGCGGCGCCCAGTTCCGGACTCGCTGCCGCGAGTGCATCCGAGGGCACGTGCACGATCTCGGCCTTCACCCCGGCTGCCGCGGCCAAGAGCTCAGTGATTTGGTTCCAGGTGAGCAGTTCGTCCGAAGTGATGTGGAAGCTGTCGCCGATCGCCTGCGGATTGCCGAGAAGCCCCACGAACCCCTTGGCGAAGTCGCGACTGTGGGTGAGGGTCCACAGCGAGGTGCCGTCGCCGTGGACGACTACAGGGGCGCCGCGACGCATCCGGTCCAGGGCGGTCCATTCACCGGTGAGCGGCACCCGCGTCTGGTCGTAGGTGTGCGATGGGCGCACGATCGTGATCGGGAAACCGCGCTGCCGGTACGCGGAGACCAGCAGTTCCTCACACGCGATCTTGTCCTGCGCGTATTGCCAGTACGGGTTGCGCAGCGGTGTCGACTCGGTGATCGGGAGTCGGGCTGGCGGCTTCTGGTAGGCGGAGGCCGAGGAGATGAACACGTACTGCCCGGTGCGGCCCTCGAACAGCTCGATGTCGCGTTGCACCTGCTCGGGGGTGAACGCGATGAAGTCCACGACGACGTCGAACCGCCGACGTCCGAGAGCCTTGCGCACGGACGCTCCGTCGCGCATGTCGGCCGTGAGGGTTTTGACCCCGGCCGGTGCCGGGCGCAGCGAGGTCTGACCTCGGTTCAGGATGGTCAACTGCAGTCCGCGTTGCACGGCCAGTTCACTCGCCGCCGCGCTGATGGTACCGGTGCCGCCGATGAAAAGAACTCTGAGGTTGGTCACGCTCTCTACAGTTGCCGTTGCGGTGTTCAGCGTCAAGTCGGCACGTGCTACCCGTCGGTTTTATCCCGTTTCAAGGAGTTTCTGTCACTGCCCGACCGGTGCACAGCCGTCCGGCGCCCTCGAAGTCAAAAACTCCTTGAAACGGGTGCGGGCTGTACTGCTGGTGTCGGTCAGCTGGGCGTCGGTCAGCTGGCTCCGGTGACGATCCAGCGGCTGCCGCGGGCACGCAGACCCAGGGTGAGGGCGCGTGCTCCGATGTAGCCGAACCCGAACGCGGCCCACAGCCACATCAGTCCGGCATCCGGTTTCGCGGCGTCGAGCCAGATCAGCAGCGGTGCATACATGGCGAGATTGACCGCGCCGGAGAGCGCCAGGTAGCGGGCGTCGCCGGCACCGATCAAAACACCGTCGAGCACGAACACGTAGCCGGCCAGCGGGATGCCACCGGCCATCACGAGCATCGTGCTGGTGAGCATCCGGTGCACGGCGGGATCCGAACTGAACACCGGACCGAGCAGCGGCGCCAGGGCCACGATGACGACCGCGAGCAGTAGGCCGCTGAGCAGACCCTGTGCGATGAGGCGGCGGGTGATGGCGGATACGCGGGGCACGTCGTCGGCGCCCAAACCATGGCCGATGAGCGCTTGGCCGGCAATGGCGAGCGAGTCGAGGATGAACGCCAGCGTAGAGAACACGGTAAGCGCGATCTGCAGTGTGGCCAGCTCGGTCACGCCGAAGTCGGTGGCGACAAAGACTGTGGCGAGCATCGCGGCGCGGAGGCTGGCGGTGCGGGCCAGCAGCCACGTCCCGGACCGGGCCGCGCTGCCCACTCCACGAAAGCCCGGTCGCAGGCTCGCGCCGGCCGCACGGCTCGCGCGCACCGCGATGATGAGGTAGACCGCGGCCATCGCCCACTGAGCGACAACCGTGCCGATGGCCGACCCGGCGATTCCCCAGCCGAATCCGTAGATGAACACCGCGCTGAGCGCCGCGTTGGCACCGAATCCCACGGTAGCGACGACAAGCGGAGTCTTCGTGTCTTGAAGACCGCGCAGCAGCCCGGTCGCGGCGATGACGAGGAGCATGCCTGGGATACCCCACAGCGAGATGCTGAAGTAGGTGTGAGCCGCCGCCGACACCTGTGGCGAGGCACCGAACAGCTGCACCAGCCATCTGGAGGCCGGTACGCCGACCGCGACGAGGACGATGCCGATGGTCAGGGCGAGCCACAGACCGTCTATGCCCGCGCGGATCGCTCCGACGGTGTCGCCCGCGCCGAGACGTCGGGCCACCGCCGGCGTGGTCGCGTAGGCGAGGAAGATGAGCAGCCCGATGAGTGTCTGCAGGATGGCGCTGCCGATGCTGAGACCGGCCAGCGGTATCGCGCCGAGATGGCCGACCAGCGCGGTGTCGGTGAGCAGGAAGAGCGGTTCGGCGACCAGGGCGCCCAGTGCGGGCAGGGCCAGGCGAAGGATGTCCCGATCGATGTCGTTCAAGGTAGCGATGCTAACAATTTTACCGGCCGTACCCGTCCCAACCCGGCATCCTGCATCCGCCCGCCTGGCTCTAGCATTCGGTCCGTTCCGATCCCGTTTCACGGAGTTCCTGTCGCCGGAGTCCTTCCATCACCGTACTCAGGCCCCTCCCCGGCAGAAACTCCGTGAAACGGGTTCAAAGCGCGCGGTAAGGCGAGGCGACTTGTCCCTGGGGCGCTGCGGTCCTAGCGTGAACTCAATGGACTGGTTCATCGCGGCGGACTCCGAATTTGCGCGTCAGGTGCTGCAGCGCGGTATTGCGTTGATGTACCTGATCGCGTTCGCCTCCACTGCAGCGCAGTTCCGCGCGCTGCTGGGCGATCACGGTCTGCTGCCGGCTCCGGAGCTGCTGAAGCACAAGGCGGCGTTGCGCGGGCCGACCCTGTTCCGTTGGCATTACTCCGACCGCCTGCTGCTCGTGGTCAGCTGGACCGGGATCGTACTGGCCGTTGCGACGGTGATCGGTATCCCACAGTCCTTGCCGGCCTGGGTGCCGCTCCTCGTGTTCCTGGCGATGTGGCTGCTTTACATGTCGATTGTGAACATCGGCCAAACCTTCTACGGTTTCGGCTGGGAGAGCCTGCTGCTCGAGTCCGGATTCCTCGTCGCCTTCCTCGGCTCCAACGAAGTACCTCCACCGCGGCTGATCCTTCTGCTCACGGCCTGGTTGGTGTTCCGCCTCGAGTTCGGTGCCGGCATGATCAAGATCCGCGGCGACCGGTCCTGGCGCGACCTCACGGCGCTCTATTACCACCACGAAACCCAACCAATGCCGAACCCGGTCAGCCGGTTCGCGCACTTGCTGCCCAAACCGGTGCACCGCGCCGAGGTGCTCGGCAACCACTTCGCGCAATTGGTCGTGCCGTTCTTCCTGTTTGCCCCGCAGCCGATCGCGAGCATCGCAGCCGCCATCGTCATCCTCACTCAGCTGTGGCTGATCATCAGTGGCAACTTCGCCTGGCTCAACTGGATCACCATCGTGCTCGCCTTCGCCGCAGTGAGCGATACTGCGGTGCGCTGGCTCATCCCCGCCCTCCCTGCCGTTTCGGCAGACCGGGGACCCGGCGCCTACTCGCCCGTGTGGTTCCTCAGCCTCGTGGTCGCGGTCTCCGTGTTCCTCGTCTTTCTCAGTTACTGGCCGATCCGCAACCTTTTCTCCCGCCACCAGCTAATGAACGCGAGTTTCAACCGCTGGCACCTCGTCAACGCCTACGGCGCCTTCGGCAGTGTGACCAAACGCCGCCACGAAGTGATCGTCGAGGGGACCATGGATGTCTCGCCCGGCGACGAGGCCGACTGGCGCGAATACGAGTTCAAGGGCAAGCCGGGCGACCCGTCCCGGATGCCGCGACAGTTCGCCCCTTACCACCTTCGGCTGGACTGGTTGATGTGGTTCCTGCCGCTCGGCTCGGTGCACGAGCGGTGGTTCTACGCATTCCTCGAGCGCTTGCTCGAAGCCGATCCGCCGACGCTGCGGCTGTTGCGGGTGGACCCCTTCGGCGGTCAACGTCCTCAGTGGGTGCGCGCCAGGATGTTCCGATACAGGTTCGCCACGCGCACCGAGAAGCGCCAAAGCGCGCTGTGGTGGATCCGCGAACCCGTGCACGTGGCGATTCCGCCGGTGTCGTTGCACCCTGAACAAGCGCGGCCATGAGGCGGACGGTTCGTCGCGCGCGTCCTGCCCGTGCAGCCCTATACAGAGGCAGTGGCTTTCTGAGGAACGGCGCATGCCGCTAGCGACATGCACCCGCTACGCCGGTCAGCCCAGCAGTAGCCGGCGCAAATCGGCTGGTGCCGCAGCGACGCCGATCGCCCCGGCCTGCTCCGCCGGGTTGCCGTAGCCCCACGCCGCGTAAATCGTCGGTACGTTGTGGGCCGCGGCGCCTTCGACGTCGTGAATGCGGTCGCCCACCATCACAGGCCGCGAGACATCTACCCCGATCGCGGCAAGGCGACGCAGGGCCTCCGCGACGACATCCGCCTTGGCGCTGCGAGTTTCGTCCTCGGATGCACCGGTGATCACGTCGAAATACTGCCTGAGCCCGTAGGCATTGAGCATGTTGGTCGCAGGCAACTCCGGCTTGGACGTGGCCAGTGACAGCGGAATGCCGCCGTCGTGAAGCGCCTGGAGCACGTCGACGATACCGGGATAGGCCGATGTGCCGGTGACGCCATTCAGCGCATACTCTTTTCGGTATATCTCCAGTGCGTCAGCGGATTTCTCGGGAGAGAAGCCCGCGAAATCGCGAAAGGCATCCAGGATCGGCGGACCAACGTAGCGGAGCAGCTCCGTCGCGGTCGGAACGGGCAACGCAAGGGCTTCGAACATGTGGGCGAGCGTCGCGGTGATTCCAGGAGCGGAGTCGGCGATCGTGCCATCCAGGTCGAAAAGTACGCAGGACCAGTCGGGTTTCATTTGACTCCAGCCTACGGAGTCTCCGCTAGAAAACTCGCCGGGACTACCCGCGCAACGCCGACGCGAAGATCGCCGGCAGCTTGCTCCACGACGGCCTTGCCGCGAACTCGGTCAGTAGTCGTGAGGTCGCCGATCCGGTGGGGTTGTTCAAAAACCACGGCGGTCGCGGCGCGATCGCGAACTGGCCATTGGCGATCGCGCGCTGCGCCGGCTGGAACGGCCCGCGGGCGATCGTGCGTTCCGGCGCATCCAGTAGCAGCGCGTTGTGCACGACACCGACGCCGCTGCCGATGTCCGCGAGAGTGTTGCCGGGGAACGCGCCCCAGCTCGCGCCCGCGGTGAGAAAACCCAGACCGGTCCAGGTGTTTATCGCGATGGTGCCGTAGCGCAGGTCGACCAGGGCCTTGGCGAAGGTGGCTCCGAGCCGTCGTAAGGTGCGCGGATGGGCGATGATGTTCGCGCCGAGCGTGCCGGTCAGATCGTTGTTCGCCAGGTCGACGGCAGCGCGCAGATAGTCGGCGCCGCGGCCGGGCAACTCGGCGATCGCGAGCACGGGCGCGAAGTATTCCGTCACCAAGGCGTCGGGAGTGGCCGCTGTCGAGCCGCCGTCCAGCGCATTCGTCACCAGTAGACGCTCGCCCGCCGGACCCAGGATTCGCGCGGCCGGATACGCGGCTTTGGCAGCGGAAACCCGCTGATCGCTTCCCGGATAGTAGGTGGGGCGCCTAGGGGCGCGGTCGAGGGCATCGGCGATTTCGGCGACGAACGCGTCTTTCAGCGCCCACCCGGAGGGCAGGATCACGACCTGGCTGGCGATGCAGTTGTATCCTCCGTTGTGCAGGCGCTGGGTGGCGATGTTCTCGGCCTGGTAGCGCAGGTCCGCCTTCGACCAGCGGCCCGGCAGCACGATGATGGGGGAGACGCCGCCGAGCTCGCTCGTGATAGGCGTGTCCAGTAGTGGGGTGTTTTTCGCCTTCCGCGCTGTAGCGCCCTCGTCGGTACCCCAGACGATCGCGTCGTGCGTGACGGCACTGCCGGTCATGTGCACATGCGCGACGCGCTCGTGGTACACGAGGTACTGGCCGGTCTCGGCGCCCCCCGTCAGGATGCGCAGCACGCCGAGTTCGATGAGCGCGGCGAATACGGACTCGAAGACGGGGAGCATCGCATCCGTGATCGGGTTCAGTTTGAGAGCGACGACCCGATTGTTCGCGAACAGCTCGTAGAGCACGTCGAGCGGCGGAATCGACGTGATGTTCCCGGCGCCGAGCACGATGCCGATGCCGTTCGTCGTCTTCGGGGTGCGGGCGGATATTCCGGCGCGCCTACGAATGTCGAACGTGCTGACCCCCGGCGGCATCCACACCTCTACCGAGTATCCGTTTAGCAGCAGCGAGTCGAATACGCTGTTCGGCAACACGCGTATCGCTTTGCGCCCGCCCGGAGCGTCACTGATCGGATGCCCGTCGATCGGGCTGCCACCCGTGTTCAGTTTCTCGAGACTCCCGGCGAGCAGGTCGGTGCCTGTGAGCACGGGGTAGGGACCGGAGAGCCATTCCTCGCCCAGTTGCGGCGCATCCAGCTCGAGTCCCTTATAGGATGCGGCGGCCGCGACCCACGCCTCGGCGTGGCGGGCGACCGCCTCATGTACCTCTCGCAGCAGCGCGATTCGTCGGTGCAGGCTGGTGGCCGCCCAGGTCTTTTCCCCGGCAGCCAATTCCATGAGAGCCCGGTCAATGGCAGGGATGGATCCTGCTCCGGTGGAGGCCGCGACGCCGTCGGGGTGGACGTCGGCCTGGACGTCGGCCTGGACATCGATTGCGGCAGCGGATGCGTGGGTTTCGCTCACTAGGTCTCCTTCGGTCGCCCCCAGACTACGTCGGGCGCCGCCGGGTCTCCCCGGTGCTGACCGGTTATGCAACCAACACTCAGCTGCTCGTCATCATTCAGGAGGTTCTGTGGCTGGCGGGGTCAGCGGGATAGAAGTCAACCTCGGCGGTGGACATCCGTCCGTCCCATCACAGACCCTCCTGAATAATGCAACGCGGGGGAACGTATCGCAGCGAGAGGTTGTACGGACAACGTCAGAACAGGCGCAGGTGCCCGTCGTCCATGCCCCGCATCGCGTCGTAGTCGAGCACGAGACACCGGATGCCGCGGTCTTGCGCCAGCGTGCGCGCCTGCGGTTTGATCTCCTGTGCGGCGAACACGCCCTCGACGGGCGCCAGGCGCGGGTCGCGGTTCATCAGCTCGAGGTAGCGGGTGAGTTGCTCCACGCCGTCGATGTCCCCGCGGCGCTTGATTTCGATCGCGACGGAGCCGCCCGTCGCATCCGTCGCCAAGATGTCGACGGGGCCGATGGCGGTCATGAATTCCCGGCGCACCAGTCGGAATCCGTCACCCAGTAGCCCGATCTGGTCGGCGAGTAGTTTCTGCAGGTCTGCTTCGACGCCGTCTTTGGTGAGACCCGGGTCGATGCCCAGTTCGTGGGTGCTGTCGTGCAGGATCTCATGCACCGAGATGAGGAGTAAGTCGGTGGTTTTGCCCTGCACGACCCTCCAGACCTCGGTGACACCCGCATCCGCCTGCTCGGGCTCCGGCGCGACGACGGAAAGCACCGAGGGTGG
>JBDTBD010000111.1:0-13479 GCA_039924285.1 Terrimesophilobacter sp. | reverse complement strand
GGCAGGTCCCCCGCCGGATCGGCGTGGACCAGCGCGCCACCGAAGGTGCCACGGTGGCGAATCTGCGGGTCGGCCACGAGCCTGGTCGCTTTGGCAATGAGGCCGGCGTGGCGAGCGACGAGAGGGTTGTTGGCAACTTCGTGGTGCGGGGTCATCGCACCGATCACCAGCGTGTCGCCATCCTCCTCGATGCCGCGCAATTCGTCGATCTTGCCGAGATCGATGACCGTACTCGGCGCCGCGAGTCGAAGCTTGAGCACCGGGATGAGACTTTGACCACCGGCGAGGATCTTGCCGTCGTCACCGGCTTCCACGAGAAGCGCAAGTGCCTCAGCGATACTGGTCGGCGCGGCATAGTCGAACGCTACCGGGATCATCAGATCTCTCCTGTCGGTCGGGGGCTGCTGCCGGAGGAATCCGGACTGCTGGAACCACTGTGCCTTCCGACGCGTCGCGCATCTTGCAGCGTCTTCCACACCCGGCTCGGTGAGCACGGCATCAGGATGTCTGTGACGCCGAACTGTCGAATCGCATCGAGCACGCCGTTGACAATGGCCGGCGTCGAGGCGATGGTGCCCGCCTCGCCGACTCCCTTAACCCCGAGTGCGTTGGTCAGCGCCGGTGTCTCGGTGCGACCAGTGGTGAACGAGGGCAAGTCCGCGGCGCTCGGAATCAGGTAGTCGACGAAAGATCCGCTCACGAGCGTTCCGGAATCGTCGTAGACGGCTTCCTCGAACAAGGCCTGGGAGATGCCCTGCGCGAGCCCACCATGGATCTGGCCGTCGACCAACATCGGATTGATGACATTGCCGACGTCGTCGACGCAGGTGTAGTTGCGCAACTTCACCTCGCCGGTTTCAGTATCAACCTCGAGCGCGGCGAGATGAGTGCCGTGAGGGTAGTTGAAGTTCACCGGATCGAACGTCGCGTCGGAGTCGAGGCTGGGCTCGAAGCCGTCGGGAAGGTTGTGTGCGGAAAAGACGGCGAAGGCGATCTCTCCCAGCGTCATTGCCTGATCGGTGCCCTTGACACCGAACCGACCGGCAGTGAACTCGATGTCGTCGCGATTTGCCTCCAACAGGTGGGCAGCGACAGTCCTCGCCTTCTCGATGACCTTGTCGGCAGCTGCGACGACGGCCATCCCACCGACGACGAGAGAACGGGATCCGTACGTGTCCAGACCCTTTTGAGCCACCTGCGTGTCTCCGTGGAGGATCTCCACATTGTCGAACGGAACACCGAGCCGGTCGGCGACGATCTGGCTGAACGAGGTTTCGTGACCCTGCCCATGCGGGCTGATCCCGGTCACCACCTCGATGTTGCCGGTAGGAAGCACCCGTACCTGCGCGTGTTCCCATCCTCCTGCAGCGTAATCGAGCGAGCCGAGCACGCGGGACGGCGCGAGTCCGCACATCTCGGTATAGGTCGACACCCCGATGCCGAGCTGAACCCGATCACCGGATTCGCGGCGTGCCTTCTGCTCGGCGCGCAACTCGTCGTAGCCGAACATCGCCAACGCCTTGTCGGTGGCCGCCTCGTAGTTGCCGGAATCGTATTCGAGCCCGGCGACGGTGGTAAACGGAAACTCCTCGTGTTTGATCCAGTTCTTACGGCGCAATTCAATCGGATCCATGTTCAGCTCTGCGGCGAGATCGGTCATGATCCGTTCGATGGCGAAGGTTGCCTCGGGCCGTCCGGCGCCGCGATAGGCGCCAGTTGGCACCTTGTTGGTGAAGAGGTTGTTGCACTCGAACCGGTAGGCGGGAAACTTGTAAATCGCGTTGTACATGAACGCGCCGAGAATCGGGATGCCGGACGTGATGACCCCGAGGTAGGCACCCATGTCAGCCAACAGGTCCACACTGAGACCGGTGACGATTCCGTCCCTGGTAGCGCCAACCTTGACCCGCTGCACTTGAGCTCGCCCGTGATGGGCGCCCATGAGCGATTCGGTCCTGGTCTCGGTGTACTTGCACGGCTTCCCGGTGCGGCGGGCGGCAATCAGGGTGATGAACTCTTCCGCTGCCACCGCGAGCTTGCCGCCGAAGCCGCCGCCGACGTCCGGCGCGATGACACGCACCTTGGACTCGGGGATCGCCAGCGCCAGCGAGATCATCAGCCTGAGGATGTGCGGAACCTGAGTCGACGACCACATGGTGATCTGGTCTCCCGTCGGATCGACAACCGTCGAGCGTGGTTCCATGAACGCAGGGATGAGTCGCTGCTGGTAATAAGTGCGTTCGACCACGACGTCGCTGGTGGCCAGCGCGTCGGCCACGTCACCGCCCGTGCCTGCCGCAGCGGAGTCGAACACCCATTTGGCGGACAGATTCGTGCCGAGTTCCGGATGGGTCAAGGCCCGGTCAGTGATGGCGTCCTCAAGATCGAGCACGACGGGGAGTTCGTCGTAGTCGATATCGATGAGATCGAGGGCATCACGGGCAGCAGCCGCGGTGCGCGCGATGACGCACGCGACGATCTCCCCGGCGAACCCGACGGTGTCGACGGCAATGGGCAGGTAAGCGGGCGCCTTCTGGTCGGGAGTGACCGGCCACGCCGACGGGATGCTGCCCTGTTCGTCGGCGACATCTGTGCCGGTGAGCACTGTGACTACTCCCGGAGACCGCTTGGCGTCGTCGACGTTGATCGACGTGATCGTCGCATGAGCAAACGGGCTGCGCAACAGTGCGAGGTGCAGCATGCCAGGGAGCACCATGTTGTCGGTGTAGCGAGAACGCCCCGTGATGAGGCGTTGGTCTTCCTTGCGGGTGCGCGAGGCCCCGATTTCTGTGACGGTCGTGCTTTCGGTGACGGTCATGCCGGCTCACCTACCGGGATCGTGGTGCCGAGGTTGACCGTGGCGGCGCGACGGACCGCCTTGACGATGTTGTGGTAGCCAGTGCAGCGGCAGAGATTGCCTTCTAGTCCCTCACGGATCGTCTGCTCGTCCGGGTCCGGATGCTCGTTCAGCAGATCGATCGATTCCATGATCATCCCCGGCGTACAGAATCCACACTGAAGTGCGTGGCTCTCGTGAAAGGCCACCTGCATCGGGTGCAGTTCGCCGTTGTGGGCGATGCCCTCAATGGTCGTCACTTCGTGACCGTCTGCCTGAACCGCGAGCATGGTGCACGACTTCACGCTCACGCCGTCGAGGTGCACGGTGCAGGCTCCACAATTGCTGGTGTCGCAGCCGATCACCGTCCCGGTCTTACCGAGGGATTCTCGCAGGTATTGGACGAGCAACATCCGTGGTTCGACATCATCCGTATAGGACATTCCGTCGACTCTCACCGTGATTGTGCTGCGCGTCATGGCAATTCTCCGTTCGCTCACGTCTTTGTGTCTTCCCTGTATACACCACCGAGCCTCGCTCACGACAGGTCGGTGAGGGGCCACGGGCGTGCGGACGCCCCGCTATTCCTCGGTGCCTTGGTGGACCCGACGGTCGCTTTCGCTGAGCCGACCGTGGCTACCGCCCCAGCGCAGAGCGATAATTTCGGCGGCGACGGAAACGGCGGTCTCCTCGGGCGTGCGCCCGCCGAGATCCAGCCCGATCGGACTGGTCAGTCGAGACAGCTGCTCGTCGTTGAGCCCGACCTCCTTCAGGCGAACGAGTCGATCCTCGTGGGTCTTCCTCGACCCCATCGCGCCGATGTAAGCCGGCCGGCCCGGTCGCTCCAGTCGCAACGCAAGGTCAAGAACCGGCACGTCGAACTTCGGATCGTGGGTGAGGACACACAGGACAGTGCGGTCGTCGATGCGACCCTCGTCGATCTGCTTACGCAAGTACCGGTGCGGCCACGATACGACGACCTCGTCGGCGTAGGGGAAACGGGCGCGAGTGGCGAAGATCGGGCGTGCGTCGCACACCGTCACCTGGAAGCCCAGGAATGCGCCCTGGCGAGCCACCGCGGCGGCGAAGTCGATGGCGCCGAAGACGATCATCCGTGGCTTGGGTTGGAAGGACGACACGAACACGCGCATGCCCGTGTCCATCCGCTGACCTTCTGCTCCGTACGTGAGAACAGCGGTGCTGCCGGCCGAAAGCAGGCCGCGGGCGTCATCGGTGACGGCAGAATCGACTCTGGCCAGCCCCAGGGAGCCCTGGGCTGAATCAGGGCGGATGATGATCCTGCGTCCGAGCCATCCGGCATCCGGATGCTCGATGACGGTGGCCACGGCAACGGGGCGACCAGCGGTGATGTCGGCGGCGACCTCGTCGAGCTCGGGAAAAAGTGTGCGGGAGAGGGGTTCGACGAAGACGTCGATGATCCCTCCGCAGGTCAATCCGACTGCGAACGCCTCATCATCGCTGAAGCCATAACGCTGCAGCACGGGGGTGCCGGACTCGGCGACCTCAGTGCACAGCTCGTAGAGGGCACCTTCAACGCAGCCTCCCGACACCGAGCCTGCCACGGTGCCGTCTGCGGTGACGAGCATGGACGCACCGGGAGGTCTGGGCGCGGACCGAATCGTGTGGACGACGGTGCCCATCCCGACGACCTCGCCGGACTTCCAAGATTCGAGCAGTTCCCCGAGTACCTCACGCATCCGCAACCAACTCCATTAGATCGGAGAACGCGGCTAGCGAGTGACCGGCGACGAGTCCATCGAGGTACGGCAGCGCGGCCGCTATGCCGCCTTGGATCGGAGCATACCCGATCTTGCCGGTGTGCGGGTTGGACCACAGCACGACCCTGGCGAGCCGATGCAGCCGCTGCATCTGCTCTCCCAGAAGTGCAGGGTCCCCTCGCTCCCAACCGTCGCTGGCAATGACAGCGACGGCCCCACGCACGAGAGAGCGCTGCCCCCAGTGATCGAGAAATTCGCGGAGCATTCCGCCCAGCCGCGTTCCCCCCGACCAGTCGGGCACGCTCTGACCGGCAACCAGCAGTGCTTGCTCCGGATTACGCAGGCGCAGCGCCGTCGTCACCCGGGTCAACCTCGTTCCCAGGGTGAAAACCTCGGTGGTGAGTGGTGCGGCGGTGACGACGCGGTGAGCCAGCCGCAGGAGGGAGTCGGCGTACGGTTCCATGGAGCCAGAGACATCGATGAGAAATACGATGCGGCGAGGACGGGTCTGCGGCCGGCGATACCGCAGCGGGCCCGGCTCGCCGCCGCGGCGCAACTGTTCGCGCACGGTCCTCGCCGCGTCGATGGCTCCCCGCCGGTTCGGGCGTCGCCGCAGGCTGCGGCGTTCGGGGATCCTCACGGGCAGCCCAGCGAACAGGCCCGCCAGACGAACGCGCTCGGCCGCCGACAGGCTCGCGATGTCGCGGTGCCGCAGAGCCTCCTCTTCAGTCGCCAGGACGGCAATAACTTGGTCTTCTCCGGGTTTCGCGGCGGGGTCGTTTTCGCCGAGATCGGCCCGGCTGACCGAACGAGGAACGTTCTGCTTCACTCCCTGGCGGGTGGTATCACTCGAAAACCACCGCTCGAAGGTCTTGTCAAAGGTCGCGATGTCGCTGGGGCTGGCGCACAGGGTCGCGCGTCCTGCCCAGTAGACGTGGCGGCGGGTTCCTGCGCCGAGCCGCACCGATGCGTCGAGAAATGCCTGGGTCCGATCGGCACCGATGGGCAGACCGGCGGCGCGCAGCGCGTGGGCGAACCCGACGAACGATCCTGTCGGATCGCCCGCGGCCTCATTGCACACGGCTGTCGGCATCAGGTCGTCAGCATCCGGTCTAGTGCGTCTCGGACTCGTTGGGTGTCTTCGCGGTACTTGCACACCGCGCCGATCGTGGCAGCCGCGGACTCGAGGTCGAGGCTGTCCTTGCCCAGCCGATGCAGCGCTCTGGCCCAGTCGAGAGTCTCAGCGACCCCCGGCGGTTTCTGCATTTCGCCGCGCAGTCGCAGTTCCTGAACGACAGTGGCGACCTGTTCCGCGAGCAACCCGCCGACTTCCGGGAGTCTGGTATGCAGGATGTCGATTTCCCTGGCCAGGCCCGGGTGCTCGATCCAGTGGTAGAGGCAGCGACGCTTGAGGGCGTCGTGCAGCTCGCGGGTGCGGTTGGACGTCAGCACCACTATCGGCGGGGTCGCCGCTGTGATGGTGCCAAGCTCCGGGATCGTCACTTGGTTCGTCGACAGGACCTCGAGCAAGAATGCCTCGAACTCGTCATCGGCGCGGTCGATCTCGTCGACGAGCAGCACCGCCGGGCTCTCGCGCAGGGCACGCAGGATGGGGCGGGCCAACAGAAATCTCTCGTCGAACAGCGACTGTTCGAGCTCGTCGGTGTCCCGCGCGGCGCCGGACGCCTCGATGGTACGAAGGTGCAGGATCTGCCGAGTGAAATCCCAGTCGTACAACGCCTGTGTGGAATCGATCCCCTCATAACACTGCAAACGAATGAGGGGAATCGCGAGGGACTCGGACAGCGCTTCTGCCAACGCCGTCTTGCCCGTGCCCGGCTCTCCCTCGAGTAACAGGGGGCGTTGCATGGCGATGGCGAGGTAGGTGATAGTGGCGAGCCCCTCATCCGACAAATACCCCACCGAGCGCAGCCGAGCGCTCACATCCGCGGCAGAACTGACCATGCTCATTGCCCCAGCTTAGGAACATTGGCACCGGGTTCGTCGATGTCGACGCCCGTCGCGAGATCGGAACAGTCGATCTGGTCGACGATGTGGCGCGCGAGATAGGCGCGCGCGCCGGCGTCACCGGCGCACTCCTGGGCAATCGCGTTCCAGTGGTCGCGCCCGAGCAACACCGGATGCCCGGGCCCCCGTCCGTAGGCGGCGCGGGCCAGAACGGCCGCAGCCGACCTGGTGAGCATTCGGCGCACGACGTCGGGGCCGACATCCGGCAGATCCACCAGGTGGACAATGGCGGCATCAGCCTTGCTGTCGGCGATGGCGTTCAGTCCGGCTCGAAGCGACGACCCCATGCCGGCCGCCCAGTCCAAGGCGACGGTGACTGTGACCGTGACCGGCTCGTCTCTCAGGAGCGCTCGTGCCTCATCCGCTGCTGCGCCGATGACCACGACGACCTCCTCGCAGCCTCCGGCCGAGAGCACCCGGGCAGCACGGACCACCCACGGGACACCGTCCGCGTCTTCCAGGAGGGCTTTGGGCTGTCCCATCCGTCGACCCGCTCCTGCCGCCAGCAACAACCCAATGGTGCGTGTCATCCTGCCAGTGTGCCACCAGCGGCGCGCTCGACACCGACTCTCGGGTCGCGTATCGAGCCCGTTGCTCCCGTGCCGGTCTCCCCGCGCATGTTTCTTCGGGGAGGATGATAGAGACCATGAACGAAGTCGTTGTCGAGCGGGTCGATTCCATCCACCACTACGAGTTGCGCCGCGGCACCGAGGTGCTCGGATTCACCAATTATCGAGACGACGGTCAGTGGCGCGTCTTCATCAACACTCAGGTCAGTGACGAACTTGCCGACGACCTCATCGTCGGGGCGCTGAGCGACGTGAAAGCGTCCGGCAAGCGGATCGTGTCGCTGTGCCCGACCATCACCGAATGGGTCATGACCAACAAACAGTTCGAGAACTTCGTCGACGGGCCGCCGGTTCTCGAGAAGGGTCGCTAACCCCGCACCGTTGTGCGCTAACCGACGTCGTTCGGGATGAGAACCCACAACACCAGGTAGATGATCACTTGTGGTCCTGGCAAGAGGATGCTCAGGGCCGTGAGGATGCGGACGGTGCGCGTGCGCCACCCAAACCGGCGCGCCAGAGCTGCGCACACTCCGGCGATCACGCGGTCGTGTCGTGGTCTGCTGAGATTCATGTCTCCAGCTTGCCGTGCCGCACCCCGAGTGGCAATGGATATGAACAGCGCATACATGGGTGCTTCGGAATAAAGCAGCCGGCGCGAGCGCTATCTTTCAGCGTCATTGGAATCGAGACCGGAGCAGCTTTGCCAGAAACCACCGCACCGGCGAATCTCAGTCGCGGGCCAATACCGCCAGAATCCACCACGCTGGGCGCCCGCAACAAGCTCGTCATCACCCTGCTCTTGGTGTCCACCTTCGTCGTCATCCTGAACGAGACGCTGATGAGTGTCGCCATCCCGCACCTGATGCGCGACCTCGGCATCACCGCAGGTGCCGCGCAGTGGCTCACGACTGTGTTCATGCTCACGATGGCCGTCGTGATTCCGATCACCGGATTCCTGCTGCAACGCTTCAACACACGTCCGATGTTCATCTTGGCGATGACGCTGTTCAGCACCGGCACGCTCTTCGCGGCGGTGGCTCCTGGGTTCGAAATTCTGTTGTTGGCCCGGGTGGTTCAGGCGACCGGAACGGCGATCATGATGCCGCTGCTGATGACCACCGTGATGACGCTGGTCCCCCCGGCATCCCGCGGCCGGACCATGGGCAACATCTCGATCGTCATCTCGGTGGCTCCCGCGATCGGACCCACCATCTCCGGCGCGATTCTCAGCACGCTCAATTGGCGCTGGATGTTCCTGCTCATCCTTCCGATCGCCCTCGGCGCACTAGCCCTCGGTGCCGCACGGATCAAGAACGTGACGACACCACGAACGAGCCACTTCGACGTGCCATCGGTGATCCTCTCGGCGTTCAGCTTCGGCGGGATCGTGTACGGTCTCAGCAACATCGGTGCCGCCGCATCAGGCGGAAATCCGTTGACGGGCTGGATTCCGCTCGGGATCGGGGTGGTCGCGCTGACCCTGTTCGTGCTGCGCCAGCTCCGGCTGCAACGCCGTGGCGACGCGCTGCTCGATTTGCGCACCTTCACCTCGCGGACGTTCACGTTCTCCATCTCGATGCTCGCCATCAGCATGCTCGTACTGTTCGGGGTGATCATTCTGTTGCCGATCTACATGCAGAACGTGCTGGGGCTGGACGTGCTGAGCACGGGCATGCTGCTATTGCCCGGCGGTCTCGCCATGGGCCTGCTCGCGCCGACAGTCGGCCGCATCTATGACCGCATCGGCCCGACCGCGCTGCTGACCACAGGATCGGTGATCGTGAGTGCGGCGCTGTGGTTCATGACCCTGTTCACGCAAACCACGCCCGTCTGGTGGGTGCTCGCCGCGCACATCACCCTGAGTCTCGGACTCGCGCTGCTCTTCACACCGCTGTTCACCGCGGGACTGGGGTCGCTGAAGCCGGAGCTCTACTCGCACGGCAGTGCGATCGTCGGAACCGTGCAACAACTCGCCGGAGCAGCGGGGACGGCCCTGTTCGTGACAGTGATGTCGGCTCAGGCGGCGACGTTGGCGATCGGTGGTGCGCCGGACGTTTCGGCGCTGGCCTCCGGCGTGCGGCTCGCCTTCCTGGTGGGAGCCATCATCTCGCTGCTGGCCATCCCCGCCGCGTTCATGGTGCGCACACCGAAGACGGCAAAGTGACGACACTTCGCAGCGCCGGGCTTCTCCTCTACCGGTTCACGCCGGCGCTTGAGGTCTGGCTCGCCCACATGGGCGGTCCGTTCTGGTCGAGGAAGGACCGCGGAGCCTGGTCGATCCCGAAAGGTCTGTTCGAGGCGGACGAACGCCCGCTGACGGCCGCCCTGCGCGAATTCGAGGAAGAAATGGGCGTTCCCGCACCGACTGCGGAGTTCTGGCTGCTCGGTGAGTTCCGACAGTCATCGGGAAAGATCGTCACCGCATACGCGGCTGAATCCGAGTTCCAACTGGAGACCCTCGTGAGCAACACGTTCCCGCTGGAGTGGCCTAAGGGATCCGGGCGCATCCAGGAGTTCCCCGAGATCGACGAGGCCCGCTGGTTCCCGCTGGAACTGGCGCGGTCAAAGGCGGTGAAGGGTCAGCTGCCGCTTCTGGACGCGCTGCAGAAGAAGGTCCGGCCAGAACCGTGAGCGGGTCACACCTCGGCGAAGTGCTCCACCTGGGCTGCCGGATCGTAAAAGTGGTGCAGCAGAGTACGCCACTGCTGATATGCGGGTGAGCCGCGGAAGCCGACCTCGTGCGCTTCCACACTCTCCCACCGCACCAGCAGAAGGTAATTGTGCGGATTCTCAATCCCGCGCGACAGGGTGAGGCCGAGGAATCCGGGGCTCGCCTCGATCAGAGTGCGAGCGACGGCAAACGCCTTCTCGAAGTCCGATTCCTGCCCGAGTCTTATCGGCAAGGTCGCATGTTCATAGATCACACCGCTCATGCTAGCCGCCAGACGCTACGACAGCTCCAGTCGTGGCACGTCGAGCGGCTCGAATCCCATGATCTGCCCGTAAAACGACAGCTCGGCCTCAGTCGCGCTCACGATCGTCTCGGCCCGGCGGAAGCCGTGCGACTCCCCCTCGTAGGCGATATAGGCGTGCTGGATTCCCTTGGCCGCAAGCGCGTCGCGGAACAGCTCGGCCTGAGAAGGCGGCACGATCGGGTCGTCGAGCCCCTGCAATAGCAGCACCGGCGTCGACAGGCGGTGCACGTTGTTCAGTGGCGCGCGCGTGTCGTACAGCTCCTCGGCTTCCGGGAGCGGTCCGATCAGCCCGTCGAGGTACCGTGACTCGAAGTCGTGGGTATCCTCGGCGAACTGCTTGAGTTCGGCGACACCGTAATAAGAGGTGCCGGCGGCGAAGACGTCGGAGGAAGTCAGTGCAGCCAACACCGTCCAGCCGCCGGCGGAACCGCCTCGGATACCGAGCCTGGCGCGGTCAGCAAGGCCCGCATCCGCAAGCCCGAGCACCGCCGCAATGGTGTCCTGAACGTCGACGACGCCCCACTGACCGCGCAGGCTTTCACGGTAGGCGCGGCCGTAGCCGGTGGACCCGCCGTAGTTCACGTCGATCACACCGATCCCCCGGCTGGTGAGGTACGCGATCTCCGGCTTGACCGCTGCGGACACCCGCGACGTGGGCCCGCCGTGCACGAAGGCGATGTAGGGTGGCCGTTCCCCGTCCGGCGCCGCAAAGCCGGGGTTGCGTGGCGGGTAGACGAACGCATGAACCTCGCGCGGATTTTCCGGGGTAGCGGGGAAGGTGCGAGCCTCGGCGAGCGGCAGGTAGGCGGCATCCGGTAGCTCATCGACGGCCAGCCGTACATCCTCCAGGGTTCCGGATGCCAGGTCCAGCACGCGCAGGCCCGTGGCCAGGGTGGAGCTGCCCCCGGTGAGCAGCACTCGGTCACCGTGGCGCGGGCCGAGCGCGATGGTGGTGAGTGGTGTCGCAAGCGGTGAGCTCTCCCCCGCGTGCGGGTCGAGCATGACGAGACTGTCCGTCCCCAGGGTGCGCACGGCCAGTATCCGCCCGTCGTCGAGCACGTCATACCAGCGGGTGCCGAGGCCCCACAGCGGTCCGCCATATTCGGCCTTGTCCGGATGCGGCACGGTAATCGTGCCGTCAGACGCAACCTGCACGAGATTCCACCAGCCGCTGCGGTCGCTGATTGCCGTGAGGCCGGCATCGGCGGTCCACTCCGGCTGCAGCACTGACTCGGTCGCTGATCCGGCGAGGGTGCGCCAGCCGTCGACCATTCCGTCGTGCAGGTCGCCAACGCGCAGCTCGGTTCCGTCCCACGGCATCCGCGGGTGGTCCCAGGCGATCCAGGCAATTTTTGTGCCGTCCGGCGAGAAGCGCGGGTAGGCCAGAAACTGCGATCCGGACGCGATGGAGCGGATGGCGTCGGAATCCTGTGCTGCCGAGCCGTCCAGCGGCACCGCGACGATGTCGCGGGTGACCCTGTCGCTGTCATGGGACTCGCGAATGGCGATGATCTCTTTGTCGCGGATGCTGAGCTCGGCGAAGCGGAAGCCGGCTTCTGCCGGGGTGAGCGGTGTTGGGGTGCTGCTGTCGGCATCCAACCGGTACAGGCGCTGATCGGTGAACTCGGCGAACACCAGCGTTCGCCCGGCGGTGACTGTCCACGCGCCGCCGCCGTACTCGTGCACCCTGGTGCGGGCGTTCCACGGCGCAGGCAAGATGTCGATCGCTACGCCGTCGCGGCGGGTGCGCACGGCGTAACGGCCGGCCTCGCCCGGTCGGGATTCGAGCCACCAGATGTCGTCGTCGACCCAGGTGCCTCCGCTGACCGGATGGCCGCTTTCGGCGAGATCGCGGGCGGAGATCGGTGAGCGCCAGGAGCCGTAACTGGAAACTGTCGTCATACAGTCATTCTGCCTCGGCCAGCTGATACCGATTTGGTCTTCGTGCAGCCGAGTGTGTGGTCCCACCAAACGACCAGATTTGCCAGCACGCAAGCAGACAGAGGAACATCGAGGCCAGCCCGATTGGATTCTTCACGTACATCAACCAGTAGCCCAATTCGGCGGGTGCGGCCACCACCTCGCCGATGATCGCGCTTGTGGCGACATGCCAAGGATCGACTGTCTTGTTGGCATCACCCTTGGTGTCGATGGTGCCGTTGGGATTAATACCGACTAACCGGTGCGTGATCACCGTGCCGTGCTCGTAGAAAGACACCGGTTCACCGATGTGGTATTCGCCTTTAAGCACCACGACGGCGCTCTTGGATGGTATCGCCGGCGTCATCGAGCCGGTGTGTACTACATAAACCCGATAGGGCAGCATCCCCGTTGCAGCAACGGCGAAAGCACTCAAAGCCAAAAGCGGCACCAGGAGGATCAGTAGAAACCTCAGTCGCTTCATGTCACCGGCTTTCATCAGGAATTATCAGCCGAGGGTGCCGCGTCCGGTTAAGTCCGGTGCGGCACCCTGTAGCTCTGAACTTACGGAGTCACGCCCTTCTGGGTGGCGACGATCTGGTAAGGCAGGCCATTTCCGGACCCATCGGCAGGATCGATGAATCGCTGGTCATTCCAGTTATTGCTCTGCAGATAAGCATGCTCAGAAGCCGGGTACACGTTGAAATGATCTGGCCGCGTCACCGTCTTGCTCGCCAAGGCAAAAGTGAACGAGATATTGCCGGTGGCTCCGGGAGCAACCGAGCTGGCTACTCGGTATTGCTTAGCCAATGGCCAGCAGCCGTTCGGCGCCAGGGTCCCACAAGTTTCCACCCGGTCGTTGAGGTTCGACGAATTGAACAATGTGCTGTTGTTGGCCGAGAGGTTCACGTGACCGTATGTACCGAGGTTGTTGAGAGCACTCAGTGCGGTGGCGTTGTTGAAGACGATCCAGACATCCTCTGCACTGTCGCCGGTGTTCTGATAGTTCACCGTGACGGTTTGCGGTTCACCCGGCAGCAGCCGGTCGAACGACAAGTCCATGTGAGTATCGCCACTACCGCCGTAAGGAGTGACGGCGATCGCGCCGACGGTGCCTGCAACCGTACCGCTGTGAGTGTCGCTGAAGTATGCGCCGGTAGTGCCCGCGGCAACCCAGACGGTACCGCCGAGCAGCGCGAGAGTGGCGAATAAAGCGGCACCTCTCGTTCCAAATTTTACGAGCATTGACAACCTTCTTCATTGAGGCGAATGCCGCTGTGACACAGCATTCGCAGGGGGGATTGATCGCGCAGAAAGTCGTCAAAACGCGCGAGAACGACCAAGTGGGTCGCTCATGCTCGGACAGATTCGGAAAGCGGCGGGTAGCGACGAATCTGTCCCATTGACATCGG
>JBDTBD010000110.1:0-19153 GCA_039924285.1 Terrimesophilobacter sp. | reverse complement strand
CTGCCGTTCCCGTTTCGGGGATGCTTTGCGACTGAGGCCGTTCTGGCGGGTCTGGGTCAACGTTCCGTTGATGAGCACGGTCGGGGGGTTCGTCGTCGCATCGACATCCATCCGGCGCAGCGCGACTGTTTCCCCGATTCGTGCGCTGGTGCCGATCATGATGTCCATGCCGTCTTCGAGCTTGGCCACATCGGGACGAGGTCCGCCGGGCGTGCCGCCCGCTCGCCACCCATGGATCAGCCTCCGCACGACAGCGATCTGCTCCGGCGCCAGATAGGACTTCTTCTTGGGACTGTTCGGGAGTTTCTGGATGTCTCGGATCGGGTTGGTGGCGAGTGCGCCTTGCCGGACTGCCGAGCCGCAGACTTGGCTGAGGACTCCGCGGAGCTTGCGGGCGGCTGACGCCGATCTGGTGTCAAGGACCTTGCGCACGATCCGGTCGCACCGGCCGACGGTGAGTTCTTCGAGCCGGAGAGCCCCGCAGGTGGGCACCACGACAAGCCTGACCGTGTCCTCGTAGGCCTCGACACTCGAGACCTCGATCCGGCCCGCCGCGCGGACCTCGTCCAGCCACACCGAACACGCTTGGGCGAGTGTCGTGTCGGCACACATCTCTTCCGACGCCCCGGTGCTCAGCTCGGCGGCGCGCCGCCGCAGTTTGGCGATCGCCTCCGCCTCGGTGGCTCCGGTCGCCTGCGGGTGGTGGGGCGCTCCGGCATCGTCTCTCATGTGGAGCCGTGCCCGGATGCGCCCATTGGCGAGGGTGGTCAGCTGGATCGATCCCAGTTCCCCGGCCCGGGTGCGCGGCCTAGGCATGAGTTTCCAGACTGTCAAACCACCGCATGACGGCGCCCAGTTCGTAGCGGACGTGTTTGCCCAGTTTTCGGTACGGCGGCCCGGATTTGGTCAGTCGCCAGTCCTCGAGGGTCCGTGGCGAGATCTGGAGAAGTTTTCCCACTTCGTCCTGGGTCAAGATCCTGGGAAGCGGCGGAGCCGTGTTCTCGTCCATAACGGAGAGGTGCGCGCCATGACCACGGAAATTCCCGTAGCGGCCCGTACTCGGCAGTACTCGTCGAGGCACGGCCGGCAGGAACGGCCGATTTCCGTCGTTTTTGGACGCGTTTATGGACGCATCGCGAAGTTTGAGCGCAGGAGAGGACAAAATAACCCCCTGAATTCCGTGAAATTCAGGGGGTTAAACGCTCCCCGACCAAGACTCGAACTTGGAACCTGCCGGTTAACAGCCGGCTGCTCTGCCAATTGAGCTATCGAGGATTACTGGCACAGCTTGCTACTCTAGCAAACCCTTTCCGTCACATCATTATCTCATGACTTGGCGGGGCAGTTCATCACCGGCAGTCACGCCACTGGACACAGAAACGTCGGCGACGGCACCGGCTCCGGCTCCCGCACCGGTCTTGGGATGCCATCGCCATCGATCCGGAAACTTGTCACGGTGCTGGAGCGCTGGTTCGCCACATACAGCATGTCGCCCATCAGCGTGAGGTTCCGCGGCCAATCCCCACCGCACGAGACGTCGGCCACGGGCGACAGATCGCCGGTGCGGATGACGACGATCCGGTTGGAGCCGCGCAACCCGGAGTAGAGGAACCGGCCATCGTCACTGACCTGAAGCCCCGCACCGTGGTCACCCTCCACCGGCTCCGCGACAGCCTGCCCCGAGGCCACGATCGACACACCATCGGCACGTACATGTAACGCGAACACGGAGGGTGCCAGCTCGCCGATGAGATACACCAGCGAACCGTCACCGCCGGCGGGCGCAACGAAATCCCGCGGACCGGTGCCCGGCGGCAGGTCGAGCGACCCGGTGCGGGTCAGAAATCCATTCCGCCTTTCGTGAACGTGCACCTGGTCGAGACCGAGGTCGGCGGTGAGAACGCTGGCACCGGGCACGCTCGGACCGAGGAACGTGGAGTGCGCGTGCGGGCCGTCCTGCTCCGGCTTAGGCCCTCGGCCGCTGGCGCTCAGGGACTGCGCCACCGCGCCGATGGTTCCCTCCGCCGTCAACGGGAATACATCGATCACGCCACTGCTGTAGTTGGCGACATATATCCGACGCTCGGTGACGGCGAGATGACAGGGCGCCGGGCCGCTGGTGGGCTGCCCGCCGAGCGGAACCAACTCGAATCCATCGGCTCGCGCAAAGGCCTCCACCCGCGAATTCGCCTCATCGACCGCATACACGACCGACCCACCCACACCGTTCGCGACGAATGACGGGGACGAGGCGGCAGCCGCCAGCCCCAGATATTCCAGGCTGCCATCCGCCCGCGGTCGCAGCGCACCGATCCCCCGCCCCTCGCCCTGCGAACCGGTGTAACAGCCGACCCACAACAACGACGGGCGCCTCATCAGTAACCCTTCGCCGGGTCGACCACCCCTTCGAAGCGGCCATCACCCAGCAAGGCGCGCACGTTGGTGCGGATACGCTCCGCCAAAAGCGGCGCGGTCATGTACGGGGTGTCCGCGCTGTGCGGGGTGATGATGACCCTCGGTTCGTCCCAGAGCGGATGCCCGTCCGGCAGCGGCTCGGGGTCGGTCACATCCAACCCCGCTCCGGCAATCGTGCCGGAGGCAAGCCCGGCTACCAGCGCATCCGTGTCGATCAGTGCGCCGCGGGCGATGTTCACCAGCACCGCCGACTGCCTCATCGACCCGAGCTGAGCGGCACCGATGAGATGCCGCGTCTCGGGGGTGGATGCTGCAGCGACGATGACAACGTCCGCCTCCGGGAGCACCTCATCCAGCCGATCGACTGTCACGGTGCGCTCGGCACCGGCGAGCTCCTCGGCACTGCGGCGCACGATGGTGATGTGAGTGCCGAACGGGGCGAGCAGCCGGATCAATTCCACGGCAATTCCGCCGGCGCCGATGATGACGACGTTCAGCCCGAATAGGGAGATCCCTTCGGCGACGCGCGACCAGCTGCGCGCTGCCACCCGGGTCGGGATCACCCGGAGCAACGCAAGGGTCAGGGTCAGCGCGTGTTCCGCAACCGGCTGAGAATACGCGCCTTTGGCACTGGTCCACAGCGGTCGCTGCGTGCCGGCAAACGGCGTTAGCACAGGCGCGAAGGAGTCAACGCCCGACCAGGGCAACTGCACCCACTCCACCTGCGGATTCTGCTTCAACAGCTCGGACAGCTCACCCGCGCGCTCCGACGAGAGCCACACCACGCCGCGGGTCTGGCTGGACAGCTCGCCAACCTCCCCGCCACCGGCAATCACGGCATCCACGAACACGTCCTTGGGCCTCGGCAACACGGCGATAGGTCCGGGATGTGGCCGACGCTCCGCAGGCAGTTGCTCGCTGGGACGGCCGAGTACCGCCCGGTGCTGTTGCGCAGAGTGTTCTTGCGCAGAGGGTTGCCGCGCAGTCGTGGATTCGGTTGTGGTCACTTTCGGCTCCTTCATCCGCCCCGCAGTGCGCGGCTACGCCAGCTCCGGCAGGTATGGGGCACAGGGGCCGGCGCGCAGTTCGTCGACCGACCCGATTCCTATGATTATCCCTTGCCGCATGACGACCACGCGCGTCGTCACCCTGGTGATGTTCGGATCGTTGCTCACAATGAGGGCGGAAAACCCCCAGTCGTCCTGCAGTCGTCGCAGTGTGTCCATCACGGCGACGCGCACGGTCAGGTCCATGCCGCTCGTGGGCCCGTCCGCGACAAGCAGCTCGGGCTGCAGGATCAACGCCCGGGCCAGCGCGACCCGCTGCCGGTGCCCGCGACTCAACTCGTGTGGCATCGAAGCGATCGAGGCCAGCGGCAGGTGCACCGCGTCAACCATGGTCGCCACAATCCCGGCCGCATCGTGCTGATTGAATCGGCGATCGCGATCGAAGATCGGCTCGGCGACGTTCTCGCCCACCGTGAGGTATGGCTTGAGGCGATCGGCGCCGTCCTGCGGTAGATAGCCAATGCGTCTGGCCAGCACGTTCCGCCGATGTGGTCCCATCCGCCGTACGCCGGCACCGAGCACTGTCAGGGTGCCGCCGCAAATCTCCGGATAACCGGTGCTCAACTCGCCGTGCCCGGCCGACAGCGCCACGGCGGCGGCCAGCGTGGACTTGCCGGCACCGGAGTCGCCCATCAGCGCCAGAGCCTGCCCCGGAGCAACGTCAAACGTGACTCCGTCGACAGCGAGCTTGTGCGAGCGTGCGTTACGCGTCCGATAGCGAATCGACAGGTCCCGTGCGGACACCGCCGAGCCACGCCCGGGCGCGGTGGCCATTACCGCTCCAACTCCCGCAGCCGGTGCAGTTCCTCACGGCGGGCCGCCTGCGCGACCGGATCCGGCACCGGCAACGATGCCAGCAGCCGCTTGGTGTACGGATGCTTCGGCGCCACCAGCACCTCGGCGCCCGTGCCCTCTTCCACAAGCTTGCCGTGGTACAGCACCGCGATTCGGTCAGCCAGGATGTCGACGACCGCCAGATCGTGGCTGATGAACAGGGCAGCGAATCCGAATTCCCGCTGCAGGCCCGCGAACAGCTCAAGCACCTTCGCCTGCACCGAGACATCCAGTGCGGAGGTGGGCTCGTCGGCAATCAGCAGTTTCGGCTCTAGTGCGATCGCGCGGGCCAGGCTGGCCCGTTGCCGCTGCCCGCCGCTGAGTTCGTGCGGATACCTCTCGCCGAAGCTGCGCGGGAGTTGCACGGCTTCAAGCAGTTCGCCCACCCGTTCCCTGGCGTCCGCCACGTTTTCGACACGACCGTGCACGAGGAGGGGCTCCGCGACGCACTCAGCAATGGTCAGCAAGGGGTTGAAGCTCGACGCCGGGTCTTGGAAGACGAACCCGATGTCGCTGCGCACCCCGCGGAACTTCCGCTCCCGAATGCCGTTCATCTCCAGATCGAGCACCTTCAGCGATCCGCCAGTCACCCTGGTGAGTCCGGCAATGGCGCGCCCGATGGTGGTTTTTCCGGACCCGCTCTCCCCGACCAGACCGAGCACCTCGCCTGGCCGGATGGTGAAGCTCACCCGATCCACTGCCAGGAACCCGCCCCGGCCGAGCCGTCCAGGGTATTCGATGCTCAGGTCGGTGGCCGTCACCACCGGCACGGTGTCGGCCCACGTCGCCTCACGCTGCGCGGCCCGCTCGGAGGTCTGCACGGTGCCTTGGCCGACGTGCGGCACCGCATCCAGCAGCCGCCGAGTGTACGGGTCCTTGGGCGCCGAGAACAGCGTGACGGCATCCGCCTCTTCGACGAGTTTGCCCTGGTACATCACCGCGACTCGGTCGGCAAGATCGGCGACAACGCCCATATTGTGGGTGATCAGCACGATCGCTGCACCGAATTCGTCCCGACACGCTCGCAACAGGTCAAGGATTTCGGCCTGCACCGTGACATCCAACGCCGTCGTCGGTTCGTCGGCGACAATGAGTCCAGGGTCCAGCACCAGCGCCATGGCGATGACGACGCGTTGCTTCTGGCCGCCGGACAACTGGTGCGGGTAATAGTCGACCCGCGTCTTCGGGTCGGGGATGCCCACCTTGCCGAGAATGTCGATGGCCTTCGCCCGTGCCTCCCGCCTGGTGTAGTGGCCGTGGGCGCGCAACCCTTCGATGATCTGCCAGCCGACAGTGAATACCGGGTTCAACGCCGTGGACGGCTCCTGAAAGACCATGGCCACGTCGGAACCGCGAACCTGGCGCAGTTGCGCCGTGGACAACGGCACGACGTCGACCGACGTGCGGCCGTCCTTGCTCGTGAGGAGGATGGCGCCGTGCTCGGTCGCGGTCTCGGGCAGCAGCCCGAGGATCGCCTTCGCTGTGACTGTTTTGCCGCTGCCGCTCTCCCCCACGATGGCGAGCACCTCGCCGCGGGCAACGGTGAGGCTGACCCCGTCCACTGCGTTCACGGCACCGGCGTCCGTGGCGAAGGAAATGGACAGGTCAGTGATCTCGACGACGTTACTCATGTGCTGCCCCGTCCGCGTTCAGCCCGAACACTCCCGCTGGCCCGGTGGTGGGTACACCGCCGGGTACTGCCGCCGCACTTGCTGCTTCTGGATCCATGGCGATCTCCGGATCCGCGGCCACCGCCTTCCGCTCCCGCAACCGCGGGTCGGCCAAATCGTTGAGGCTCTCGCCGACCAGCGTCATCCCCAACACGACGAGCACGATGGCCAGTCCAGGGAACACGGAGGTCCACCAGATGCCGCTGGTCACGTCCGAAATCGACTTATTGAGGTCGAAGCCCCACTCGGCGGCCGAGGTCGGCTCGATGCCGAACCCGAGGAAGCCGAGGCCGGCGAGGGTGAGGATGGCCTCCGACGCGTTGAGCGTGAAAATCAACGGAAGGGTCCTCGTGGAGTTGCGCAGCACGTGCCGGAACATAATCCGTCCGGTGCCGCTGCCGATCACCTTGGCCGATTCGACGAACGCCTCGGACTTGATTCGCACCACCTCGGACCGTGTTACCCGGAAATACTGTGGGATGAACACCACGGTGATCGAGATCGCGGCGGCCAAGATGCCGCCGAGCAGGTTCGACCGGCCGCCCGAGATCACAATCGACATTACGATCGCCAGCAGCAGCGACGGGAACGCATAGACCGCATCCGAGACCACGACGAGCACCCGGTCGAGCCAACCACCGAGGTAGCCGGAGACGAGTCCGAGCAGCACCCCGGCGAAAATCGACAGCACCACCGCCACCACGATCACCAGGATGGCGGTCTGCGAACCCCAAATGACACGGGAAAGCACGTCGTATCCGCCCACGGTGGTGCCCAGCGGGTGGCCCGGCGACGGCGGTACCTGCGCGCCGAACTGAACACCGTCTTTGCCGCTGAGGGCCGCGAAACCGTACGGTGCCAGAAGCGGTGCGAAAATTGCGGTCAGCACGAAGACCACGCAGATGACCAGCCCTGCGACCAGCATCCCGCGCTGCCAGCCGACACTCTGGCGCACCTCGCGCACCAGCGGCAATCGTGACCACAAGCTGCGGCGTGTGCTTTCGGCTTCCATGTCAGTACCTCACTCTCGGGTCGATGAGCGCGGCGACAACGTCCACGATGAAGTTGGTCACGGCGACGATCACCGCCAGCAGCACCACGATGCCTTGCACGGCGACGAAATCTCGCGCGGTGAGATATTGCACGAGTATGAAGCCGAGTCCCTTCCACTCAAATACGGTTTCGGTCAACACGGCACCGCCGAGCAGCAACGCCACCTGCAGACCGATCACCGTGATGATCGGCACCAGCGCCGGCTTGTAGGCGTGTTTGCGCACGAGGCGAAGTTCACTGACACCGCGGGACCGGGCAGCGTCCACATAGTCCATCGACAGGGTGCCGATCATGTTCAGCCGCACCAGGCGCAGGAACACGCCGGCGGTGAGCAAGCCCAGCGCTATCGCCGGAAGCACCGCGTGGGCGAGAACATCCGTCACGTTGTTGACATTGCCGGAGGCGATCGCGTCGATCAGGTGGATGCCCGTTGGATGCGGCAACAGCTGCAGGTCGAGTTCCGTGCGGGTGGATGCGCGACCGGCCACCGGTAGCCAATCCAGCCATACGGCGAACACGAGTTTGAGCAGCAGGCCGGCGAAGAACACCGGGGTGGCGTAGCTGAGGATGGCGAACACGCGCAACACAGCGTCTGGCCAGCGGTCGCGCCGATACGCTGCCAGCATCCCGAACGGGATGCCGACGATGAACGCGACAATGAGCGCGTAGAACGCCAACTCAAGGGTGGCCCCGCCGTAGGTGAGCAGGATTTCGGTGACTTGCCGGTTGTCGCTGAGAGTGGTTCCGAAGTTTCCGGTGAAAACCTGGCCGAGATACTCCACATACTGCACGAGCACCGGTCGGTCGTAACCGGCCGCGTGGACGCGCACCTGGATCTGGTCGGCGCTGAGCCGGCCACCGAGTGCCGCCGTGATCGGGTCCCCGATCATGCGCATCAACAAGAAAACCATCGAGACCAAAATGAACACGGTCGGAATGATCAACAGCAGCCGCACGATGATGTAGCGGCCGAGACGGTTTCCGCCCGCCGACGATTTCTGCTGTTTTCCCACCGGCGCCACCGGAACGGTATCCGGGTCCACAGTTGCGGTCATTTAGTGCCTATCTTTTCGGTTGCGTCAAAGAAAGGGGGCGACCCGCATTGGCGGACCGCCCCCTCATTGCAACGGCCACAGCGATTGTAGCCTTTGCCATGCCGCGTACTACTTGCTGAGCACTCCGAAGCGGAACTTGAAGGATGCGTCGAGCGTGTCGCCGACACCCTTCACGTCCGTGCCGGCCACCGCAACCTGGGCGCCCTGCAACATCGGCAGTGTGGACAGCTGAGCCGCCACCTTCTCCTGGATTTTCTTGATCTCGTCCAGGCGCTTGCCCTGGTCGGATTCAACCGCCTGCTGCTTGATCAGCCCGTCGATCTCCGGGTTATCGAAGTGGTTCTTCAGGAAGTTGTCCTTCTGGAAGAACGGCGACAGGTAGTTGTCCGCATCCGAGTAGTCCGGGAACCAGCCGAGCTGGTACAGCGGGTACACGTCGGCGGAACGATCCTTCGAGTACTGCACCCACTCTGTCGACTGCAGGTTCACAGTGAACAATCCGCTCTTCTCGAGCTGGCTCTTGATCTGCGCGTACTCGTCACCCGAGCTGGCACCATAGTGGTCCGGGTTGTACTGCAGGTTCAAGACCACGGGGGTCGTGACTCCGGCATCCTTCAGCGCCGACGTCGCCTTGTCGGCATCCGGTCCACCGTTGCCGTTGCCGTACATCGACTTCAGCGGCTCGGAGGCGCCGGGCAGACCGGCGGGAACGTAGGAGTACAGCGGCAGGTAGGTGCCCTTGTAAACCTGCTTGGCGATCGCGTCGCGGTCGATGAGATCAGCCATGGCCTGGCGGACCGCAAGGGCCTTGGCCGGGTTGGCCTCCGGCGTCGTAGCGCCGAACGGCATCGTGTTGAAGTTGAACACGATGTAGCGGATTTCGCCGCCGGGCCCGGTGTAGACCTTGACGCTCTTTTCCTTGCTCAGGCTGTCGACGTCGGTCGCCGAGAGGCTGCGAGTGGCAACATCAATGCCACCCTGCTGCACCTCGAGCTTCATATTCGACTGGTCGGCGAAGTACTTGAGGTTGATCGTGGCCGTCTTCGGCGTGCCGAGCAGGCCCTTGTACCCGTCGTATGCCTTGAACTGCACGAGCTCGTTGAACTTGTAGCTGGCGATCTCATACGGTCCGGCGAAGGCCTTGGCCTTGACGATCTCGTCGTCGGTGGTCACCGCAGTGGGCGAGAAGACCTCCTCGTCGACGATGGGCCCAGCTGGGCTGGAAAGGATTTGGGGCCAGATCTGGTCATTAGCCGCCTTGAGGTGGAAGACGACGGTGGTGGGGTTCTTCGCCTCGGTGCTGTCCAGGTTGTAGAGCAGTGTCGACGGGCCGTTGTCGGCGGCGATCTTCAGCTGCCGGTCGAAGGAAAACTTGACGTCGGAGGATGTCAGGTCGTGGCCGTTGGCGAACTTCAGACCCTTCTTCAGCACGACCGTGTACTCGGTCGGCGTAGTGAACTTCGCGGACTCCGCGATGTCGGGCTTGACGTCGGCGCTGCCGGGGGTGGAGTTCATCAGGAACGGGAACACGTTGTTCATGACGAAGAACGAACCGTTGTCGTAGGAGCCGGCTGGGTCGAGGGTGGTGACCTTGTCGGTGGTTCCGACGATGAGGCTCCCGCTGGAGCTATTGGCTCCCGGCTTATTGTTGTCCGCGTTGCCGCCGGCGGCGCAACCGGTGACCACCATGGCGAACACGGCGGAAGTGCCGAGTGCGGCAAGCAGTCGTCTACTCGCTTTGGATCCGGATGTCATATCCGTCTTCCTCTCTTAGTGCATAGAGTGCACCGCGGGCGAATCGCGGCCGCGGTGCAGAGCTGTATGTCCCTTGGTAACACAAAATCTACAATTTCAGCGAATCCGCGCGGCCAAAATGCGCAATCTTTACGAACCCGCAACATCCGGCGCAAGATCCGTGCGTTCAGTCCTCCCTCAGAGCGCGACGCTGGTTCTCCACGCTCATTAATGAGCGCTGGACCTCACGGTACTTCTCCTGCTCCGATCGCGCGTCAGTGCGCTGCAGCCGTCCGAGCAGTTCGGCCTTGCTCCGCAGCAGATCCCGTTCGATCAGGGAGACCGTGACGCCGGTGCAGTACACGGTCAGCTCACGCCCGGACTGTTCGGGAATCGGAGCCATACCGAGTTCCTTGACGAGCGCCGAAAACGGTTCAGGAACCTCGGCGATGATGCGATCCAGCCAGCCTTTGGGGTCGATCGACCCCGAGCCCGGCGACCCCGAGCCCATCGCCCCCAAGCCCATCGCCCCCAAGCTGGCTGCGACGGCGTCGCGCACCACGGCAAGCGACGCGTTTGACATCGCGACCTGACTGGCGCGCTGTACGAGGTCGTTTCTGATCTCCTCGGGGTGTTGCAGAATCGCCATCAGCGCATCCCGCTCCAGACGGGTGGCCGGATCCGCCGGCAATTGGCGCAGGGTCGGCCCCACCTGCGCAGCATCCGGCGCCGGATCCGGTTCTCCGGGGCGGAGGGATGTTCCCCGTTCCGGCCGCGTCGACGAGGTGTTCGACTTGGTGCGAGCCGCGTTCACTGCGCCCTGCACCTCGCGCGGGTCGACACCGAGCCAGCCGGCCAAGTCGCGGATGTACCCGGCGTGCAGAGCGCTGTCCCGAATGCCCAGCACCACCGGCGCGGCAGCCCTCAGCGCCGCGACCCGGCCCTCGACGGTTTCCAGGTCGTGGCCGGCGAGCATCCGGCGGATCATGAACTCGAACATCGGCTTCTTCGCCTCGACCATGCGCCTTACCGCGTCATCGCCGTTGTGCAGCCGCAGGTCGCACGGGTCGAGCCCGTCCGGGCCGATGGCCACGAAGGTCTGGGCGGCGAAGCGCTGCTCTTCGGCGAACGCGCGGCTGGCCGCCTTCTGCCCCGCGGCATCCGGGTCGAAGGTGAACACGACTTCCCCGAGGGCGCGCGCGTTGTCATTTGCGACGTCGCCGAGCACGCGGCGGATGACCTTGATATGGTCGACGCCGAACGCGGTGCCGCAGGTGGCGACGGCGGTGGTCACCCCCGCGAGATGACACGCCATCACGTCGGTGTAGCCCTCGACGACGACGACCCGCCGACTGCGGGAAATGTCGCGCTTGGCCAGGTCGAGCCCGTAGAGCACCTGGGACTTGTGGTACACCGCCGTCTCGGGAGTGTTGAGGTACTTCGGACCCTGATCATCGTCGAGGAGTCGGCGCGCCCCGAACCCGAGCGTCTGACCGGTCACGTCGCGGATCGGCCAGACCAGCCGGCCGCGGAAGCGGTCGTAGGTGCCACGGTCGCCCGCGCCGAGCAGTCCGGCGCCGAGCAACTCGGCCTCGGTGAACCGCAACGACCTCAGGTGTTTGCCGAGCGCGTCGTACGACTTGGGCGCGAACCCGATCCCGAACCGTTCGGCGGCGGCGGGATCGAACCCGCGCTCCCCCAGGAACTTGCGGCCGGGCTCGGCACCCGGCAACGACAGTTGTGCGACGAAGAATTGGGCTGCGGCCTGGTTGGCGGCAAGCAGCCGCGCCCGGTTGCCGTGCTCGCTGTTTGACTGGCCGCCGTCTTCGTAGTGCAGCTCGAACCCGATGCGGGCGGCCATCCGCTCCACCGCTTCGGTGAACGTGGTGTGGTCCATCTTCTGCAAAAAGCTGAACACGTCGCCGTCTTCGCCGCATCCGAAGCAGTGGTAGCGGCCTACCTGGGGCCGCACGTGGAAGCTCGGGCTGCGCTCGTCGTGGAACGGGCAGAGTCCCTTGAGCGAGCCGATTCCGGCGCCCTTGAGCGTGACGTAGTCCCCGACAACATCCGCGATGTTGATCCGCGCCCGCAGTTCGTCGAGGTCCGCGCGTCGGATCAGGCCTGCCATGGTACGAGTCTAGGCAGAACGGGCGCCCGGCCCGTGCCGCCGTCCACAACCGCCCGCGCGGGTTTCGATACGCCGGCCTCGTTCCTCGGGCGGCTAGCGGGAACCCACCAGACGGTCGTGCCAGGCCATCGCGGACTGGTCGGTGAGGTTCGCGACCTGATCGACGACCACCCGCTTGCGCTGCACGTCAGTGGTGGCCGCCCGCCAGTCCCCGGCAAAGCCGGAATCGAGGAGGTCCGGCCCGGTGCGCCACAGCTCGTCGGCGAGCTCGGTGAGGATGTGACGCTGCTGCGCGTAAATCGGCTGCCGGGTGTTCCGAGACATGACGAACGCGGCGACGATGCCCTTGAGCACCGAGATCTCGGCCTGGATCTCGCGCGGCACGATGATGTCGGCGGCGAAGCGGCTGAGACCGCCGTCCCGAGGCGCCCGCTGAAGGGTCGCCTGGGTGGCAGCGGCGGCGAACCGCCCGATGAGCTGGCTGGTGAGGTTCTTGAGCCTGCCCTGGTCGCGGCGGCTGCCGTCCCAGGTGTCGATCCAGGCATCGTGAGCGGCCAACACGTCGAACGCGGCCACGAGCTTTTCGTGGCTGATCTCCCCGCCGATCCACGAGAACATCGAGTTCACCAACGCATCATGGTTGACCCGGGCGCCGAGGGCCGCGACGTCGATGTAGCCGCCGACAATCGCATCCTCAAAGTCGTGCACCGAGTAGGCGATGTCGTCGGAGAGGTCCATCACCTGGGCCTCGACGCAGCGGCGGCGGTCCGGAGCCCCCTCCCGCAACCAGCGGAACGCATCCAGGTCGTCTTGGTAGAAGCCGAACTTGGCGCGCCCGCTCGGGTCGTCAACGGCCTGGCTGTCTGGCCACGGGTATTTGCAGCTTGCGTCGAGACTGGCCCTCGTGAGGTTGAGCCCGTAGGAGCGGCCATCCGGCCCGAACACCTTTGGTTCGATGCGGGTCAACAGCCGCAGCGTCTGCGCGTTGCCCTCAAACCCGCCGATGTCCTCACACCAGGCGTTGAGTGCGCGTTCACCGTTGTGTCCGAACGGCGGATGCCCGAGATCGTGCGCGAGGCACGCGGTGTCCACCACGTCGGGGTCGAGTCCGAGGCTTGTCGCCAGTTCCCGGCCCACCTGGGCGACTTCCAGGGAGTGGGTGAGCCGGTTGCGGGCGAAGTCGAGTCCGGCGGCAGGACTGAGGACTTGCGTTTTCGCTGCGAGCCGACGCAGCGCGCTGGAGTGCAGCAGTCGGGCCCGGTCGCGGGCGAAGTCGCTTCGGGGGCTCGGATGCGTCTCCGGGAGCCAGCGTTGCAGGTCGTGGTCGCTGTATCCGGCCTGCGCGTCGTCCTCAGCCACCGCTGGTGTCCCCTTCGCCCTCGGTCAACACGCTCCGGTGCTCCTCTCCCAAGTCGTGACTGTCGAGCCAGTGCTCCGGGAGCGCAGGACGCTTCGGCGTTCCGGCACGGCCGCGCGGCCCCTCGGCCGGTTCGCCAGGGTATGGCGCATCCCAATCCAGTGTGCCGAGCAGGTCGTCCATCTGCTGCAGGCTTTCCACCAGTGCCAAAGCCGCACGCGTGTCTCCGCCGACCGGGTAGCCCTTGAAGTACCAGCTGATGTGCTTGCGGATGTCGCGGCAGGCCCACTCTTCACTGCCGAAGAACTCCACGAGCAACTCGGTGTGTCGGCGCAGCGCGGCGGCGACGGTGCCGAGCGACGGGTGCTCGACGTGCGGCTCGCCGCGGAAGGCGGCATTCAGGTCGGCGAACAGCCAGGGACGCCCGAGGCAACCACGGCCGACGACGACGCCGTCGCATCCGGTCTCGCGCATCATCCGCACGCCGTCGGCACCGGACCAAATGTCGCCGTTGCCGAGCACGGGAACGCTGGTGATCGCCTCTTTGAGTTCAGCGATCGCGGTCCAGTCGGCGTGGCCGCTGTAGAACTGCGCGGCGGTGCGTGCGTGCAGGGCAATGCTGGACACTCCTGCGCCTTCGGCGGCCTTGGCCGCTTCAAGGAAGGTGAGGTGATCGGAGTCGATGCCCTTGCGCATCTTCACGGTCAGCGGCAAGCGTCCGGCCGCGTGCACCGCCGCCTCGACGATCTCGCGGAACAGCGTGCGCTTCCACGGCAATGCCGCACCGCCGCCCTTGCGGGTGACTTTCGGCACCGGGCAACCGAAGTTCAAATCGATGTGGTCGGCGCGGTCCTCGGCGACGAGCATGGTCACCGCTTCCGCCACTGTTTTCGGGTCGACGCCGTACAGCTGGATGCTCCGCGGCGACTCCGACGGGTGGTGCTGGATCAGATGCATCGACTTCGGCGTGCGCTCGACCAGGGAACGGCTGGTGATCATCTCGCTGACATACAGTCCAGCGCCGAATTCGCGGCACAGCCTGCGGAATGCGGCATTGGTGATCCCTGCCATCGGCGCCAGTACGACGGGCGTGTCGAGAGCGATCGAGCCGATGGTGAGGGCCGCGGCATGCGGCTGCGCCGGGTGCGGAACGGTGGACGCGAGAAGACTCATTTCGTTAATTCTCTCAGATGCGGCATGGAGGTAGCGTCGCGCGGCGTCGGCGGGCAGATGCCTCAGACCAGCTGGCCGGCCTCGAGCGCGAGGATCAGGGCCGCCTTGTCGTCATAGTCGAGCGGCAACAGCGGCTCCGGCGGGAGTGCCGTGCCGAAGTCGAGCAGTTCGACGAGCGCGTACATCACCCGGATGCCGCCGACCCGGCGCATCAGCTCCCACATCGGCTGCAGCGCCGCGTCGCGTCGCCGGGCATCGTCGTAGTTGCCGTCGGCGATCGTGGTCGCCAGGTCCGTGCAGACATCCGGAAGCGTGCCCGCCAACACCGAATACCAGGTGCCGGCGCCGTCGATCAATCCCTCGATCGCCAGTGAGTCCCCGCTCATCCCGATGATGAAGTCCTCGCCGACGAGCGGAACGATCTCGGCACGCCGGGCGGCGAGTTCCTCGTGGCCGTTCGCGCCGTCTTTCAGTGCGGTGACGTGCTCCAGCTGGCTGAGCTCGCCGATGAGTGCGGGGCTGAAGGTGAAATTCGTGGTGCCCGGGTTGTTGTAAATACAGATCGGAAGATCGACGGTGTCATTGACTCGCTCGAACAATCGCACCACTTCACGGTCCCTCAGCGGCGTGTAGGACATTGCCGACAGCAGGATGGCATCCGCACCGGATTTCTTCGCGTCTAGGGCGAGCTCAAGTACCTGGTCGGTGCGCAGCGCACTCACCCCGGCGATCACTGGTTTGGTCAGCGCGTCGTGGGCGGTCTTGATCGCGCGCCGCCGCTGGACGCGGTTCAGATATGCCGCCGCGCCGGTGCTGCCGAGCACGCCGACCGAGTCGACGGCGGAGTTTTCCAGGCGCCCTAACAGCGCTCCGAATTCGTCGGCCATGATCTCGCCGGATGCTGTCGCGGGGGTCAGCGGGAACGCGCTCACGCCCGTGAAAAGAGTGGATTTGTCGGCCATCGGATCTCCTGCGTCCCAGCTTGCGTTCTGGGTTTTCACAGTACTCCGCGCACGCGCGACGCCATACAGTCAGGCTGAGGTGGACTCGTCCGCGGCGGATGCCGGGTCGGCGGCGGCGCTCGCGGGAACCGTACACACTCCGTCAACGCAGCTTGCAGCCTCCGGGTCACCGATCATGCCCAACAGCACCGAGTCAGTCATGCTGAGACCCTTTCATCCCGAACCTGGGCCAGCGCGCCGGCGAACACCTGTGGGTCTTGCGCGCCGGAGATACCGTACTTGCCGTCGATGACAAAGAACGGCACCCCTTGGATGCCGTACGCGGCCGCCTGGTCCTGATCGGCGCGCACGTCCGCGAGATACTCGTTCTCGGCCAGAGAGCGCAGGACGTCGTCGGGGTCGAGGCCGATTTCCCCGGCCAACTCCGCGAGGTCTGCGTCACGGCCGACGTGGCGTCCCTCGATGAAGTACGCCTTGAGCAAACGCTCCTTCATCTCCAGCTGTTGGCCATGCGCCTTCGCATAGTGGATGACCTGGTGCGCTTTGACCGTGTTCGTGTGCTTGAGGGCGTCGTAGTCATAGTGCAGATCAACGCTCTCGGCGACGCTGGTGACCCGCGCCAGCATCTGGGCGACCTGGTCGGCGGGCAGTCCTTTGCGCGACGCCAGAAAGTCTATTTCGCTGCCATCGAAGTCCACCGGGGTATCGGGAGACAGTTCGTACGAGTGGTACTCGACCTCCACCGGTCCGCCAAATTCCGCAGCGCCCGCCTCAAACTTGCGTTTGCCGATGTAACACCACGGGCAGGCGATGTCCGACCAGATGTCGACTTTGATGGACTCGCTTGTGGATTCACTCATACTGGGGCCAACTGAGCGATCCGCGAGATCATTCCCGCGCCACCTGCCGCTCTCCCCTCGGAAATTCAGGAAGTCGGGCGAACGAGCCGTCCAGCATCCGCCAGGCCCTGCGGCCTCGCCGTGCCGGATGGGCGCCGATTCCTGAAGTTTCGCGGAACCAGTTCGGATGCCGGGAGACGATGGCATGCTCGATCGCCTCGACGAGCCGATCGAAGTCGTAGCGGACCATCGAGTAGGTCGCCCGCAGCGGATGCCGGCCTTCGATCGTGATGCTCAGGTCTTTGCGCCGATCCTTTTCGAAGCGGCCCAGGTGGTCCTTCCCGTCCGTTTCCAACGCGACGATGTCCTCGATCACGAGGTCGATCCGCTCCAGTGTGCCGACCGGAACCTGGCTGGTCACGAGAAATCCGCGCAACCGCAGCCTCGTGCGCGCGATGCTCTCCAGGATGCTGTCGCACCGCGTGTCAACCCAGTTTCGAATCATCTGCGCATCATGAGGCAGTGCGAGCAGGATCTCTTCCAAGCCTCTGCGGTCGAGGACCCCAGATTTGAAACCCCAGTCGAGAGCGGCGACGGCGATTTCGAACGACTCGTCTAGCACCACGCGGACGTACGCATCCGACAGGCTCACGAGCTGGGTCCCGCCGCGAGACACCACACCATCGTCGTCCCAGTGCACCACCACATCGGTGCGGGGCGCCGGGGTCAAGCGCGAGAATCGGTCCCACTGCTTCCGCAGGCGCGCCGCCCGACGCGGTACTGACACGTGCAGCGGGTGGTCCTGCCAGTTCCAACAGCCGAGTTCGATGAGCGCGGAAATGCCGGTCAGCCGACCGCCGACGCGTGCTGCCCGCAAGACGGGTTCGATCTCCGAAATGGTGGAATACCAGCCCTGCCGCGCTCGGTGCACGTCGCCGCTGCGCACCGCTCGCGTCAGCATCCAGTCGGTGGCCCCGAGCGCGATCAACTGCTGCTTTTGAGCGAGCCCGCCGAGGCCGCCCACCATCTCACGCACTGAAACCATGGCGCCAACGATGCGCCGAACGCCGCGCCGAACGGCGTCCGGTTCAGCGGGCCGTGGAGAGGTCGCGGGACTCGATTCTGGGGAGGACAGGATGCGCGGCATCCCCCCCTACCCCGCTCCTCCCTCGGAAATTCAGGACACTGCGTCAACTCAGGCACCCCAGCTCCGGGATACAGGAGACCCGCAGGCGTCGGTTCCTGAATTTTCGAGGAGTAGGCGGGAGCTTGGTCGGGATGCCGCGTCGGGGGCGGGTCAGAGCTCGATGCAGTCGGCGCGGCAGCTGTCGTCGTCTGCCGAGGCCGCCCCGGCGAGCGCCAGGGCCGCCGCGCGGTGCAGCACTGCGCGGGTCGGCGCTACGTGGAGGGTGCCGTCATCCTGCCGAGCGTCACCGTCAACGATCAGCGAATATCCACCGTCCATGGCCGGCGGCCACACAAGCGAGATCGCCGGTCTGGCTGCGGCGTTCCGTAGCGTACGGCTTCCTGCCTCCGTCACGACGATGCCGCCATCCGCCATCGTCGGGTGCACCGCCACGGCGTGCACGCGCCCGCCATCGCTGACGGTCATGACGTAGGCATACCCATAGTTCGCCACCTGATCAGCCAGCGCGCCCAGCTCCACCTGCTTGCTCATGACCGAAGACTATCGTCGCCCAACGCGGCAGGTCGAGGGTCTTTAGTCCCGCTAAGCGACGAGCTGCTCGGCCAGGTAGCCGCGCAGCCGGTCGAGTGAGACGCGCTCCTGCGCCATGCTGTCACGCTCGCGCACGGTCACCGCCTTGTCGTCGAGGCTCTCGAAGTCCACGGTGACGCAGAACGGGGTACCGACCTCGTCCTGGCGTCGATACCTTCGGCCGATCGCGCCGGCATCGTCGAAGTCGATCGCCCAGTGCTTACGCAGATCCGCGGCCAACTCCCGAGCCATCGGCGAGAGCCGCTCGTTCCTGGACAACGGCAGCACCGCCGCCTTGACCGGCGAGAGCCTGCGGTCCAACCGCAGCACGGTGCGCTTGTCCACCCCGCCCTTGGTGTTCGGCGCCTCGTCCTCCGAGTACGCATCCACCAGAAAAGCCATGAGCGCGCGGGTGAGGCCGAACGCGGGCTCGATCACATACGGTGTCCAGCGTTTGTCCTGCGACTGGTCGAAGTAGGAAAGGTCGGTGCCGGATGCCTCCGAATGGGTCCTCAGGTCGAAGTCGGTGCGGTTCGCAATCCCCATCAGTTCGCCCCACGGGTTGCCCTGGAAGCCGAACTTGTACTCGATGTCCACCGTGCGCTTGGAGTAGTGCGACAGTTTTTCCTGCGGGTGCTCGTAGAGGCGCAGATTCTCCGGATTCAGCCCCAGGTCGGTGTACCACGCGTAAGACTGGTCGATCCAGTACTGGTGCCAGGTCTCGTCTGTGCCGGGCTCTACGAAGAATTCCATCTCCATCTGCTCGAACTCGCGGGTGCGGAAAATGAAGTTGCCCGGGGTGATCTCGTTGCGGAAGCTCTTGCCGACCTGGCCGATGCCGAACGGCGGCTTCATCCGCGACGCGCCGAGCACGTTGGCGAAGTTGACGAAGATGCCCTGCGCGGTCTCGGGGCGCAGGTAGTGCAGCCCCTCCTCGTTGTCGACGGCCCCGAGGTAGGTCTTGAGCAGTCCGGAGAAGTTGCGCGGCTCCGTCCAGGCGCCCGGCTGCCCGGTGTCGGGATCGCGGATGTCGGCCAAACCGTTCACCGGCGGATGCCCGTGTTTGATCTCGTACGCCTCGATCAGGTGGTCGGCGCGGTAGCGCTTGTGCGTGTGCAGCGACTCGACCAGCGGGTCGGTGAACACCTC
>JBDTBD010000109.1:0-14354 GCA_039924285.1 Terrimesophilobacter sp. | reverse complement strand
TGCGCCGGTGTCGTCCGGCGCAGCCACCACGAACTACTGAGCGAGCACCTTGGTGATCTCGCCGTTGTCCGCATCAACGGTGCCGCTGCCTTTAAGCACGGCGTTGCGGATCATCGTCAACCACGGGCTGTTCGGTGCGTTGAATGCCTCCTGGAAGTGGAGCGAGATGGGCGTGTCACCCTTGGAGGCCACTTCGTTGATCTTCACGAGCCTGGGATCCTTGCTTGAGAACTCGTTGTTCGCGAGGTCCGCCCTGGACACCACGTCGCTGTCCTTTGCGAGGACGCCCACCTGGGCATCCTCGGACATCATCCAGCTGAGGAAGCTCCACGCCTGCGCGACCTTCTTGGAATCCTTGGAAACACCGATGCCATCGCCGCCGACAAAGGTGGATTCGCCGCCCTTAGGACTGGGGATGCCGGAAACACCGACGTCGAACGGCGTCGAGGACAACAGAGTGGCCGGATACGGCATCAAGCCGACCTTGCCCTCGGTGAAGCCGGCCGTCCAGGTGGGACCGGCCTCGTCCTTGGACGACGGCAGCACAGCACCCGACTTCCACAGGTCGGCCCACGTGCTGTAGACCTCCTTGGCGGTGGCACTGCCCAGGAGGGACTTCGTGCCCTCCTTGTTCATGACCTGGTCGCCCGCGGCCCAAATGCTCGGGAACCAGGTGAACACGAGGCAGCCTCCGCAGTTCAGGCCGGTTGCGGTGCCGTAGGTATCCGGCTTGTTAAGCGCCTGGATGGCCTTGGCGTCCTTGGCGAACTCGGCGAGATCAGTGGGTCCCTTTTCCGGGTCGAGACCTGCCTCCGTGAAGAGGCCCTTGTTCCAGAACAGCATCGAAAGGTCGAGTACGAACGGCAAGACGTATTCTTTGTTGTCCAGCGTTCCGGCTGCGAGGTGTCCCTTGTTGATCGAGTCCTTGTACGACAGCCCGTCGATGTTGGCGGTCAGGTCTTTGAAGAGTCCCTGCTTCACCCAGTTCGGCACGTAGACGATATCAGCGGCGAAGAGGTCGGGCAGGCTGTTCGATCCTGCAGCAGCCCCCACCTTCGCGACGTAGTCGTCATTAGGCACCACAGTGAGTTTCACCTGGTTCTTGTGACTCCCGTTGTAGGCCTCGACGAGAAGTTTGGCTTGCTTCTCAAGCGGTGCGCGGGTCCACAGGGTTAGCGAGGTGCCGTCGTCGAGTCCGTTGGGACCCGCACTGGCGGCAGGGGCGTTGTTGTTGCTGGCGGGGGAACAGGCTGCGAGTCCGGCCAGAAGGATGCCGGCCGTGAGCACGCCTCCAACCCGCTGCATCCGTCGGCTGGTGGTGCTTTTCATGTCGATCTCCTTCGAACTCGTCGTTGAGTGGGCCTGACCCGGTCCAGAACTGGGCGTTGGATGCCCGAAACTACCGAAATGCTTTTCGGTACGGTACCGCGGAATATCGAGCTTCGTCAAGTCACACTTCCTGTAACGTTTACGTCACGGAGGGGATGATGATGGCAGACACGGGATCGGCCTCCGTGAGCGGTCGCGCAGCGACTCTCAGCGACGTGGCGAAACTCGCTGGGGTGTCCATCGCGACGGCCTCGAAGGCGATCAATGGACGCGACCAGGTTGCGCCCGCCACGCGCCGACGGGTGATCGCCGCTGCGGAGAAGATTTCGTTCACCCCGAACGAGTTGGCTCGTGGCCTCATCAACGGTCGCACGGGAACGGTCGGACTCCTCACCAGTGATCTGGAAGGGCGATTCGTCATTCCGATTCTGATGGGCGCAGAAGATGCCTTCGGTGCAGGAAAAGTGAACGTGTTCCTGTGCGACGCCCGGGGCGATTCGATCAGGGAACAACATCATTTGAAGGCGCTCCTTACTCGGCGGGTAGACGGCATTATTGTTGTAGGCCGCCAGACCGACCCACGGCCCTCGCTCGGCCACGACATCCCGGTTCCCGTGGTGTACGCGTACGCACCGTCGGAAGATCCAGCAGATCTGTCGTTGACCCCAGACAACCGTGCGGGCGGGCGCCTTGCCGCAGAACATATGATCGCGTGCGGGCGAACTCGGATCGGCTTGATCAGCGGAGATCCGGCCTATGCGGCAGCCCAGGATCGGGCGGTGGGCGTTCGCGAAGCGCTGTCGGCCGCTGGCCTCGAACTCGTGGACGCACCAATGCACTCGGACTGGACCGAGCATTGGGGTCGCGACGCCTCCGCGATGCTGCTTCGCAGAAATCCCGACGTGGATGGAATCATTTGCGGTTCTGACCAAGTCGCCCGTGGTGTTCTCGACACGCTTCGCGACCTGGGACGGAACGTGCCAGGCGATGTGGCGGTAATGGGTTTTGACAACTGGGAGATTTTCGCCACCGGCTCGCGACCGGAGCTGACCAGTATCGACGCCAACCTTCAAAAGTTGGGCCGCACAGCCGCTACCCGTGTCTTTGAGGCCCTTGAAGGCATCGACATCGGAAGTGGGACGCAATACCTTCCGGTCAGGCTGATAATTCGAGGTTCAACGATTCCGCGTCGCTGACCGGCCCTTCTTCGATCCGGGGGCGTACCCCACCGCGGGCGAGCCGTCATCCCGGCGGGCCCGCCAGTCCGAGATCGCCCTGTGTCATCGTTGGTTGCTCCGGCGGGGTTGGTTGCTCCGGCGGGGTTGGGTGCTGTTGCGCGGCTCGTTGCGCGACCTCGCGCTGCAGATCTCGAAGGGCGGCGCTTTTCGATGCCAATGGTCGGGGAGTCTGGGTGAAGTCGATGTCAGGCGGGGGGATGAGCCAATAGCGCGCACCCTTGCGGATGATTTCCCAGTGATTGTCGTGCACGAGCATATGGTGATGACGACACAGGCAAATCCCGTCGGCGATATCGGTTCGGCCGCGGTCTCGTTTCCACTGCTTGATGTGGTGTGCCTCCGTGAGGGAGGCTTTTCGGTCACACCCCGGCCACATGCATCCGCCGTCGCGCACGCTCAGCGCGATCTTCTGACGATTGTTGAAGAGGCGCACCTCCCGGCCAAGGTCCAGGGGCTGTCCGCTGTCACCGAATTCGATTGTTCTCATTCCCGCGGTGCAGATCGCCCGCCCCACCGTTTCGATCGATACCGGAATGTCGACGCCCTCGATTCGTCCGTGTCCACTGTGGGTCGCGAGGGTGTCGGCGGTGACCAGCACGCGCACCGCCGGCTCGCGAGAACCGGTGATGAGGTGCCCGTCAGCCTGATCGGCGGTGACGCCGAGGCGTAGCAGTGCCGTGACGGCGTCATGGAGGTACTGGTCGGTCGTGCGCTCGTCGCTTGCGATACCCTCGGCCCACGCCCTGTCCGCTTCATCGATGAAGCGTGGGCCGCCCCTGCGTGGGGAGGTGAGTTTGTCGTAGACGTCGTCAAGGTAGGCGGAAGACTCGAGGTCGGGATCGAGGATGAATCGACTGAGCCCATTCGGCCGCCTCACACGCCGGAACGACCTCTCCTGGTAGATGGCCTTTTCGCGATCCGCAATTCCCGCTTCATCCAGGTCGTCGCGCAGCGCTCGAGCCTGCTTGTAGAGCTGGTCGGCGTTGAGTTCCGCCGAAAGTTCCAGCAGGCTGCGTGCCGCGTAGGCCAGCTGATCTGCTGTGACGCCGGCACCGGTGTCGTCGAGCTTGGGCTCTCCGAGCCCGCTTCTGATCGCTCGTGCTGCTTCCACCGACAATTCACCGTTGGCGACCGCCGCTCCGACCGCCCTCAGCCACGGCTCATGCCGCGGAGGATTGGCTGCTGTGGCATCCGGTGCTGCCGTGTCAGTGGCCGGGTCGATCATGGAGTCATGAACCATGGTGCCGACTTGCACGAGCGTGGTTGCCTCTCGCGCCGTGGACCCGGTGGTGAATTGCACGAGTGCCTCCGGAGTGCGGAAGCCTTCCCGTTGCGCGAGTCCCGAGTACCCGAGATCCCTGCGGGAGCGGTGTCCGATTTCTCCGGCGAGCAGCGACGCGCACGCATTCAACTTCTTGCACGCCTCCGCAACACGGCGTTGCTCGACCAAGAGCGCGTGGTCATCCAAGTCCTTCACCAGAGCCACATCGGTCGGCAAGGCGTCGGCGGCACGGAGGATCGCCTCAAGCGATGTGTCGAAGATAGTCACTAAACTGGACATGGATATATTGTCCCAGCTTCGAACACGTATGGCAAGGATATTGGTAAAACTTTCTGGAAAAGCTTTCCCCGTCGCTCTGGTGGAGAGCGCGCCTACTTCTTTGCCGCTTGAGCAGGGCGAAGCCGCAGCTTGCGCTGCACGCCTTCTTCGCGCAATTCCGCGATGTTGCCTCGTGCCGTCACGAAGCTGGTGAAGTTCTTGTATCCAAGAGCGGATTCCTGGAAAGACGGGTCCATGCGCAACATCTGATTCTTCACGCTCGAACTTCCGACCCACTCCGAGTCGTCTTTGGCGTGGAGCAGTCGCAGTGCGCGAATCAGAAGCTGAGATGCCGCTTGCTGCGCCGCCTGCCTGGCTCTCTTGCTCTGGGCGCCGCCGGTCGTCACCGCACTACGTTTCGTGGCATCGGTCCGCGCCGCCGCCTCGACGTGCTCGATCGCCGGTTCTTCCGAATCCGGTTCGAGATCTGGCGTCGCTTCGACCTCGAGTTCCTCCGCCTCGTCGTCGGAGATACCCGGGAGGGCGTCGTAGTCGGCGAATTCGTCGCATGCCGCCGCGAGCAGGGTGCTGGTGGATCCCGCCACCCCGATGCCGACGACATAGCGCCCCAGCCGTTTGCTGCGCTGGGCAAGCGCAATGTAATCGGAGTCGCCCGCGACGATGACGACGTGAGTCAGGTCGGGGAGTCTGAACAGGTCCTCGACCACATCGACCGCGAGACGGATGTCAGCCCCATTCTTCATCGATCGCACGGTGGGGAAGAGCTGCACCAGATCGACAGCGCGTTCGGTGAGCTGGCCCTTGTAACTCGCGTTCACTTCGATCGACCAGTCGGCATAGGCCTTGCTGATCACGATCGAGCCGAACGAGGACGCGAAGTCCAGCACGGCTCCGACATCCACCGTCGCGTCGCGCAGCCGGCCGGCGAGTTCGCTGTTGGACTGCAACGACTCTGCGGTGGCGGCCCGCACGCGCTCGCGGAGGAAGTGTCCGCGCCCGTGGATCTGGTCGTAACGGGAGATCACGATGTTGTCGAAGTCGATATAGACGGCGACTCTGTCCTCTTTGGGCTCAGGCATCCAACACTCTTCTCAGTTCGGTGGTAGTTCGTTCGTCCCAGTCTGACCCGCGCGCATCGACGTGGGCCGGGGCTCGCCGTCCGCCTTGCGGATGACCGGCTGCAGTTTCTCCAGCTCCGGCCCGAGTCCGATGTCGATCAGCACCACCCGACCGGCCAGCACCTCCGCCGGCGGAATGAGCAATCCGGCCTTGTAACCGCCAAAGGTCACCGTGACGTCTGCGGGAAGCACCGCAACATTCCCTGAGGTGCTCGAAGCGGGTACCGACCCGTCGTTCGGATTGATTCCGCTCGGTATATCGACCGCGACGACGACAGGATGCCATGGCGCAGCCACTACCGGCAGTATCGCCTCGACAACGTCGAGCGCTCCGCCGCGCAGGGCCGGGTTCGTGCTGGTTCCGGTGCCGAGGATGCCATCCACGATCACGTCGGCCTTTGCCGCCAGCCGTGCCGCGTCATTCACGTTCTCGCGACGGGATCCGGCCGCGAGTGCGGCGGCGAGCGCCGGCTCATGCACGCGGCTGCCGGTTGCGATGATGGCCACCTCCGAGCCACCGGCGGCGAGCTCGGCGCCCGCGTACATTGCGTCGCCGCCGTTGTCGCCGGAGCCGGCCAGCACCAGAACGCTGCCGCCGACCTCCGGCAGCAGCGTCCGGATCTCACGGGCCAGTCCCGCGGCGGCGCGTGCCATCAACGGAACCCCTGCCGCAAGCAACGGGGCCTCTGCCGCCCTGACCTGTTCCGCCGTGTAGCCGTTGATCATGGCACCCATTGTGCTCGCCCCGGGATCACTGCGCCGACAATGCGGCGCGAGGTTGCCAGTTCACCGGCCGTTCAGGGTGTCCAACCGCCCCTGCGCCCGGTCTGCCGCGGTTCTGGCGTCCTCGGCCGAGTGCTTGGCCTTGTCGCGTTCGAGTTCGAGCTGCTTCGACTCACGGTCCGAGGCCGAAAGCTGCGCCTGAAGACCCGCAACTTCCGATTTCAACTTGTCGAGTTCCGTTGCGAGTTCGTGCCGGCGGTGGGCGACCTCCTCGATGCGCGCACTAACGGCTCCTAGTTCCGCGATGGCATCCTCGGCACGCCGAGCGGCATCCGCTGCCGTCTGCCGGGACTCTGCCAGCTGGTGCTTCGATGGCAGGATGCGGCCGGATGGCTTCTCGGGCGAATCCGCTGCGACCAGGAGCAGGCCTTCCTCGGGAGCCCCGACCGCGTCGGTGAGGTCGACGGCCTCCAGCCCGATGGAATCCAGTGCACGCGTCAACCGCCCCGTCGTCAGCGCGGCCGCGGCACGGGCATCTGCCATCGCAGCGTTCAGAGTCTGCTCGATTTCCGCCACGGCAGCCTCGCTGATCGGGTGACCAGAGCTCTTCGCGAGCGCCGCTGCCTGCGTGCCCAGTGCGGCGACCAGCGCCCGACGCTGCCCGCTCAACTTCCTCAGAGCGTCACTGTCGAGGTCCGCCTGGGCCGCACGGAGCGTTCGGCCCAACTCGAGAACCTGATCGATCTCCTCGGATTGCTCACGCACGAGAAGGTTCACCGCCCACGCGCCGATCGACGGCTTCCGAAGTGAGCGGATAATCGCGCTCAGTTCCTTTTGACCGTCCGAGCGCGCGTCCGCGGCTCGCTCGTTTCGGGTAGCGGTGAACTCGTCGGGCGTGAGTGCGTAGAGCTCGCGGGCGACGTCAACGAGGTCGGGCATCAGCCCACCGCAGCAGCTAGCCGTGATTGCATGTCATCATCGTGCTCCGTTGGGGGGATTCCCGCTCGTTGTGCCGACGGCGGGGCGTCGTAGGCGGCGATACAGTCGGAGGAAACCCTCAGGGCGATCGCAAAGGACACCATGAACCTGGAACTCGAAGGCAAACGCGTACTGATCACCGGAGGCAGTTCCGGCCTCGGCTTCGCCGTCGCCCAAGTGCTGGTCGACGAGGGCGCGCGCGTGGCATTGAACGCCCGCGACACACCACGGCTCGCCGAGGCATCCGCCCGGCTCGGCGCCGTGGCCGTACCGGCCGATCTGTCCACTCCAGATGGTCCGCGCCGCGCTGTCGAGCAGGCGACCCGAGCTCTGGGCGGGCTCGACTGCGTTCTGGTCAACTCCGGAGGCCCCGCGGCGGGAGATTTCGCGAGCCTGGACGAGGCGACCTGGCAGTCAGCCATCGAGGGCACGCTGCTGAGCAGCATCCGGCTGTTACAGCACGCAGTGATCGAGTTGAAGTCGGGTGTCGCACCGGCGATCGCCGTGATCTTGTCGTCCTCGGTCCACCGGCCGATCCCCGGGCTCACGACCTCGAACGTCCTGCGTCCCGGGCTCGCCGGATTGGTGAGGAGCCTGGCGGTTGAACTGGCGCCACAGATCCGCATCAACGCAGTGGCGCCCGGTCGCCTGAACACCGCGCGCCTCGAGGACTTGGATGCGAAGAGCGCGGCGGGAGCCGGCAGTTCTGTCGAACAGGTGCGGGCCGCTGCAGAAGCGGCGATCCCGCTGGCACGCTACGGCCAGCCACGCGAACTCGGCGACCTGGTCGCATTCCTGCTCTCACCGCGGGCGTCATACATCACCGGCCAGATCATCGGCGTCGACGGCGGAAGCGGCCTGGCCTGAAATGGACATCCGCACGGCAACGCCCGACCAGTGGCGCACGATCCGCGACCTCCGATTGCGCGCACTCACGGACGCTCCGGATGCCTTCTGCTCGACTCTTGAGCGCGAGCAAGCCTTCGACGAGTCGACGTGGAAATCCCGTCTCGAGAGTGCCCACACGGTGTTCGCCTGGGAGAGGGCGGATGCCGTAGGCACCGCCACCGGAAAACCGGACCCGCACGAGGGGGGCGGCCGTGAAATCGTAGGCATGTGGGTCGACCCCGCGCATCGTGGCATCGGCCTGGCGACGGCGCTCATCGTCGAGCTGATGCGCTGGGCACGCGCAGAGGGTTCGTCATCGATTGCACTCTGGGTCGCGGAAGACAACGAGCCGGCGCGCCGGCTCTACGAGAAGTGCGGATTCGTCGCGACGGGGGAGCGGGAGGTCATGCGCCCCGGGGTCGACCAAGTGCGGATGCGGCAGTCGCTTGCCTAAGTCGACGGTAGAGTACGACCAGTTAGCTCAACCGGTCTTTCGCCTGAGCCACTTCCTCCAGAAAGGCGGCGAGGAAGCTCTGTGCCGCTGTGATCACGTCCTGAGCGAGGATTGCCGACCCAGTTTCATCGCCGACGTTGACCATCTCCTGGACAAAAGCTCGGACGGCTTCAGATCCAGGGTCGCTGAAAAGTGACATCACAGTCTTGATGTCTGGAATGTGATCGTGAAACCGCGCATTCGAGGCAGGAAGGGCGAACCGCCACGTTGTTGGTGACGGCGACCTGCCGAGCCTGATCATCGAGCAGGATCCCAACATTGTGATCGTGACGTTGGGTCTCAACGACGCGTTCAGCCCCGAGACCGCTGCCTCCGAGATCGAGCAACAGGTCGCGGCGGACCTCGAACGACTCAGAGCGGGACTTCCGGATGCCCGCATCATTGTCGTCGAACCGTTCTGGCACGCCGGTGAACCGCCGGACTCGCTCGACACCATCGCCGGCTGGCTGAGGGGCGCCGCCGCGGATATCGACGCGGACTACATCGCCGGGGCGTCTCGCTGGCTGCAGGGGCATCAGGAATGGATGTCGTGGGACCGCCTGCACCCGAACGACGCAGGGTACGCCGAGCTCGCGTCCCGCATGGATAGGGAGTTGACCGGTCTGGGGATACTCAGCGACAGTGGGTAGGTTGACTGAACAACCCTGACGCGCCAGAGAGGACGACATGGTTACCGTCGCCGAGAACATGGTTTCGACCTTGCAGGCAAGTGGAATCGAGCGGGTCTACGGGATCGCAGGCGATTCCCTGAACGGTTTTACCAATGCCTTGCGCACCAGCGACATCGAATGGATCAACGTCAGGCACGAGGAAACCGCTGCCTTCGCCGCTGCGGCTGAAGCCGGGTTGACCGGGGAGCTGGCGGTTTGCGCCGGCAGTGCCGGTCCGGGCAACCTTCACCTCATCAACGGCCTGTACGACGCCCAACGGTCCCGAGTTCCGGTGCTGGCGATTGCAGCTCATATCCCCAGTGACGAAATCGGCAGCGGCTACTTCCAGGAGACTCACCCGCAGGAGCTGCTCCGCGAATGCAGTGTGTACGTCGAGCACGTGTCGAATATCGACCAGATGCCCCGGGTGCTGCGCATTGCCATGCGCGCGGCACTTGAGAAGCGGGGAGTGGCCGCCGTGGTCATTTCTGGTGACATTGCCTTGGCGGATGTCGCGGACAATCGGGTCGACAGCATCAAGGCCACCGAGTCCGAGGTCGTGCCCGTAGAGCGGGAACTTGTGCGCGCCGCCGAACTGCTCAACGCCGGCAAGAAGGTGACGATTCTGGCGGGTGCCGGCGTGGCTGGTGCTCACTCGCAGCTGCTGGCTATCGCCGAGGCGCTCAAGGCCCCGGTGGTCCACGCGTTGCGTGGCAAGGAGCACATCGAGTACGACAACGAGTTCGACGTCGGGATGACGGGTCTACTCGGATTCGCCTCGGGTGCCCGGGCGATGGAGGGCTGCGACACGCTGCTCATGCTGGGCACCGACTTCCCGTACCAGCAGTTCTACCCGGATGCCACGCGAATTCAGATCGACATCCGTGGTGAACACCTGGGCAGGCGCACCCATCTGGATCACGCGCTGGTCGGCGGGATCAGGGAAACGATCGATGCATTGCTCCCGCACATTCAGCCGAAAACCGATCGCGCGCATCTCGACGAGATGCTCGATCACTACCAGAAGACACGCCGCCGCCTCGATGAGCTTGCCACACCGAGCCCCGACAAGAGACCGATCCACCCGCAATACCTGGCCAGGTTGGTCGACGAGACCGCCACCGACGATGCCATCTTTATCCCTGATGTCGGCTCGCCGGTGATCTGGGCTTCCCGGTACCTGTCGATGAACGGCAAGCGGCGCCTGATCGGGTCGTTCAACCACGGGTCGATGGCCTCCGGTTTGATGCACGGGATCGGTGCGCAGGTGGCCTACCCGGGACGGCAGGTCGTTGCGCTGGCCGGTGACGGCGGCCTGACAATGATGCTGGGCGAACTGCTCACACTCGTGCAGTACAACCTGCCGGTCAAACTCGTCGTCTTCAACAACTCCTCGCTGAACTTCATCGAGTTGGAGATGAAGGCAGCCGGCTTCGTCACCTGGGGCACCGGTTTGGAAAACCCCAGCTTCGCCGACGTCGCCAAAGCGATGGGCATCCATGCCGTGCGAGTGGAGGCGTCGTCCGAGTTGCCCGGGGCACTCAAGGAGGTGCTCGACCACGACGGTCCGGCGCTTCTCGATGTCGTCACCGAAGGCCAGGAACTGTCCATTCCGCCGAAAATCACTGCCGCGCAGGTCAAGGGTTTCGCCCTCTTCGCATTGCGCACGGTGATGTCTGGGCGCGGGGACGAAATCATCGACCTCGCCCGCACCAACTTCCGACAGATCTTCTGAGCTGCCCGCACTCAGCAACCGCCATGACGGCCCGACAGCGTCGCCCGCTCAGCCGATGATCTCCACGCGGGCACCGACACTTTCGTAGGTGGTTCTAGCTCGTCCATCCCGGGTTGCCAGGACGCATCCGCGCTCGGTAGCTGCCAGGGCAACCATTGCGTCGTAGACTGCGCCACCCGCGATGCCGAGGCCGGCGAGAATCTCGGGGAGGCGCCGAGAGACCTCCGGTCCGAGAAGCAGGGGTGCGGCGAATCGTTCGGCGATGAGGTGAGCGGCGTCGGCAGGGGAGAGCCGAGCGTCGCCGGGCAGTCGTGTGAGCACGGAATACGTTTCGGCTAGGGCGTGGCTACACAGGGCGACGTCCCGCCCATTCCACCACTCGACCACGACAGAGTGAGCGCGATGGCTCTGCACCAACAGGGGCACAGCTGCGCTCGTATCGAGCGCAATCAGAGAAATTAACGCCGCCCAGCGTCGATCAGACCGAAGACCACATCGTCGTCGATCTCCGTTGAACTCGCGGCGACAAGCGCACCCGACTCGTCGACCAGTTTGGCGGTCCGACCTGCCGGAATCACCTGAAGGCCGCTGCCGTAGCGCGAAATGTCGACCGTCGACCCCGCACGAAGACCAAGAGCATCTCGCAATGCTTTCGGCACCACGATGCGTCCGACGGAATCCAACGTTGTTTTCATAGGGAAAACATTACCAGTCGCATCCCAGCCAAGGAAGGAGGCCCAACATAACCTCGACATGTCCGGCCTAAAATCGCAGGCACGGCAACATAGGAAATCTCCGCGGTACTCGCCAGCCTCGGCTTACTGGTCGAATTGCAACGCTTCCACGCCGACCGAGCGACACGCTCCGTCGAGCTGCCGACCGGGCACCACCCGTTTATCAGTCGTCCTGACCTGGTCGTCGAACAGGTGCAGGCACTGTTGCAGCGAGCGTGAGTTGCGCCGGCTTGTCTGCTGTGAGCGAAACTTGGTTCCGGCGTGATCGCATTCGCTTTTTTCCACAGGAATCCCACCCGCTGTTGTAGTGTCGAGCCAGAGCCAGAGCCCGAGCCCGAGCCTGACGACATAGCTCTTGGAGGACTTCGATGCGCGCCCTGCACGATCGGATGGTCATGGCAATGACCGTGCTGTTCGTCGCGTTCGCCGTCGCGCAGGCCACTCAAACCGCACTGCTCGTGACGAGCATCGCCGCGATCGCGATCGCCGCTCTTGTCGCCGTGCGCTACGCCGCGACAGTGATCGGATCCCGCGAGCTGGCCGTCGGGCATCGGGCGCACGCGCACCGGGAGGCGCTGAGCGCGATGCCGGCGCCGTCGCATCCGTGCACAGCGGGACGCCCGCGCACGAGAGCACCTTCGCAAGCGGCTCCGGCCTCGTAACTCCTCGACACTCCACGCTTCAGTGGGGTCGGATGCCGCGTGGCCACACGGTCACCCCATCCGCTTCTACTGCAAGGACTCTTCCCGTGGACCCGTTTTCGTTCGCCCCTATCGCCGCGCTGCTGGGTGTCGCCTATGCGACTGTCCAGTCCCTGGCCGCACTGTTCACCCCAATCGCCGGCACCGCCGCCGCTGCGATCGCCACCGTCACTCTCACCATGCTTGTGCGCTCTGCGCTCATCCCGGTCGGGGTCTCTCAGGTGAAAGCCGAGTGGACCCGCCGTCGACTTGCCCCGAAGCTGCAGGAACTGCAACGACGCTACAAAAAGAACCCGCAACTGCTGCAACAGAAGACACTCGAGCTGTACCAGGGCGAGAATGCGTCGATGTTCGCCGGCATCCTGCCCGCGCTCGTGCAGGCTCCGGTGCTGTCGCTCGTGTACGCGCTCTTTCTGCGCACCACTGTGGACGGCCATGCGAACGCGTTGCTCACCGAACACCTGCTGGGGACGCCGCTCGGCGTCTCGTTCATGCACCTCATCGCATCCGGCGCACTCTGGTGGCCGGACCTCGCCACCTTCGGCGCGCTCTTAGCCGTCATGGCCGGCACGGCATGGGTGTCGCGCCAGATCGCGCGGCACCTGGTGATGCCGGGCGCCACTCCCGCCGCAGGTGCTACGCGCCTTCTCAGTTGGCTCCCGTTCGCCTCGGTGATCTTCGCCGCCTTCGTTCCGTTGGCTGCGACCCTCTACCTCGCGACCACCACCCTGTGGACGTTAGTCGAGCGGGTGCTCTTGCGACGGCGGTACTGGCATCTTTGACGCCAGAGGCGGTAGCCATACTGGCAGTCCAAAATTCTCACGGCCGACGTGAGGGAGTTCTTGTGCCCGTTGCGGTAGGTTGACCAAGGTCACAAGGAGGCACGCATGAGCGGCGAAACAGTGCTGGTCACAGGCGGCTCTGGTTTCGTGGGCGCCCACTGCATCCGTCAACTGCTGGATGCCGGGTACCGCGTCAGCACGACGGTTCGGTCGCTCGCGAAAGAGCCCGAGGTGCGTCGGATGCTCGCCACCGCCGGGTCTGAACCCGGGGAGGCATTGTCGTTCGTCGCCGCCGACCTCACTTCCGATGACGGCTGGCGCGAGGCGGTGGCGGGATGCGACTATGTGCTTCACGTCGCCTCGCCGTTCCCCGGACGCCAGCCCAAGAACGAGAGTGACCTCATCGTTCCCGCCCGCGAGGGAGCGCTTCGGGTGTTGCGGGCAGCTCGGGACGCCGGCGTGCGCCGGCTGGTGCTGACCTCGTCCTTCGCGGCGATCGGATACGGCACCCCACCCAAGGACGCCCCATACACCGAGGCCGATTGGACCGATCCCTCAGGTCACGTCAGCGCCTACGTGAAGTCGAAGACCCTCGCCGAGCGGGCCGCCTGGGACTTCATCGACCGCGAGGGCGGCGACCTGGAACTCGCGGTGGTCAACCCCGTCGGCATCCTCGGCCCGGTCCTCGGGCGGAACCTCTCCACATCGATCGAGCTCGTACGACGGCTATTGTCCGGATCATTGCCCGGACTGCCGAAAACCACCTTCGGCATCGTGGATGTGCGCGACGTCGCCGACCTGCACCTGCGGGCCATGACGGACCCCGCCGCCCGCGGTGAGCGATTCCTTGCTGTGGGAGGCGAGTTCATGGCGCTGCCTGAGATGGCACGCGTGCTGAAGTCGCGGATGGGCGCCGCGGCCGCGGAGGTGCCCAGCCGAGTACTGCCCAATTGGACGGTGCGGCTGGCGGCCATGTTCGATCCCTCGCTGCGGGACGTCGCCGGGCGGTTGGGGCACCCGATGAACGGCTCGAACGAGAAAGCACGACGGGTTCTCGGATGGACGCCTCGAGCACCTGAAGACTCTCTTGTCGACACCGCCAAAAGCCTGATCGATTTCAACCTGGTGCAAACCAAATCCACGCACTGAAGGAGACACGCCAATGGCAGCCCACTCCGACCACGGGGTCGAGGACCTTTCCGCCGACGAGTGCTGGCGGCTGCTGGCAGCAGCGCCCATCGGCCGGCTCGCCACTGCAGTGGCCGACGCCGCGACTGGCGAACTGTTCCTCGATATATTCCCGGTCAACTTCCTCATCCACGATGGTGCCATCTACTTCAGAACCGGTCCCGGTTCCAAGCTCAGGGAAATCGCAGCCAACGACAGTGTCGCTTTCGAGGCTG
>JBDTBD010000108.1:0-9200 GCA_039924285.1 Terrimesophilobacter sp. | reverse complement strand
TTCGAAGGCATGCACTCTCAGGTAGTGCCAGCCGAGGCGGCGCAGCAGTTCCGGCCGTAGCCGCAGCGATTCACGCAGGCTCATGTCGTGCAACACCATGTCGGTTTCGATCGTGAGGCACTTGCCCCAGAACGAGGTGACCAACCCCAGCTTGCCGCGGTGCCCGAGGGCAACCTTCAGCCCGCGAGCCTCCAGGCGCCGGGCCAGGTCGACGAGCATCGGGTCGCTGTCGTCGGGCACCGGTTCGGCACGGGTGCGCGCGTTCACGTCGCCCAGGATGCCAGCCAGCGCGAGGGCACCGTGATGCATCCGGTCTTCGTCGAGGTCGTCGGGCGTGAAGCAGGTGACGATGACCATGGCGCGGCGGGCACAGGTCATCGCCACGGCGAGCAACCGTTCTCCGCCCGGCTTGCCGAGCGCTCCGAAGTCGGACAGCACGCGGCCGTGCGGTGTGCGGCCGAACCCGATCGAGAAGATCACCCGGTCGCGACTCTGCGCGACGGCGCGTTCGATGGTGGTGACGGTGAACGGTTCGGCGCGGTCACCCAGAATGAATTCGTGCAGCAGCGGCCGGGTCGACAGCGCCGCGAGCACTGCCTGTTCGACGCGGACGGCGTGGAGTTCGCTGGCCGTGATGACCATGAGGGACTCGTGCGGCCGGCGTGAGGCGTGGTCTAGCACCAGCTCGACGACGCGGTGCACCTCGGCGTCGACGCTTTCCACGGCGCCCGATTCGTCATCGGGCATCCCGAAGCCGTCTTCGACGTAGTCCAGCCGGATACTGCCGTGGCCGAGGAAGCTACCCGCCCAGGGAAACGACTCGATCTTTCCGGCGTAGAACCGCCGGTTGACCAGCTCGGCGAGGTCTTCGCCGCCGGCACGGTAGCTGCGGGTGAGCGCCAGCGTCGGAAGCAACGTGCCCAGTCGCGCGAGCACGGAGTCGGCGTGCACCGCATCCAGGGACGCAGCCGCCGGATCCGCTACAACGTCCCCGCCGCGCAGCGCGATCTCGAAAGCGGACGGTGTCTGGGTGATCGGGTCGCCGAACGCGACGGTTTGCTTGCCACGGCGGATCGCCCCGACGCTTTCGGCCAGGCTGATCGCGCCGGCATCCACCAGGATCACCGTGTCGAACCGCAGCGTGTCGGTGATGGTGTGCACCTCGTACGGGGAGGCGAGCCACACCGGCGCGATCGTGCGCGACAGGTGCGGTGCGGCCTCCTGCAGGTCCATCGTGGTCAGATTCGACGCGCGCAGGATGCGTTTGAGTTCGGCGGCCTCATCCGGCCAGTCCACCAGCCCGATGCTCCAGTTTTCGGCCAGTTGCCAACCAAGCAGCCCGGCGCTTCCCTCGGCGTGGGCCTCGTCGACGAGCTTGAAGTCGGCCTCAAGCTGATCCAACACCGAGGTGTTCGCACCGAGCAGTGCCCGGTCGGATTCCAGCAGCGACTCCAGCGCCGAGCGCCACCAGGCCAGCTCCAGCTCGGCGGCCACCTGCTCCTCCGGCACGTGGCGTGCCGCGAGGTCGGCCAGCAGGCTTTCCAGCCCAAGGTCGCGCAGCATGGACCGCAATTGCGCGCGCTCCTGCAGGTTTTGCAGCACATCGGAGTCGGCGGCCAGGCCCTCCAACCGCTGCTGCAAATTCGGAATCGGAAGCCGTGCAAGCATGCCGACACCATCGAGCGGCTCGTCGAGGGCGGCAAGATCCTGCGTCACCTGCTGATAGGTCACCTGCACGTCGGCGATTCCAGTGGGAACCTCGGGGGTCACACCGGCGGCCACGAATCGCTGCCACAGAACCCGCTGTTGCTGAATGTCAACCAGGGCGCCGTGCAGATCGGTGACGTGCACGCCGGGGCGCACGTATTCGTTCGCGAGGCGGCGGAGTCTGCGCCGGTTCGAACCCGACATTTCCGGGGCATCCTTGCGCGGCGCCGTAGCCAAAATCAAGTCGCTGAGCGAACGGTCGAAAACCACCGGCAAGAATTTATCGAGCGTGTCCCGCACGTCGGTGAGCAGGCGCAGGTACACGCCCAGTTCCGTGATCGACTCAAACGGGCGCATCCGAGTGCCGTCGATAAGATTCCCGGCACGTTCGAGTAGCCGCGGCAACTCGGTGTGGTGCAGTTGTTTGGCGATGCCGTGGGTGCGCACCGCCTGCTCGCTGGACACGAAGTTCGCGCCGTACCACGGGGAGTCGCCTGGGCCGTATCGGAACTCACCAAGTGTGGCTGCCGTGAGCATCGCGTCCGCGGCGCGGTGCCGGTCTTGCGACAGCATCACGACGGAGGAACGCTCCAGCCGGGCAGAGGTCGCCGGCGGGTTGGGCAACAGCGCAAGCCGCGACAGTTCACCGACGCAGTCGAGCACTGACACGCCGAATTCCGGGTCGCGGCGGGCGATGGCGACGCGATAGTCGAGCAACACCTTGCGCAGCCGCACCAGGGCGTCGTCGACTTCGGCCAGTTTCGGTGGCGTCGCCTTCTCGTTGCGGCTGATCGAGCGGATCAGGTCGCGTCGCAGCGACCCGGGCGACACCGCGATTCCGGCCAGGCCCACGTCACCGAGCCGTTGCGCGATGCCGGTCAGGGAAGATCGGCGCGGTCCGACGACGAGCACCCGCTTGTTCCCCGCGACCAGCGCGCCGAGCGCGTTGACGATGGTCTGGGTGCCGCCAGTGCCCGGCAGGGTCTTCACCACGACCGAGTTCCCCGCGGCGATTTGTGCGACGACGTTCTCTTGCTCGGCATCCGCATCGAGCAGCAGTGTGTCGAGCTCGGGCGCACGCTCGTCGCACGCCGGCACGTCGACCGGGGAGTACCCCTCTTCGACCGACCATTTTGCGGATGGGTTGCCGGCCAGCGCATCCAGCACCGGATGCTCCAGGTTTGCGGCGTCCGCTTGCATCGATGTGCCGACGTCGGCGAACGACGAAACCACCAGGCGCGGGGACACGTTGAACCACTCGAGGTGCATGGTGAGGCCGCGAAGCCGGTCGATCACGGGGTTGGGTTTGAACGTGCCGTCCTGGTCGGCCAGCGCCGCGAACGCGTTGGCGTCCAGCCGGATGCGGAACTGCTGATCGAGCACCCGAGCCAGTTCCGGGTTCAGGTACGGATTGCCGAGCAGACGCACCTCGAAGTCGCTGCCGTAGCGGCGGATCGCGAGCGGTCGCAACAGAATCGGAGCGCGATAGCCGGTTTTCTCGAACTGCCACTGCGCCATGCCGATGCCGAGGTGAATGGAGTCGATGCCGCGCACGGTGGCCAGCTCCAGACCCTTCGCGGCAATCTCGCTGGCGGCCAGCTTTGCGGTGCGCAGGGCGAGATCGTCGCGGATCAAACTGGACAGCAACGTTGTCCTGCCGGTGATGAAGGTCGCGAGACCGCCCGGGTGGGTGACGCCCAGCTCGATCCTGGTACGGGGCGCGTCGTCGAAGTGGAGAAGCGACGAACGACCGCCGACGGCAGCCAATTCGGCACGCCAATGCTGCCAGGTCGGCTCCGCCACGTTGACGGCGGAATAGTCCGGATCCCCCAGACTCAGAGCATAGGGAGCGGTGACCTGGCGCGCCGGCTCGTGCAGATCTTCGCGCGCAGGCTCGCGCAGATCCTCGGACAGGTCTCCGTCATCATGTTTTCTCTCAGCACGCCACACATGGCAACCTTAAGCGGGCGAGCTGTCAAATCGAGGGAGGCGTGGCGGGTTTCGCCCAGACTGCGCGACGTAAGATACCGGCCATGACTCGTGTTTTCTCGAGTATGGCCCAGGCCGCGCAGTCCGCCGACTGGGTGCGGGCCGCGTCGGTCGCCACCGTGACAGCGATAGTGCTCTTCGTGGTGCTGGTCGCAATCGGCTTCACCCTGCTGTTTGCCCGTCGCCGACGCGGCACCCAATCCAGCGGCGACCGGCCGCGGCAGCAGAAGGCAAACATCCTGCTGGTCAGGGTCGACGACGCGATCAAGTCCAGCGAGGACGAGCTCGGATTCGCCATCGCCCAATTCGGCGAGGAGAAAACCAAGGGTTTCGCGGCGGCCATTTCCACAGCGCGACAGCAGCTGACGGAGGCGTTCGCCCTGCAACAGCGGCTGGATGATTCCTCACCGGACAGCGCCACCCAGAAAGGCGAGTGGAACGCCAGAATCATCCACCTGTGCCAAGGTGCCCAGGCCGGCCTCGACGCGCAACAGGAACAGTTCGATCGGATGCGGCGCCTGGAGAAGAACGCGCCGGCGAACCTTGAATCCGTGCGCGACTCCATCGCCGGCGCCGGCATCCGGTTGTCCGCGACGGAGCAAACCGCCGCGACGCTGACGTCGGACTATGCGGCGTCCGCCATCGCAAGCGTCGCCGAGAACCTCGACGCCGCACGCCAGTACCTCATCCGTGCGAACGTCGCCGCACAGGCAGCAGACTCACGCGTGGCTGACCAGAAGGGCGGAGCCGCGGCCGATTTGATCCGTGAGGCGGAAGACTGCGTGCTGCGGGCGGACCACCTGCTCGAGGCGATCGACTCCGCGGCCACCACACTGGGCACGGCCGCCGCGGCGGTGGCGGAACTGCTCGTCTCGACGCGGACCAACGCCGAAGAAGCGCGCGCCACCCGGGATTCACCGGCCGATGCCGACGCCGCCGAACAGGTAGGTCGCGCGCTCACTCTTGTCGAACGGGTGCTCGGCGAGCTTTCGGCACCGCGGCAGCACACCGACCCGGTTGCAGATTTGAACCGACTCCGGGAGGCCAATGCGGCACTCGATACGGCGATGGCCAGTGCTCGCAACCAGCAGCGCCGTCTGGACGGCGCCCGCACGGCGCTGGTCGGCGCGCTGGTCGCTGCCCGCAGCCAGATTTCGGCAACGTCGGACTTCATCGCTACCCGGCGAGGGGCGATCGGATCGGAGGCGCGGACCAGGCTGGCCGAAGCACGGCGGCTGCTCACTCTCGCCGAGGCGGAGACCGATCCGGTGACGGCACTCGACACCGCGCGCCGGTCGGCGACATACTCGCGCGACGCGGATGCGCTGGCCCGCTACGACGTGATGGGGCAGCCGCTCGGCCGCTGACTGGAAAACGGCTCAGGGCACGAATGCGTTCAGTCCGGTCAGTTCGCGTCCGAGCACGAGGGCGTGCACTTCGTCTGTGCCCTCATAGGTGCGCACCGATTCTAGATTCGCCATGTGCCGCATCACCGGGAAGTCGGAGGTGATCCCGTCACCGCCGAGGATCGAGCGGGCAGTTCCGGCGATCGCGATCGCCTCGCGCACATTGTTCAGTTTGCCGACACTGATCTGCGCGTGCGTGAGGGTACCGGCTTCCTTCTGACGCCCGATATGCAAGGCGACCAGCATGCCCTTCTCGTATTCGACGAACATGTCGGCAAGCTTCTGCTGAGTCAGCTGCATGGCACCGATCGGCTTGCCGAACACCTGCCGCGACGTCGACCGGCCGATCGCGGACTCAAGACAGGAGCGTGCGGCACCCATGGCACCCCAGACGATGCCGTACCTCGCCTCGTTCAGACAGCTCAACGGACCAGACAACCCCCGGGCACGGGGCAGCATGGCGGATGCCGGCAGCCGGCACTCGTCGAAGAACAGGTTGCACTGGATCGACGCCCGCATCGAAAGCTTGTTCTCGATCGGCACCGCGCGATAGCCCGCGGTTCCGGCCGGAACCAGGAACCCGCGCACACCGTCTTCGGTCTTCGCCCAGACGATGGCGACATCCGCGATGCTCGCCATCCCGATCCACCGTTTGGAACCGTTCAGCACCCAGTCGTCGCCATCCCGGCGGGCCGTGGTGAGCATGCCGGCCGGATCACTTCCGCCGCTCGGCTCTGTGAGCCCGAAGCAGCCGATCGCCGCCCCTGCCGCCATCGCCGGCAGCCACTGCTGCTTCTGCTCCTCCGAGCCGAACCTGTGGATCGCCGACATCGCCAACGATCCCTGCACCGAGACGAAGGTGCGCCAACCACTGTCCGCGGCCTCCAACTCCAGGCAAGCCAACCCGTAGCTCACGGCACCCGCGCCGGCGCAGCCGTAGCCGTCCAGATGCATGCCAAGCACCCCCAGCCGACCCAGCTCCCCCACCAACTCCACGCGGAAATGCCGGTCCTCGAAGTCCTGCTCGATGGTGGGCACGATGCGCTCGTTGGCGAACCGTCGAACCCGGGTCTTCCAACCGCGTTCCTCAGCACTCAATAGGGCGTCAATGTCAAACACGGTATCGGTCACCAACTCGGCCACTGTCACTCCCCATCGTCGAACGGTGTGATCCAGTCTGCCCTGGAACCGTAGCCGGTGATTACTGCTCGGGAAAGTCACCCGCCCGCAGCAGCGCGCCGGGAAGCTTTTTGCCGAGCTTGCCCTCCAACCATTTCGTCGACGCGACGGTCTCGGCCAAATCAAGGCCGGTGTCGATGCCGCTGCGACCGAACAGATAGATAAGGTCTTCTGTGGCGACGTTCCCGGTGGCGTTGGGCGCGAACGGGCACCCGCCGGTGCCACCGATGCTCGCATCCAGCACCGACACTCCGGCGGCGACCGCGGCGACCGCATTGGCCACACCGGTGTGTCTGGTGTCGTGCAAATGAATCCGCAACGGGAGCCCGCCGCTCAGCCGTGTTGCCAAGCCCATCCGCTCGGTGACGCCGCTCGGCACGGCAACCCCGATCGTGTCGGCGAGCGCCACCTCATCCGGCCCGGCATCGACGACGCCACGGATGACTGACTCGAGACGGCTCAGCGAGACTTCGCCCTCGAATGGGCAGCCGAAGGCGGCACCGATCGTGATGGTGGAGAATACTCCCGCAGATCGCGCGGCGCCGACCAGCTCCACCGCGAGGCTGATCGACTGATCCGTGGTCATGCCCTGGTTGCGGTCACAGAACGTGTCCGTCGCCACGACGACAATATTGACTTCGTCGACTTTGGCAGCCAGGGCACGGTCGAGTCCGCGCTGGTTCATGACCAGGCCCGCATAACTGACACCGGCCGGACGCGGCAGCGCCGCCATCACCGCCTCGGCGTCCGCCATCTGCGGGACCCGCTTCGGATGCACGAAGCTGGTGACCTCGATCCGGCGCGCACCAGCACGGATCGCACGTTCTACCAGTTCCACCTTGTCGGCGGTGGCGAGCAGCTCAGCCTCATTTTGCAAACCGTCGCGAGGCGACACTTCGCAGATCTCAACCCTGGTCATCGGTCACGCTCCAAATAGTTGACAACGTCCGTCTCGTCGACCACTTCGGAGTACTTGGCCCCGAGATCGAAAAGATTCGACTCATGGACTTCTTGAGTTCGATCGCCGACGGCGTCTTTGACGACCACGGAAATAAAACCAAACTGCATCGCATCGACGGCGGTGGCACGCACGCAGCCGCTGGTGCTCACGCCGACGATCACCACGGTGTCGATCCCGTTTGCCTGCAGGGTCGACGACAGCGAGGTGCCGAAGAACGCGCTCGCGTACTGCTTCACCAGAACCAGTTCATCCTCACTGGGTGCAACCTGCGGCATAATTTCGTTCATCGCGTTGTCGCCGATGAGCATTTCAAGCGCGGGCACCTTGCGTATGAAGAGGCCGCCATCGGCACCTCCTGGCCCGTACCGAGTGCGAGTATGTATTACCGGTACGCCGGCCGATCGCGCCGCCTCAATAATCCGGCCCGCCGACTCCACGCTGGAGGTCGACGGAAGGCACAACGGACTGCTCGGGTCGAAGTAGGACCGCATCAAGTCGATCGACAGCACTACGGGATGCCGACCCAGCACCACCGTTCCACCGAATCCGGCTGAGAAACTCGCCATCAAATAACCTCACACCTCTCGTCTCAGATACGGATGGGTGGAAGCGGCGCCGGCAACCCGGTTTCCTCAAGGCAGCGTTCCAGAATGGTCTCTAACGGTGGCCCCATGTTGAATGTGGGCAGCGGCGTCGGACGCCCGGAGCGGAGTTCGTTCCGCAACCGTTCCGTTTCCGCCAGATCGACGGTCCCTGCACTGTCGCACACGACTCCGTAGGCGCGCGCCCCGTCGGCCGTGACCAGTCCGCGCCGCACCTCGAGCGCGACAAGGTCGGTGTCTCGCGCCAGCGGGTCTCCCCATCCGCCGCCGCCCCAGGTGACGAAGTGGAGCACATCGCCCGGATAGACATGAACATCGATTACCTTGCTGGGAATGATGTCTTTCGAACCGTCAACCCGATCGATCCATTTACGACCTCGAGCACCCGGTTCGCCGCCGTTCACGCCCCACGGATAGGTGAGCCAGCGGTCGTCGTGGATGGCGATGGTACCCGGTTCCAGGAACCGGTACGCGACATCCACGCCATTGCCCCCCCGGTGCAGTCCGGCGCCGCCGGTATCGGCAATGGTCTCCCACCGTTCGATCCGCAGCGGATAGTAGGACTCAAGGTATTCGCACGGGATGTTGACGAATGACGGCCACAGCGAGTAGCCGTCCGGGCCATCGCCGATGGGCCGCCCGGGGATGCCGCCGAAACCGATCGAGTACAACTGGAACCACTCGCCCTTGCGGTCGCCTTCGCTGTAGTTGCCCGAGTACATGAAGTGCGGTGAGGAGGAGAACCCGGCGGCGTTCAACAGATCGGGGTTGGTCTGCCCGAGCAGGCCGCCGAACAGATCGAACACCCGACCGATCCCGTGGTTGCGGGCGTTCAATGCCGCAGGGTATTTCGGTTTCCAAAACGAGTCTTCCGGGATTATCACGTCGACCAACGGATAAAACCCGTCGTTCCACAGAATCTGGGGGTCGGCGACGGTGATCATGTAGATACCAAAGAACATCCGCACGAGGTTTTCGTTGATGAAGTAGTTGATCGGCCCCTGCGCCTGAGGGCTGCTTTCGCTGAAGTCGAGCAGCACCTTGTCGCCCGTGCGGGTCAGGCTCATCTTCAGCTTGTACGGTCCGTAGCCAACACCGTCGTCATCGATGTAGTCGGTGAACGAGAGGGTCTCCCCGTCTTTGAACACCATCGCCAGCAGCGTCTTCATCGCCCGATAGTTGCGATCCATGAGCGCGTCCAGTGCGGACGTGTAGGTGTCAGCGCCGAATCGTGTGCACAGTTCCTGAACTCGTCGGGCAGCAGTGCGGCAGGCTGCGACCAGTCCGTTCAGGTCGGCGCGGTTCCAGTCTGGCTTGCGCACCTGGTTGAGGATGATCCGCAGCGAGTCCTCGGCA
>JBDTBD010000107.1:0-21499 GCA_039924285.1 Terrimesophilobacter sp. | reverse complement strand
CGAGCCGTCCACGGCATCCTGGTAGATCAACTGGTCTTGGTTGACGACTGCCGCGGGAATCGCCTCCCGCGCGTCATCGCCGTGCGGCAAGGCGCCGACGAACAGTCCCGCGAACGCCAAGGGAACGAGGATGACGGCCGCCACGGCGACCCGGTGCCAGGCGGTGTGTCGTGTACCTGCGGCTGAGGTTCTCACTGGAGGGATCCTTCCATAAGGCTTCGGTGCATCGGGGTGCCGGGCCCGCTGCCGACACCGTCCAGGTCGACGATGACCACCGGCCGGTCGATGTCGGGGCGGACCACGGCGAGGTTTGTCGCCACGACAACCGTGGTGCCGGCCGGAGCGAGGCGAACTATTGTGCCGAGGAATTCGCCGCCTCCCACCGTTGCGTCATCCGCCAACTCGAGCACGAGCACGGTGGGACGCTCGGCGATAGCCACCGCGGCCAGCGTGACGGCGCGCTCGAGCGGTGCAAGCTCGGCGAGTCCGGTCCCGGCCTCAAGGCGGACCGCGCCGGTGCCGCGACCGAGTGCCTCGTTGAGCCGCAAGATCCCACGCCGCACCAGGGCCGGCCTCGCGAAGACTCGGTACCACGGCTGCGTGATCCGCAATCGGGCGTCGAAGAGATCGCCCACCGTGACGGCGGCCATCGCGCCTTCCGCACCTCCCGTCTGTGCCACGGCCACGATTCTGGCCACTCGCTCGGATTCCGAAGGCAGCGGATGTCCGCCGACCTGCGCCAGGCCGGCGACGGGCAGGAGGCGCCCTGCTAGCGTCCAGATGAACGCTCTGCGGTCGGCGTGATCGCCGGTGACGAGTACCAGTGCACCGGCAGGAATGTCCACGCTGACCGGAGCGCTGCCGTGCTGGGCGCTGCCGACGACGAGGTCTTCCGCGCTGATGACGGACCCGGCCCTGCCCTGCGACCACAGGACGGCGGCTCGATGATTGCGGAGTTCTTCACCCTCGATGTCCATATTGGGCAGCATTCGACTCAGCCAACGCGGAATCCACCACGCCAACGGGCCGAGCAGCGCCATGACGGCGGGCACGAGCGTCATCCGCACCAGGAACGCGTCGAAAGCGATGCCGACGGCGAGCCCGAGGGCGATCGGTTTGATGGTTCCGGAGCCCTCGGGCACGAACGCGAAGAAGACGAAGAACATGATCAGCGCGGCCGCAGTCACCACCCGTGCACCGTTGGCGAACCCGCGGCTTACCGCCTGGCGCGCGTCACCGGTCTTCACGAATTCTTCCCGCATGCCCGACACGAGGAACACCTCGTAGTCCATCGCGAGGCCGAAGAGAACCGCCATCAGCAGAATCGGCATGAAGCTCAGGACCGGCCCAGGATTCTCCACACCGACAATATCGGCCAACCAGCCCCACTGGAAGATGGCCACCACGACGCCGAAGGACGCGACCACCGACAGCAGGAATCCGAGTGCCGCCTTCACGGGCACCAGCACCGACCGGAACACCATCATGAGCAGCAGAACCGACAGGCCGACGACAATCAAACCGAACGGAACCAGAGCGGCCGTCAACCGGTTGGAAATGTCGATGCCTACCGCGGTGGCACCAGTGACCGAGATCGGTGTGTCGAACTTCTTCTCCAGGTCGGGGGCGAGTTCGCGGATGGAGTTCACCAGAGCCTTGGTTTCAACCGCGTTCGGGGCGCTCGAGGGGATCACCTGGATGATGGCGGTGTCCAGCCCTGCATCGGGCAGCCCCTGGCTCACAAAACTGACATCTTTCAGTGTGCGCAGTTGGTTGCCTATGGCATCCAGATCCTGCTGGATGTCGGTGGTCTGAGTGATGTCCACCGCGATGACAAGCGGACCGTTGTAACCTGCACCGAAACCGTCCGAGACGAGGTCGTACGCCTCACGCTGGGTTGAGCCGGACGGTTCGGATCCGCCGTCCGGCAGGTTGAGGTCGAGGCTGAGCGCCGGGACGGCGAGCGTTCCAAGAACGACCACGACGGCGACGCAGGAGAGAATCGGATGCTTCATGACGCCGGTCACCCAGCGCAACCCCATACTGGGCTTACCGCCATCCGTCGGGGCGAGCGCGCGCCGATAGGCGCGAGAGCCGGGTTTCGGTGCCAGTTTGCCGCCGGCCAGGCCGAGCAACGCCGGCAACAGCGTGGTCGCGACCCCGATCGCGACAAGGACGGCGAACGCGGCACCGACTCCCATCACGCTGAGGAACGGGATTCCGACTACGAGCAGACCGAGCAACGCGATGATGACTGTGACTCCGGCGAACACCACAGCGCTTCCTGCCGTGCCGACGGCGATCCCCGCAGACTCCTGGGGCTCCTCGCCCTGGGCAAGCCCAGTTCTGTGCCTAGACAGAATGAACAATGCGTAGTCGATACCGACAGCAAGACCGATCATCAGCGCCAGCAGCGGGGCGGTGCTGGAGACGGTGGTGAAAGCCGAGACGGAAATGATGCCGCCCATGACGACACCGACTCCGATCAAAGCAGACAACAACGGCATTCCAGCCGGCAGGAGCGCACCGAAGGTGATGAGCAGCACGATCCCGGCGAACAGCACTCCGAAGATTTCGGTGGGCGTGATGCCGAAGGTGTTGTCTTGAAAGACTTGACCGCCGAATTCGACGCGCAGTCCGGCATCCTCACCAATGGACGCGGTGTGCGTCAGTTCGGTGAGCGTGCGAGGGGATACCTCGGTGGACGGACCGTCGAACTGCACGCGCGTGATTGCCATGGTCTGATCGCCAGTGATGGCCTTGCCCGCGTATTGGGAGAACGGGGTGACCACGGAGTCGATGCCGTCGATCTTCTCAATGGCGGCGGCCATGGCGTTGATCGCGGCGGTGTACCGCGGGTCGTTGACCGAGGACCCCTTCGGCACGACCGTGACCGCTTCGGCGCTGGCGCCGGCAACCTGCGGGAAGACGGCTTCCAGGCGGTCGAGCGCGTTTTGCGACTGTGTGCCGGGGATGGCGAAGGACTCCTGCATCTGACCGCCGAGCGCCACGCTGCCACCGAGGATGCCGGCGAGCAGCAGAACCCACACGCCGATCACCTTCCAGGCGTTACGAAACGAGAAACGTCCAAGACGATAGAGCAGGGTTGCCACGGGGTATTCCTTCAGCGGGTCGGGTTGGCGTCGACCGGCGCAAGAAGCTCGGTGACAATGTTGATGAGCGCTGCCCTGGTTTCATCGACGGGGAGAGGCTCGAGTTCGAAGCTCTGGCTGGCCACGAGCATGTATGCGGCGCCGCCGAGAGCGACGCCGAATCGCATCCGGTCCTCTGTTGAGGTAGCCGTCGTCGCAAAGTACTCCGCCAGCCTGCGCACCAGGGCGTTTGCCCGATCGAACACAGGCACGTCGACGAGCGAGGGGCCCTGGTTGATGAACATGTGCACTTCGAGACGGTGCTCGAGCAGAAAATCGACGAACTCCACGATGAATTCGCGGCGGCGGACCGCCGTGAGCGGCCCGACTGCGAGGCGCTCGAGGATGGCGCCCATCGCATCAACTGCCGGTCCGATGGCAGCACCGAGCAGTACCTCTTTCGAGGCGTAGTGGTAAAGCACGCTCGATTTCGACAGCCCGGCAAGGTCGGCGATGCGGTGCAGCGAGGTGCCGATATAACCGGCGGTGGCGAATTCGCCGAGGGCAATCGCACGCAGGTCCTCGGCACTTGTCGACATGACATCGATCCTATCTGACCGATCGGTCAGAACTGGCCGATCGGTCAGCTTGCCAGGGAACTGACAGAATGGTGGGTCCTGGATGTCGGAGTAGCCTGTACGGCACCAACCTGCGGAGAAAAAATGCGAAAGTTCATCTTCAGCGGCACCATGATCAGCGCCGTGTTCGGCGGATGGAGCACGCTCCAGACGACCCGCAAGGGTCCCCGCGACTGGCGGACTCTTCTGATGTGGATCAGCTGGGGGCTCACCGTGGCCATCGCCATCGGTACCGTCAAGAAGAACGCCGAGACCCGCGAGTTGGAGAACTGACCCGGCAGAGAACACCCGAGTTCGACCATCGGCCACCGCTGAGGCGACAATGGGGTATGGCCGAATCGAAAACCGATATCCGTAACGAGAATCGCTCCACCACCCCGGTGTCGGAGACTTTCAAGAAATACATCTCGGAAGACTGGGCGGACCGCGCCGACACCGTGCCGTCACCGCGCGAATCCGCATCATTTGCTGCCCAACGGCGGCGGCAATTGAGCTCCCTCTACCCCGGCAAGCGGATCGTCATCCCCGCCGGAGCCGCCAAAGTGCGCTCGAACGACACGGACTACCCCTACCGCTCCCACTCCGCATTCGCCCACCTCACCGGATGGGGTTCCGACTCGGAGCCTGGCGCCGTGCTCGTGCTGGAGCCGACGCCGGGAGGCGACCATGCCGCAACGGTGTACTTCTGCGAGCGGGCGGACCGCTCCTCGGACGAGTTCTATGCGAACCCGGCAATCGGTGAGTTCTGGATCGGCCCGCGGCCGTCCCTGGCCCAGGTTTCCGGCGACCTCGGTCTCGATACCCGCGGGATTGCCCACCTCGACACGGTGATCGCTTCCGCAGATGCCACTACGCTCGTCGTGCGCGATGCCGATCGCGACATCACTGACCGCGTCGATGGTGCCAGGCTGTTGGCCGCCGATTCCGCGGCGGGTGACTTCGACCAGGACCTGCAACTGGCCAGGGACCTGTCCGAGTTGCGGCTGGTCAAGGACTCCTACGAAATAGCCCAACTGCGTCTGGCCGTCGCCGCGACCAAGCAGGGCTTCGACGACGTCATCGCGGACCTGCCCGCGGTGATGGCCCACGCCAAAGGTGAACGGTTGGTCGAGGGCACGTTCAACCGACGTGCCCGTGCGGAGGGCAACACTGTCGGTTACGACACAATCGCTGCCGCCGGCGAGCACGCCTGCATCCTGCACTGGACGCGCAACGACGGCCCGGTGCGAGCCGGCGACATGATTCTGCTCGACGCCGGGATCGAGCTGGACAGTTACTACACCGCTGACATCACCCGAACGCTACCGGTGAGCGGCACCTTCTCACCCACACAGCGGCAGGTGTACGAGGCGGTCCGCGAGGCAGCGGATGCGGCGTTTGCGATCGTGAAGCCGGGCATCCGTTTCCGAGAGATCCACGCCACCGCGATGAATGTCATTGCGCACAAGACCGCCGAATGGGGAATGCTTCCGGTGTCGGCCGAGGAGTCGATGAAACCCGAGAACCAGTTCCACCGCCGCTACATGGTGCACGGCACGAGTCATCACCTGGGCATGGATGTGCACGACTGCGCGCAGGCCAGACGCGACCTGTACCTCGACGGCGTGCTCGAGGCGGGCATGGTCTTCACGATTGAGCCGGGCCTGTATTTCCAGCCGGACGACCTCACCGTGCCAGCGGCCTTCCGCGGGATCGGCGTGCGCATCGAAGACAACATCCTCGTCACCGCGGATGGTGCGGAAAACCTGTCCGTCGGCATCCCACGTACCGCGGATGACGTCGAGGCCTGGTTGGCCCGGTAGCGCAGCCGGCGGAAGCTACTCTGGCAGCGGCCGCGAAAGCACCTCTTGGGCGCGAATGGTCAGCGATGAATCCACGATGATCTCGTACCTGCCGGCGATCACCTGGTGAATCGACGTGAAGTCGCGGCGACGACGACTGAGCGTGTAGGCGACGATTTGGAACAGCATCCCGAATCCGGCGCCGATAACAGCGGCGGCCCCGACGTAGACGATCGCACTGGGAGTCGACGAAAACAGGAACAAGAGCAGGCCGAAGAAAAGCCCGATCCAGGCGCCACTGGCCGCGCCGCTGATAGCCGCCCGCCCATAGGTCAGCTTGCCTGTGACCCGCTCCACCGTTTTGAGGTCGCTGCCGACGATCGACACTTGCTTCACCGGGAACTCGGCCTTCGCGAGCTTGTCGACCACCGACTGCGCGTCAAGATAAGTGTCGTAAGTGCCCAGCACGTCCCCCCTCGGCAGGGTCGGAAACACCTGACCACGCCGACGAAAAGGGCTTTGATTGCTCACCGCGTTATTCTTGCACGCCCAGACTAGGGTTGTACCGTGAACGCCACCAGAGTCTTCGCCGCCCGGCTGGCCGGGTGTTCCGTTTTCGACCCAGCGGGCGATAAGGTAGGCCGAGTCCGCGACGTTCTCGTCGTCTACCGGCGTAAGAGCTCACCTCGGGTGGTCGGGCTTGTCGTGGAGGTTCCCGGTCGGCGTCGCGTGTTCGTCTCCATCGGTCGCGTGACGAGCATCGGCTCCGGACAAATCATCACCACGGGCCTGATCAATCTGCGACGTTTCGAGCAGCGCGGCGGTGAAGTGCGAATCATCGCCGAGATCCTGGGCCGCAAGGTGCTGCTCGTCGACGGGAGCGGAGCGGCGACTATCGAAGATGTAGCGCTCGAGCAGGGCGCGACAGGCGAGTGGGCCGTCACCGACCTGTTCGTGCGGCGGCCGAAGTCGAGTCCGTCACCGTTCGCCAAGGGCCAGACGTTGTTCGTACGCTGGGGTGACGTGCGCGAGACAGCGGCGAAGGGTGAGGCGCAGTCCGCAAGCCAACTACTGGCCACCTACGAAGACCTGCTCCCCGCGGATCTGGCCAATACGCTCCTCGATCTACCGGAGCCACGGATGTTCGAAGTGGCGGAGGAGCTCTCCGACGAACGGCTTGCCGACGTGCTGGAGGAGATGCCGGAGAGCGAACAGGTGGGCATCATCAACCACCTCGGCGACGCGCGCGCCGCCGACGTGCTCGATCAAATGCAACCCGACGACGCGGCAGACCTCATAGCGCAGTTGCCTGACGACCGTGGCGAAGCGCTCCTGACCCTCATGCAGCCAGAAGAAGCCGACGACGTGCGGATGCTGCTGCTCTACGCACCGGACACCGCAGGCGGTCTGATGACCACCGATCCGATCATCGTGTCGGCGGATGCGACAGTGGCCGAGGGGCTCGCCCTGATCCGCCGTTACGATCTCGCTCCGGCGCTCGGCGCTGCCGTCTGCGTCACCCTGCCGCCCTACGAGCCGCCCACTGGGCGGTTCCTCGGCATGGCGCACTTCCAACGCATGCTGCGCTACCCGCCCATGGAGCGGCTCGGCACACTGATCGACCAGAAGCTCGAGCCGGTGCAGGCCAGCGCCTCCGCCGCCGAGGTTGCACGCATCCTCGCGGCGTACGACCTGGTGTCGGTTCCCGTGGTCGATACCAACCACCGACTAGTCGGGGTGGTGACAATTGACGATGTCCTCGACTATCTGTTACCCGACGACTGGCGAAGTCACGACGAAGACGAGCCGGCCACACTGGCTCGAGCCGATACCAGCCCGCTGACCATAGCAGAAGCAACAGGAAGGAGGAACGTCAATGGCCCGTCGCACTGAAGTCAGACTTGACTCCCCCAAGGGTCTGCGCACCTCATTCGTTCCCCGCTTCGGAGAACCCAGCGACCGGTTCGGCCGGTTCACCGAGGGCGTCGCCCGCGCCATGGGCACTCCCCTGTTCCTCGTCGTCCTCACCGTGTTCTGCGCGCTCTGGCTCACCTACAACGTGCTCGCCCCCGGGCCGTGGCGATTCGACTCTGCCGCCAACGGTTTCACCGCTCTCACGCTCATGCTGTCGCTGCAGGCGTCGTACGCCGCCCCACTCATCTTGCTGGCGCAGAATCGGCAGGATGACCGTGACCGGGTGCAGATCGAGCAAGACCGGCAGCGCTCCGAACGCAATCTCGCAGACACCGAGTTTCTTGCCCGCGAGGTGGTCGCCCTGCGCGTTGCCGTGCGGGAGCTCGCCAGCCGCGACTTCATCCGGGCGGAGCTGAGGGCTCTGCTTGAAGAACTCGATACCGCTGAGGACCCGGTGGTCGAGTGAATCCGTTGCACCCGCGTTGATGAACCCACCGCAGGAAGTCGTCCCGCCGGGCCTGGAGGGACTCGAAGCAGACGTCTGGCGTGCTCTCAGCCAGGTCGTCGACCCGGAAATCCGCAAGCCGATCACCGGCCTCGACATGATCAGCCAGATCACCGTGACGGACGCCGGCGCAGCCACTGTCGGCGTCAAACTGACCATCGTCGGCTGCCCGGCCTCCCGCACAATCGAAAGCGACGTGAGGGCAGCGGTGTCGGCCGTACCCGGCATCACCGAGGTCACTGTCGACATTGCCGTGATGTCGCGTGCCGAGCGCACCGCACTGACTCAGAAGTTGCACGGCGCGCAGCGCGGCATCCAGTTCACCCCCGACTCCCCCACCGCTGTGTACGCCATCACCAGCGGCAAAGGCGGAGTCGGCAAATCCACCCTCACCGCCAATCTCGCCGTCGTCCTGGCCCAGAAGGGGCTGGCCGTCGGGATCCTCGACGCCGACGTGTTCGGATTCTCCATTCCTGGAATCCTCGGACTCGTGCACGACGGAATCGTCACCAAGCCGACGCGGGTCGGCGACATGATCCTGCCGCCGATCAGCTACGAGGTCAAGGTGATCTCAATCGGGATGTTCCTGGGCCCTTCGACCGGGTCTGCCGTGGCGTGGCGCGGGCCCATGTTGCACCGCACCATCTCGCAGTTCCTCACCGACGTCTACTTCGGCGAGTTGGACATCCTGTTGCTCGACCTCCCACCGGGCACCGGCGACATCGCGATCTCGGTGGGGCAGTTATTGCCGCACGCCAAGGTGATCGTCGTGACCACCCCGCAGCCGGCGGCGGCGGAAGTCGCCGAACGCAGCGGGATCGTCGCACGACAAACCGGTCAGAGTGTGCTTGGTGTGGTGGAGAACATGGCCGGCCTGGTGCAGGCGGACGGTAGCGTAATCGACCTGTTCGGCTCGGGAGGCGGTGCCGCAGCCGCGCACCGGCTCGGCGTCCCGGTGCTCGCATCCGTGCCGCTCAGCATTGCTCTGCGGGTAGGCGGAGACGCCGGAGCTCCGGTCGTGCTGACCCACCCAGACGACCCGGCGTCCAGAGCGATCCGTGCTTTAGCGGACCGGCTCGCGACGCGCTAGCGGCGGGTCGGAACGCGACGGTAGCCATCGCGGGAGGTGGCCGCAACAGTCCCGACGACGGACGATCCCGCGAGAATGATAACGAAAAGCCCGAGTGCCATGATGAGTGCTCCTTGTAGTGGTCTGCATCTATTGCATCGCGCCTGACCAATAAGCACAATCGAATGTTTCTACACTAACTGTGTAGCCTAGCTACATGGATGTCAGACGATTGGAACTGCTCAGAGAGCTTGCAGAACGGGGCAGCATCACTGCCGTCGCTCGCGCGACCTCCCGCACGGCATCCGCAGTGTCGCAGCAGCTCAAACTCCTCGAGCGCGAGGCCGGCACCCCACTCACCGAGCGGTCCGGGCGCGGTCTCGTGCTCACCGTCGCGGGCCGGATGCTCGCCCAGACGGCGACAGATGTGGCGGTCGCCTTGGAGCGTGCCTCGGCGGTGTGGACGGAGTTCACGCAGGCCCCGAGCGGCGAGGTCACACTGGCGACCTTCCCCACCGGCGGACAGATGTTCCTACCCGGACTGCTCACGGCCGTCGCGGCGATTCCGGGGCTCACTCTGGTGTGTTCCGACCGGGACCCGGACATGCTGGAGTTCGCCGACCTCACCTCCGATTTCGACGTGGTGCTCGCGTACACGCTGGAAGGCCCCCGGAGTTGGAGCATGCGAACGCTCACGGCTGTCCCGCTCATGACCGAGCCGTTGGATATCGCACTGTCACCGCACCACCGCTTGGCCGGCAAGACGAAGCTCAGCGCCGCAGACGTGGTCGATGAGGAATGGATCGGCGTCCCGGTGGGATTCCCGTTCGACCGCGTCATGCTGGCGATTGAGAGTCTCACCGGTCGGCCGGCGAACGTGATTCAACGTTTCAACGACACCCGAGTCACCGAAGCGCTGGTCGCATCCGGTCACGGAATCGCCCTGGTCCCCCGGTACACGGCGCACGGGATCGGCAAGAATGTGCTCGAGCTTCGCCCACTGGTGGGGGTGCGAGCGGTGCGGGACATCGTCGCCCTTGTGCGCCCCGATCGCGCCGAGCGCCCGTCGGTGCGCGCGGTGCTCGCAGCGCTGCGGACCGAGGCAACGCTGATCGCGCAGCGACACACCGACAGCTTCCACTCCGGCTGATCGTTGTCAGGACGGTTCGACAAGCCGAGCCAGCAACTCGATGAGCAGCCGCTGAGTGATCGGCGACGGCAGCGCCTCGACCAGCGCCAAAAACGGTGCCATCCGCTCCGGTAGCGCGGCATCGGAAGCACCGGGCGTGAGCAGGCCAACGGCAATCAGCAGCCGGTAGGCGGCATCCGAAGTCAGGGGTGCACCATCCTGAAACCGGTCGAGCACGTCGGCGGGAAGCGCCGCGAGCACCTCGGCACCCGACACTGCCGGGACGCCCCGCACCTCGTCGGCGGCGACGACGAGCGCCTGCGCCAACTCGTCGAGCACCCCCTCCGTGACCGGCGTGACGGTGAGGTGCGCGGTGTGCGGCAGTGGCCCGAGGCCCGGCTGCAGCTGCAGCAGCCATCCGTGCTGGCGCACCTGGTCCGCCCAGTGGTGCGGATCGACCCGGCGCTCGGCTGGCACCGTCTCGTCGGCCGCCACGGCCAGCAGCGGCCCCACCGGCGTCCCGACCACCCGAAGCCCCTCGATGTCGTGCACGGTGCGGACGAGCGCCGTTGTCGAACGGCGGCAGGACGCGGCGAGCGATGCAAAACCGGCGTCGCCGAGCGCGCGGATGATGGCCCACGCCGCAGCGAGCGCGCCGGCAGACTTGGAGCCGAGCATCGTCGGATTGACCACGGGGTAGCCGGGCCACGCCGTAGTCGCGAAGTACTGGGAGCGCTGGCGGTCGCGCCCGCGCTGCAGCAACACCGACGCGCCCTTCGGGGAGTACCCAAACTTGTGCATGTCGGCGCTGATGCTGGTCACCCCTTCGAGACGGAAGTCCCAATCGGCGACCCCGCCCCACCACGGCAGCACCCAACCGCCGATACAGGCATCCACGTGGCAGTCGATGCCCCGCGACAGGCATGCCGCCGCCACCTCGGCGATCGGGTCGAGTGCCGCGTACGGGTAGCAGGGTGCCGAGACCACCGTCAGCGCAACATCCGGTCCGAGCTGGCGCACCAGGTCGTCTGCCCGCAGGGCGCCGGTGGATGCGTCCACCGCCACCGACCGCATCGTCAGACCGAAGTAGTGCGCAGCTTTGCGGAATGCGGCATGCACGGTGACCGGAGCGAGCAGGCACGGCGTGCCGACTCCTCCGGCGGCAACCCAATTGTCTCTGGCGGTCTTCACGGCAAGCAGGCAGCTTTCGGTGCCGCCGGTGGTGACCGTCCCCACAATCGTGACACCGGATCCGCCCAGCATGTCGGCGGCGAACCCGACCACCTCGCGTTCCATGATGGCCACCGAGGGAAAGGTGGTCGGGTCGAGTCCATTGACGGGCTGCACCATGCGGATGGCAGCGGCGGCCAGTTCATCGAGTTCCGCCAACCCCGAGTCGTACACGTACGACAGCACATGGCCGCCGTGAGTGGGGGCATCCATGCGACGCAATTCCTCGAGGCGAGCCAGGATGTTTTCGGGTTCCTGCGCGAACCGGATCACGGCGCCACCCTCGCGACCACGTCGATATCCGCCTTCCGCAGCCGGTAGCGCCGCAGGGAGAACAGGCTGAGCCCCATGATCACCGCGGGCACGACGCTGAAACTCAGCACGATGCCGACGACCGCCTCGGGTGACTGGCTCACTGCGGCTCCTGCGGTGGACTGCGCGTATCCGGTGGCCGCGAGCACGACCGTGAGCACGGTGGCACCGAGGGCCATCCCGGTGGTCTCTCCCGCGGTCCACATCCCGCTGAACACGCCGGCCTGCCCCGTGTTAGTCTGCCCTGCACCGTGGCGGCCAGCATCGTGGCGGCCGGCATCGTGGGAGATCACGTCGGGCAGCATCGCCAGCGGCAATGATTGCATTCCCGCATACGCGGCGCCTGCCGCCGCGACCGGAAGGTAGACCCACACGCCCGGAGCGGACAGAAGACCAGCCAGCGACAGCGCGGCGACTCCGTACAGCACGCTCGCGTAGGCGAAGGTCCGTTCCTTGCCGACGCGTCGGGCGATTCTGCCCCAGACCGGTGCGAACACCAGCGCCGGAGCGATGAGCGCGAGGAAAAGCAGCGTGACCGCGTCCTCACTGTGCAGCACCCAGGTGGCGACATACTGCGCGCCGGCCAGCATGATGCCGGTGGCCAACCCCTGCAACACAAAGGTGAGGAGCAGGGCACGGAACGGCTGGCTCCGCCGCAGCGCCCTGATGCCTGCGGTATAGTGCTCAGCGATCGGCGTCGATTTGCCGGAGTGCCCGCTGCCGGCACCCCGCGGGGCGATCGTGCTGGAGAACAACATCCCAGCCCCGATGACCAGGCCCGCCACGACCGCCATCAGCAGATAGCCGAGGTTCCCGCCGCCACCGAGGCCGCGAAGCGCCGGACCGCCGGCACCGAACAACAGGATGGCCACGGTGAGGAAGACCACACGCCAGGTGATGAGTCTGGTGCGACCGTCGTAGGTTTCGACCAACTCGGCCGGGAGGGCGATGTAGGGCACCTGGAACATGCTGAATGCCGTCGCGGTGAGGAGGAACGCGGCCAGCACCCACAGCACGGCGACGACCGGGTCAACGCCCGCCGGCACGGCGAACGTGAGGATGAAGAACACCGGGACCAGGCCGCCGCCGAAAATCATGAACCGACGCCGAGACCCGGTGCGCGCCAGGCTCCTGTCGCTGATCGCGCCGATGTAGGGATCGATCACCACATCCCAGATCTTGGCGAGCGTGACCAGTAGGCCGGCGACGAGGGCGGCGACTCCGAGTGTGTCCGTCAGGTAGTAGACCAGCACCAAGCCAGGAAGCGTGGCAAACCCGCCGGTGCCCAGCGAGCCGACTCCGTAGCCGACGATGGTTCTCCGACTCAGCGGCGCGTGCACTGCACTGCCTTCACTGCCTGCCTCTACTGGGGCCATGCGCGAAGTGTAACCCGGCTACACCAGCCAGGGGTGAAAGACGCTCGATTTACGTCGATTCGCTGTCGAACGGGGCACTTCCGCCGGCCTCGTGGAGCGCGCGCAGCTCACTCGAGGCCTCCGGCGCTCCCGTGGCCACCGCCTGAGGGAACGCAGGCCCGTCGTCGTCGTCCAGCAACGCCTCGCGGATGATGCGCCGCGGGTCATACTGACGAGGGTCGAGCTTCTTCCAATCGACCTCGTCGAAATCCGGCCCCATCTCCTCGCGCATCCGGCCCTTGGCATCCTCCGCCATACGACGCAACGACTTCACCAGACGCGCGAATTGGGCAGCGTAGTGCGGAAGGCGCTCCGGACCAAGCAGGAATACCGCGATCACGGCGATCACGAGAAGCTTGTCGAAGGTCAACCCGAACATCCGTTCAGACTAACCGTTTGCAGCGCGCCACGACCGCCCAACCAGTCATCTCGCATACTCTGTAGACGAGGAGTAAGCGTGACACACAAGCAATTGAACTGGAAGTTCGCGGAAGAGTTCGTCGCCGAGAGGCCGGACATCGCGGGCGTTCGGCAGCACGCGCTCGAACTCGGTGTGGAAGCGATCTCGCCGGCCATGGGGGCGCAGATCGCTGTGCTCGCCGCGGCAACCGGGGCGTCGAATGTCATCGAAATCGGCACCGGACTCGGAGTGAGCGGGTTGTGGCTGTTCACCGGTGCTCCACACGCCATGCTCACCTCGATCGACACCGAGACCGACTATCAAAGCAGCGCCCGGCGGGCGTTTCTCGCCGCGGGCGTTCCCGCAAACCGAGTCCGGCTGATTGCCGGTCGCGCGCGGGATGTGCTCCCCAGGATGAACGAGCAATCGTACGACCTCGTGCTCGTGGATGCCGACCCCGGGTCGGTGTTGGAGTACGTCGAGCACGGCATCCGCCTCGTCCGACCCGGCGGCACCGTGCTGGTCGCTCACGCTCTCTGGCGCGGGCGGGTAGCCGACCCGGCACACCGTGACGACACAGTGGCGGTTTTCAGAACACTTCTGGGCGAGATCGCCGACTCCGACGCTGTGATCTGCGCGCTGTCCCCCGTGGGCGACGGACTGCTTCAAATCACCAGAGTTGCAGAGTGATCGACAGATTCCAGGTCGTGCCCGCCGCCTACGTGATTTTCCGGCGCGGGCGTCAGGTGCTCCTGCAACTGCGCAAGAACACCGGTTACCGAGACGGGCACTGGGCGACCGGAGCCGCAGGTCACGTCGAGGCGGACGAGTCGGTGCTGGCTGCCGCGTGCCGTGAGGTAGCAGAGGAGCTGGGTGTCGTCGTCACACCTGACGACCTGACGCCGCTGACGACCATGCACCGCACTCACCGCAACCATCAGCCGATCGACGAACGAGTTGACTTTTTCTTCCAGTGCGGGCGCTGGAAGGGCGAGCCACGTCTCATGGAGTCGCGAAAATCAGCGGCCCTAACCTGGTTTGACCTCGACGCGCTGCCGAGTCCGGTAGTCCCTCATGAACTCGTGGTGTTCGAACTGCTTCGAAACGAAGAGGTACCGCCGATTCTCGCGTTCGGTTTTTGAACGGAGCGGGACGCTTAGTTCTACTTCGCGGCTGCTGCCGCGACGACTCCAGCGAGAGCGTCGTGAAGTTCTTTCGCCTCGGCGTCATTCACCGACACCACCAGGCGACCGCCACCTTCGAGCGGCACGCGAACGATGATCAGGCGACCCTCCTTAACAGCCTCCATTGGGCCGTCACCGGTCCTCGGTTTCATGGCTGCCATGAGTAGTCCCCTTTCGTTGTCCTCCGTCTATTATCCCGCATTTTTTCCGCTGTCGAGAATACCGACCGTTCGGTGCCGTTTCAGTCGACACCAGTGAAGTGCATCGCACACGTCGCAGACCATAGTTCGTGCTTGGATTTCTGGCGATCGGCGACACAGCCCAGGAGGCAATAAAAAGCACCACAATTAAGTGCTCCACCAGCATTCGTGGGGCAGATTCAGGCGCCGAGCCACGCCCTGAGCGCGATTTCACATCGGGTGATCTGCTCGACCTCGACCCGCTCGTCGTCGGCGTGCGCCTTGAGCGGATCCCCCGGCCCGAAGTTCACCGCCGGGATGCCAAGCGCGGCGAATCGGGCGACATCCGTCCAACCGTATTTCGGGTTCGCCGAGCCGCCCACCGCTGCCATAAAATCCTTGGCGAGTGGCGCATCCAGCCCCGGCCGCGCGCCCTCTGCCACATCGACGAGCGTCGTCTCGAACCCGGCGAACACCTCGCGCACATGGGCGATGGCTTCGGCCGCCAGGCGATTGGGAGCGAAACGGTAGTTGACGTGGACGACGCACTCGTCAGGGATGACGTTCCCGGCGACGCCGCCGGTGATCCGGACCGCGTTGAGGCCCTCCCGGAACACCAAACCGTCCACCTCGACTTCCCGGGGTTCGTAGTCCGCTAGCGCAGTCAGAATGCCGGCGGCCGCATGGATCGCGTTGCGCCCCACCCAGGCGCGAGCGGAGTGTGCCCGCACGCCGCGGGTACGAACATCCACGCGCAGCGTGCCGTTGCATCCGCCCTCGACACCCGCGTTGGTCGGCTCGCCGAGGATGGCGAAATCGCCGGCGAGCAGGTCGGGTCGGGTCGCGGCGAGTCGCCCGAGTCCGTTGAGGCTGGAGTCGACCTCTTCGTGGTCGTACCAGATCCAGGTCACATCCGCCTGTGGACGGGCCAGCTCGGCCGCAAGTTTGAGCTGCACGGCGACGCCGGCCTTCATGTCGACGGTGCCGCGCCCCCAAAGGTACTCGCGACCGTCAACCGATTCGTAGCGGGTCGGCAGGTTGTCGTTCACCGGCACGGTGTCAATGTGACCGGCAATCACCACGCGATGTGGCCGACCGAGCGTCGTGCGGGCGACGATCGAGTCACCGTCTCGCACGACTTCCAGATGGCCGACGTGCGACAGTGCTGCGTGAATGGCATCCGCCAGCGTCGTTTCGTTGCCGGACACGGACTCGATGTCGCACAGTGCTTTCGTGAGCTCGATCGAGGATGCGGACAGGTCGAGGACGCTCATCCGGTCAGCCTATCGGCCGATAACCTGGACGCATGACGAACGCGTGGGGTTATGGACTGGCAACGGTGTCGGGCAACGGCACGGTTCTGGACACCTGGTTCCCCTCCCCGGAGCTGGGCGCGATGCCGGCCGGACGGGACAGGAACATCGTTCCGTCCGAACTCGAGGCTCTGCTCGGCCCGGACACGCGGCGCAACGTTACTGTCCGCTTCGTCACGGTGGAAATCGACACGGATGCGGCACCGGTGTCGACTTCGGACGTCTATTTCCGCCTGCACCTGCTCAGCCATCTTCTGGCTCTCCCGAACAGCCTGAACCTGGACGGCATTTTCGGCCTCCTGCCGAATGTGGTGTGGACGAACGCCGGCCCGGTGCATCCGGAGGACTTCGCCGGCGTGCGCCGACCGCTGCAGCGACAGGGGATCGCGGCGTATGGGATGGACAAGTTCCCCCGGCTGCTTGACTACGTGACGCCGGCGGGAGTGCGCATTGCGGATGCCGCGCGCGTACGGTTGGGCGCGCATCTCACCCCTGGTACCACGGTGATGCACGAGGGGTTCGTGAACTTCAACGCCGGGACGCTGGGTGCGTCGATGGTGGAGGGACGAATCTCTCAGGGGGTCGTGGTGGGCGACGGCACAGACATCGGTGGCGGCGCATCCATCATGGGCACCCTCAGCGGCGGCGGAACGCAGCGGATCGTCGTAGGGAAACGCGCGCTGCTCGGGGCGAATTCCGGCATCGGCATCTCGATCGGCGACGACACGGTGGTGGAAGCGGGGCTCTATGTGACCGCGGGCACCAAGGTGGCGCTGATCGATCCGGGCGCGGTCTCCGGGCAGGCCCGGGTGGTCAAGGCCGCCGAACTTTCGGGGCTGCCCAACCTGTTGTTCCGTCGTAATTCGCTTTCGGGTGCGGTCGAGGTGCTCCCGCGCTCGGGCTCCGGCATCCAGTTGAACACCGCCCTGCACGCCTGAACCGCCGACCGATACGAGTCCGGACGAGTGTGGCCGCCGCGGCAGCCTCTCTGGTCCGAAGAACTATCGTTCGGCGGCGGCGAGAGAAAGCTAGCGCGGGAAGGTGCGCGCCGGGGATCCGGTGTACAGCTGCTGCGGGCGTCCGATCTTCATCGCCGGATCCGCGTTCATCTCACGCCAGTGCGCGATCCAGCCGGGCAGCCGGCCAATCGCGAACAGCACGGTGAACATCCGAGTCGGGAATCCCATCGCCTTGTAGATGACGCCGGTGTAGAAGTCCACGTTCGGGTAGAGCTTCCGCTCGATGAAGTAGTCGTCGGCCAGGGCGACGGATTCGAGCTCCTTCGCGATCTCCAACAGGTCGTCGTGCACGCCGAGAGCCTCGAGCACTTCGTCGGCGCTCTCCTTCACCAGGCGAGCCCGTGGGTCGAAGTTCTTGTAGACGCGGTGCCCGAAGCCCATCAGCCGAACGCCCTGCTCTTTGTTCTTCACCCGCTCGACATACTTCGCGACGCTCTGGCCGGACTCTTTGATCTCGCCGAGCATCTTCAGCACAGCCTCGTTCGCCCCACCGTGAAGCGGGCCGTAGAGGGCATTGATGCCAGCCGAGATCGAAGCGAACATGTTCGCCTCGGTCGAGCCCACCAGCCGCACCGTGGAGGTGGAGGCGTTCTGCTCGTGGTCTTCGTGAAGGATGAGCAGCCGCTCAAGTGCCCGGCTCAGCACCGGATTCACCTCGTACGGCTCGGCCATCGTGCCGAAGTTCAGTTTCAGGAAGTTGTCGACAAAGCTCAAGCTGTTGTCCGGGTACAAGAATGCCTGCCCGAGACTCTTCTTGTGGGCGTACGCCGCGATGGTCGGCAGCTTGGCCAGCAGCCGGATGGTGGACAGCTCGATCTGCTCTGGGTCGTGCACGCTGAGCGAGTCTTCGTAGAAGGTCGACAGCGCCGATACGGCACTGGAGAGAATCGGCATCGGATGCGCGTTGCTGGGCAGCGCGTCAAAGAACCGGCGCAGGTCTTCGTGCAACAGCGTGTGCCGCCGCACTCGCTCCGTGAAGCTTTCAAGCTCGGCCGCGGTGGGCAGCTCGCCGTAGATGAGCAGCCACGCCACCTCGAGATAGGTGGATTTCGCCGCAAGATCCTCGATCGCGTAACCGCGATAGCGCAGGATACCGGCATCGCCGTCGATATAGGTGATCGCGCTGCGGGTGGGCGCGGTGTTGACGAACCCGTAGTCCAGCGACGTGTAGCCGGTCGCGTGCCTCAGCGACGAGATGTTGATGCCCGAGGCACCCTCCACACTTTGTTCGATTGGCAGCTCGGTGCTTCCACCGGGATAGAGCAGAGTCGCCTTGTGGGCGTCGTCGTTGGCAGCATCGTTCACCCCTACAGCCTAATTGGCCTGCGGGTCGACCGTGACATCCGCCAAAACATCGCCTGTTTTGTTAGAGAGAGTTTCCAACCGCGCGACCGCTGCCTCGATCCGCTCATCGGTTGCCGTGAGCGCGACGCGCACGTGGCGCGAATTGTCCTCGCCGTAGAACGTCCCGGGGACGACAAGGATACCCACCTCGGCCAGAGCAGAGACGGTCTTCCACGCGTCCTCGCCCCGACTCGCCCACAGGTAGAGGCCTGCCTCGCTGCTGTCGATGCGGAAACCTGCGGCCCCAAGAGCCGGCGCCAAGCGTGCCCGCCGTCGCCGGTAGACCTCCTTCTGAACGGCCACGTGCCGGTCATCCGACAGGGCGGCCACCATTGCGGCCTGCACCGGCGCCGGCGGGATCAGACCGAGGTTTCGCCGCACGGCAAGAATCTCCCCCACCACTTCGGCTCCGCCGGCGATCAGGCCCGCCCGGTAGCCGGCAAGGTTCGACTGCTTGCTCAGGGAGTAGACCGCCAGCACCCCGCGGCGATCCCCGTCGGTGATGCGATCGTCGAGAATCGACATCGTCGATTCCGCCTCCCAGGCGAGCTCGGCGTAACACTCGTCGCTGACGATCACGGCACCGAGCTCCCGTGCCCGCTCCACGGCACCGCGCAGTTCGTCGATTCCCAGCACGCGGCCGTCGGGGTTGCCCGGGCTGTTGAGCCAAATCAGCCCGGTACTCGCCGGCCAGCGAGCCGGGTCGTCTCCGGTGTGTACCGTGCAACCGGCGAGCGCGGCGCCGACCGCATAGGTGGGATACGCCAGCCGCGGTTGCACGACGACATCTGCAGGGCCGAGCCCCAGCCAGAGCGCGAGCCCGGCGATCAGTTCCTTGGATCCGATCGTCGGCATGACTTCGTGCGGGGTCAGCCCCGAAACGCCTCGGCGGCGATCGAACCATCCGGCGATCGCCGCGCACAGCTGCTCGCTGCCGGCTGTTTGCGGGTACGCGTGGGCGTCCGAGGCCGCGGCCAGTGCCTCACGGACCACCGCGGGCGTCGAATCGACCGGGGAACCGACGGACAGGTCGACGATTCCGTCCGGATGGGCCCTCGCGCGCAGCGCGAACGGCGACAGCGAATCCCAGGGGAAGCTTGGCAGGATCAGACCGGCGCGCACCGACAGCGTCAGACTTTCGCAGTTTGCGGTGGCAGTGCCGCCACGATCGAGTGGTCTTTGTGGATGACACCCAGTTTCGACGCCCCCCCGGGTGACCCTAGGTCCTCGAAAAATTCGACGTTGGCCTTGTAGTAGTCGGCCCACTCGGAGGGGAGGTCGTCTTCGTAGTAGATCGCCTCGACCGGGCATACCGGCTCGCAGGCTCCGCAGTCCACGCACTCGTCGGGGTGGATGTAGAGCATCCGGTCGCCCTCGTAGATGCAGTCCACCGGGCACTCGTCGACACAGGCTCGGTCTTTCACATCGACACACGGAAGCGCGATGACATAGGTCACGGTGGAGAATTCCCTTCGGATGCTGCTGCACTCCCCACCCTACCGTCGGACGCTCGCGCCGTCGTGTCGGACTTTCTGTCACCTGGCCGGGCGGTGCGCGGCCAGCCGAGCACGATGAGCGCGATAACGGGCGCGCCGAAGGTCCAACTCCAGCCCACCGGGTTTCCCGGCACGAGCACGGAACCACCGGCCGACATCAGCGAGAACAGGCCCACCGCGCTCAGCACACCGATCGCCGCCAGCCCCGGAAGCATCCTCGTGTCGAACACCAGCCTCAGCCCGGTGAGCAACGCCGTCACAAGAGCCAGCGACGCCACGACGCCGATCGGGACCTGCGCCCCCCACAGCGAGAACGCCACCTGGTGGTTCACCGTGGCGAGCGCACCGACCGCGACACCGGTCAGGAGCGAGAGCACACCCCCGGCGAACTTCCCGCCCAGCCCCCGTTCGTCCCAGGCGCTGACGTCTGCCGCGTCGGCCGGGAGGCGCAGGAAGCGCTCCTGTGACGCAATCGGGACGCGTGGACCGCTGGACAGGGCATACCGGTCGCCGTGCACGCTCACCTGACTGGGGTAGGCGCGCAGTGCTGCCGTTTTGCGCTCCCACTGCTCCGAGACATCGATGGCGAACGTCGCGACGTGGTGCGCACCCGGCGGTTCGATCGCGTAGAACGGAACGGACATCGCATCGGCCGCCCGCCGCGCGACCTGGTGGGCCCGGATGTGGTCCGGATGCCCGTACCCGCCGGTGGCGTCATAGCTCACGACGACGTCGATCTCGGCGTCGCCGATCACCGAAGCGACGTCCGACACGACCTCGTCGACATCGGCGGCGCAGAAGGAGCCATCGCCGATGCTCTCCAGCGCGATGGCACCGTGCTCGCCCCACCGCATCCCGGAGTCCAGATACCGGCGCGGTTCACGCCCGACCCATCGAGCGGACGCCTCACCGAGGAAACGGTGGTCGGTGACGCCGAGAAGATCCATCGCACGGTTCAGCTCCTCGGTTCGGAACTGCGCCAGTGCCGCGCCGGTGCCTTCAAGATGTTTGAACTCGTCGGGAATCACCTCGCCCAACTCGCCACGGGTGCAGGTGAGCACGGTGACCGCCGCGCCCGCCTCGACAAGCTTCGCTATGGTGCCGCCGGTTGCGAGCGTCTCGTCATCCGGATGCGCGTGGACGAACAGCACTCGCTGCGCACCCGGAGAAAGTGGTTCCTGCACACTGGACAGACTAGGCGGCGCCGACGACAGCGATGTCGGAGTGAACCGGTCCGCTACGCGTTCTGCTTCTTGACCCGGGAGGTGGATCGTGCGCGAGAGCTGGCGTCCAGCTCCACCTTGCGGATCCGGATACGTTCCGGCGTCACTTCCACACACTCGTCCTCGCGCGCGAATTCGAGGCATTCCTCCAGCGTGAGCTGCCGGGACGGGGTCATCCGCTCGAACACGTCAGAAGTCGACTGGCGCATGTTGGTGAGCTGCTTTTCCTTGGTGATGTTGACATCCATGTCCTCGG
>JBDTBD010000106.1:0-12308 GCA_039924285.1 Terrimesophilobacter sp. | reverse complement strand
GTGACGCTCGTCTCCACGAAGGAGCGATCCGATTCTGCTGACGTCGCGGTATCCATCGCCTCGTCCGTCGGAAACGGGCCGTTCGGTGCGCCCGAATCGCAATACGAGGATGTGTTCAGCCTGGTGAAGGCGGGCGGAGCGTGGCGCATCGAGTCGGCGCCGTGGCAACTGACTGTGTGCCCGAACACGGGGCTGAAGTGATGAGCATCCTGGTGATCCTCCTCGTGGCGGTGTTGATCGGCGGGGGGATCGTGGCCGTTGTGCTGACCACGCGGGCACAGCCGCACGCAGGCGACACGGCTGCCGTGCCGACGGTGCGCCGCGTGATCGTCTACGTGCTGCTCTTCGCGCTCGTCGTGATCGGCGCGATCGGACTGGCCGGCCTGCTCGGACGCCTGCTCAACGTCGGCGTGGAGCTGGTCGCCGACGACACTGCGGGCCTGGCGAGGTCCCTGGCGTTCACCCTGATCGGCGGCCCGCTCGCCTGGCTGCTCTGGTGGATGGTATGGCGAAGAGCAGGCGTCCCCGCGGAGCGCGATTCGCCGGCCTGGGGGCTCTACGTGGCAGGCCTGTCGGTGGTATCGCTCGTCACCTTCGCGAGCAGCCTGCTCTCCGCAGCCTCAAACCTGGTGGGCGGCAGCTGGCGCCCCCAGACCGTCGCGACTGGATTGGTGTGGGCCGGCGTATGGTTCTGGCACCGGTGGATGGCGAAGCACCCTGACCGCGGACCGCGTCTGCTGTCTTCGGTAGCCCCGATCCTGAATTCCGCGTATGGGCTGATCCTCGGCACGGGAGGGGCAGTCACCGCGCTGGGCGTGCTGCTCGACACCGCGATCCGGGACTTCGCCACGGAAGGCACCATCGGCCACCCGTGGTGGCGAAACCTACTGCAAGCCATCATCTGGGCCGCAGGCGGAGCACTGGTCTGGTGGTGGCACTGGGTGCGCGGGGAAGTGCGGCTCTCCCGCGACCGGCTGGCGCAGGTTGTGCTGGCGGTGGTGGGAATACTGGGCGGCACCCTTCTGACCCTCGCGGGAGCCGGGATTGCCCTGTATGTTCTCCTTCGGCTTGCTTTCGATCCGGGCGACCCGGCCGCCCGGATCCTCGATCCGTTGGGTTACGCCATCGCGTCGGCGGCGCTCGGCGCTCTGGTGTTGGCGTATCACGATCGTGTGGCTGTGGACCGCTCTCCTGGATTTGCGCGCACGGCACGGCTGGTCGAATCCGGGGTCGCGCTGGTGGCCACGGCCTCCGGAGTCGGAGTCATCATGAATTCGCTCCTGGCCACGCTCGGCAATCCCCTGGTCGGATCCGGCACGCGCACTCTGCTCTTGGGCGGTATCAGCTCGCTCCTGGTTGGCGGTCCGCTGTGGTGGCTCACCTGGAAACCCACCAGGCCGGCCGAACCGACCGAAGCCTCCACCGGGCGCCGGGTCTACCTGATCACTGTGTTCGGTCTGAGCGCGGTGTCGGCGCTCGTCACGCTCTTGGTGCTCGGATATCGCTTGTTCGAATTCACCCTCGCCGACGAGACGGGTGGGGCACTGATCGACCGTGTCCGCGCGCCATTGGGACTGTTCGTCGCCACCGCCATGGTTGCCGCTTACCACTTCAGTGTGTGGCGGCACGACAGAACGGCGCTGGCCGAAATGCCAGGGGGAAGGCGGACTATCGGCCGGGTGATCCTGGTGGCGGCTGTGGACGCCGAAGCGCAGAAGCTGGCCATTGAGGAGCACACCGGCGCTCCCGTTACCGTCTGGCTGCGGGATGACACGGCTGCAGTGGCCGCAGCGAAGCCATCGTACGGCGCCGGGAGCACAACCTCGGCGGTTGGGCCGCCACTGGACCTGCTTTTTGATGCCCTGGATGGGGTTGGCGCCAAGCGGGTGCTCGTGGTGACCGGTCCGGGGGCGGCCATTGAGGTGATCCCGCTGCTGGACTAAAGCACTGGGCATGAAGAGAGGGCCGAAGGTCCCTTGTGCGGTCGCACATCGGCCCATAACCTCGCTGGTGGGTGCCACGCCGTTGCCCGTAAGGGAGGTCGCATGATGATGTGGGGATATGGCTTCAACATGGGGTGGATGTGGCTGATGTGGGCGCTCGCCTTGGTCATCGTCGGCCTGATCGTCTTCGTGGTCGTGTGGGCTGTCAACGGTGCGGCTAGGCGTGAAGCCTCCTCCGGCCGCATCGGTCAACTTCACGATCCTCCGGTTCGCAGCACTTCCCGGCAGATTCTGGATGAGAGGTACGCCAGAGGCGAGTTGACGGCCGACGAATACCGCGAACACCTCACGGTGCTTGGCGAAGGCTGATGAGCATGACCGCCCGCCGCCCGCCGATGTATCGAACGCTCGCGTCGCTGAGCAGGGTCAACCTGCTCAGAGAACTGCAGTCCCGCGGCACCCTGACTGTCGAGGAATTGGCTGCCGCTACCGGGCTGCACCACAACACCGCCAGGGAGCATCTTCATCGCCTCATCGCCGACGGCTTCGTCACCTGCGAACCGGAAGGAAAAGACACCAAGGGTCGACCGAGGATGCTGTACAGCGTGGCGAACGACCCAGCGCATCGGAACGATCCCATACAAGCCGCCAAGGTGACTGCAGCGCTCCGTCGCGCCGACCAGGTTCGGCAACTCCTTCACGCCGACGAGACGCTCGCACCGGACTCGCCCCTGTCCCGCCAGGTTGACGTGCTCGATGACCACCTTGACCGCACCGGGTTCGATGCCCGAGTCGAGACTGACGAGCTGCAGGTGCAACTGCACAACTGCCCGTTCTCCGACCTCGCTCGGCAGCATCCGCAGGTGTGCCTGGTGCACTTCGGGCTTTTGAAGGGAATACTGGAGCAGGTCGGTGGGCCCCTGGTAGCCGAGGAACTGCATCCGTTCGTCCACCCGCACTCGTGCACTCTTGACCTGTGCTGCCCGGAATCTCCGGCTGCAGAATCCGAGCCACGACGTGCCTGACGTCGCATTTTTCACGGTGTTTTCGGCTTGCGACCTTCTGTCGACCTCGTAAAACTCAGCGGTGAGGGCGATTGCCTGACCAGGGGCGCCGCCGAGCAAGTCGAGGAGACACCGTGGAAAGTCAGAGCGAGTCCTTCACACCAGGAACGGACGGGGCACTTGCCGATAGCCTCGTCAAACTGGGTCGGTTTCTCACACCCGGGACCGTTTCCGAAGATCTTCGTTCGGTCTTTCTCAAAGGAGGCCGGAACGCCGACTCCTTCTACCGTGACCGTTGGTCGCACGACAAGGAAGTGCGCTCCACGCACGGCGTGAACTGCACCGGGTCGTGTTCCTGGAAGGTGTACGTCAAAGACGGCATCATCACCTGGGAGACGCAGCAGACCGACTACCCGCTGGTCGGCCCGGACTCACCTGAATACGAACCACGCGGCTGCCCGCGCGGTGCCGCATTCAGCTGGTACACCTACTCACCCACCCGGGTGCGCTACCCGTACGTGCGCGGAGTGCTGCTCGCCGCCTACCGCGAGGCGAAGAAACGCACCGGCGATCCCGTGCTGGCCTGGGCCGAGGTCACCGAAAACCCCGAGACCGCCCGAGCGTACAAGCAAGCCCGCGGCAAAGGCGGGCTGGTGCGTGCCAGCTGGGACGAAGCATCCGAAATCGTCGCCGCAGCCCACGTTCACACCATCAAGAAATACGGACCGGACCGCATCGCCGGTTTCTCCCCGATCCCCGCAATGTCGATCGCGTCGCACGGCGTCGGATCCAGATTCGTCACCATGCTCGGCGGCACGATGCTGTCGTTCTACGACTGGTACGCCGACCTGCCGGTCGCCTCACCTCAAGTGTTCGGAGATCAGACGGACGTTCCAGAATCCGCAGACTGGTGGAACTCGTCCTATCTCATGATGTGGGGCTCCAACGTTCCAGTGACCCGCACGCCCGACGCGCACTTTATGGTGGAGTCTCGCTACCGCGGGCAAAAGGTCATCGTCGTCTCTCCCGACTACGCTGACAACACGAAGTTCGCCGACGAGTGGCTCTCCGCGCACCCCGGGACGGATGCGGCCCTGGCGATCGCCATGGGCCACGTCATCCTCAAAGAATTCTTGGTCGATCGCAAGACACCGATGTTCGTCGACTACATGAAGAAGTTCAGCGACTCGAGCTACCTCATCGAGTTGACGAAGCGCGGTGACGCCTGGGTGCCGGGCAAGTTCCTCATGGCTGATGCCCTCCCCGGGAAAGACGGCACCGTTCCGAATGCGGCGCACAAGCCGGTACTGCTCGACCAGAACGCCAATCCCATCGTTCCGAACGGATCTCTCGGCCACCGATTCTCGGAGACCGAGGCCGGTATGTGGAATCTCGATCTCGGCGATGTCGACCCGCTGCTGTCGGTGGCTGACGCCAAGGATTACGACAAGAAATCCGTCGCCATCGACCTGCCGCGGTTCGACCTGGAGCCCAAACCAGGACAGGAGCACGCGGGCGGCTCAGGTGTCATCCGCCGTGGTGTTCCCGTGCGCGAGGTAGCCGGACGCACTGTTACGACAGTGTTCGACCTGCTGCTCGCCCAGTACGGTGTTGGTCGTGACGGCCTGCCAGGCCAATGGCCGACCGGTTACGACGACGCTTCCTCTCCTGGCACACCCGCGTGGCAGGAGGAGATCACCTCGGTGGCAGCCAACGCCGCAGAACGTATCGGCCGCGAGTTCGCGAAGAATGCCGAAGATTCCAACGGGCGCTCGATGATCCTCATGGGGGCAGGTACGAACCATTGGTTCCACTCCGACCTGATCTACCGTTCATTCCTCGCCCTGACCACGATGACCGGGTGCCAGGGGAAGAACGGCGGGGGCTGGGCACATTACGTTGGCCAGGAGAAGATTCGCCCACTCACCGGATGGGCGCAGTACGCGTTCGGGCTTGACTGGGTGCGCCCGCCCCGTCAGATGATCAGCACCGCGTTCTGGTATCTCGCCACGGACCAGTGGCGCTACGACGGACTTCCGGCGGACAGCCTCTCCACGGAGCTGGGAACCGGCCTGTTCGCGGGGCGCACCACGGCAGACTGCCTCGTCGAATCCGCGAAGCGCGGCTGGATGCCCAGTTACCCCACGTTCAACCGCAACCCACTCGACATCGTGGACCAGGCCGAGAAAGCCGGTGTCGAGCCCGCGAAATACGTTGTCGACCAGTTGACGAGCGGCGAGATGCGGTACGCGTGCGAGGACCCGGATTCCCCGGAGAACTTTCCCCGTGTGCTCAACGTGTGGCGAGCCAACATCATCGGCTCCTCTGGAAAGGGAAATGAGTACTTCCTCAAGCACCTGCTCGGTACTTCTGCTGCCATCCGCGGCGAGGAATCCGAACCCGCGCGTCGGCCCAAGACGATTCAGTGGCACGAAGATGCACCGGAAGGCAAGCTCGACCTGATGGTCACGAGCGATTTCCGGAACACGTCGACCACCGTGTTCAGTGATGTCCTTCTTCCGCCGGCGACGTGGTACGAGAAACATGACCTGTCGACGACGGACATGCACCCGTTCATCCACTCGTTCAACCCGGCGATCACACCGCCGTGGGAGGCGAAGACAGACTTCGACATCTTCCACCTGCTCGCCAAGAAAATCTCTGAGTATTCGGTCAAGCACCTCGGTGTTCGCAAGGATCTCGTCGCCTCCCCCCTGTTGCATGACACTGCCGACGCCATGTCGACCCCGCACGGCGTCGTTGTCGACAACCCGGAATTGATCCCAGGGGTGACCATGCCGAAGTTCAGTGTCATTGAGCGCGATTACCCGGCATTTGCCGACCGTATGGCGGCGCTCGGCCCGCTCTCCGAGAAGCTCGGCATGGTCACGAAGGGCGTGAAGTTCAACCCGGACGTGGAAGTTGCTGATCTTGGGCACCGCAATGGCCTCGTGGAAAGCGGTCCGACGAAGGGCCGGCCGAAACTGGACACGGACGTGAAGGCGTGTGAAATGATTCTCGCGTTCTCGGGTACGACGAACGGTCGGTTGGGGACCCAGGGCTTCCGACTCCTGGAGAAGCAGACCGGCCAGAAGCTCGCGCACCTGGCGAGCGACAACGAGGGCAGACGGTTCACGTTCAAAGATGTTTCGGGCAGCCCGGTTCCCGTGCTCACCTCTCCCGAATGGTCGGGCAGTGAGCACGGCGGCCGCCGCTACAGCGCGTTCACGATCAATGTGGAGCACTTGAAGCCCTGGCACACCCTCACGGGACGTCAGCACTTCTACCTCGACCACGATTGGATGCTCGAACTCGGTGAACAATTGCCGGTCTATCGTCCGCCCTTGGACATGCACCGGCTATTCGACGGCTACTCAGCGATTGGGTCGACCGCGCCAACGGGAGCACCTGGGTCCGAGGGTAAGGCCGAAGTCACGGTGCGCTACCTCACACCACATTCGAAGTGGTCTATCCACTCCGAGTACCAGGACAACCTCATGATGCTCACTCTCTCGCGTGGGGGACCGACCATCTGGATGTCGCCGCAGGATGCGGACAAGGTCGGAGTTCGCGACAACGAGTGGATCGAGTCATACAACCGCAACGGCGTCGTCGTTGCCCGTGCGATTGTTTCGCACCGGATGCCAGAGGGCACCGTGTTCATGTACCACGCGAAGGACCGCACGATCAACGTGCCGATCGCCGAAACATCCGGCATGCGCGGCGGGACCAACAACTCGCTCACGCGCATCCTGCTGAAGCCGACGCATCTCATCGGCGGCTATGCGCAACTGTCGTTTGCTTTCAACTATCTCGGTCCGACCGGGAACCAACGGGACGAGGTCACCGTGATCCGTCGCCGCAGCCAGGAGGTGGAGTACTGATGCGTGTCATGGCTCAGATGTCGATGGTGATGAACCTCGATAAGTGCATCGGATGTCACACCTGCTCGGTCACCTGCAAACAGGTGTGGACGAACCGTGACGGCATGGAATACGTCTGGTTCAACAACGTCGAGACGAGGCCCGGGCTCGGCTATCCGCGGCAGTACGAGGACCAGGACAAGTGGCACGGCGGATGGGTACGCAACAAGCGCGGCCGCCTGAAGTTGCGCGGTGGCGGCAGGGTGAAGAAGTTGATGAACATCTTCGCCAATCCCGACCTACCGACAATCGACGACTACTACGAGCCGTGGACCTACGACTACGACATGCTCACCAACGCGCCGCAGACCAAGAACGGCCCGGTGGCGCGCCCCAAGTCACTGCTCACCGGCGAGAACATGGACATCAAGTGGTCCGGAAACTGGGATGACGACCTCGGCGGCTCGCAGGAGACCGCCGCCGACGATCCCATCCTCGCCCACATGAGCGATCACGTGAAAATGGAGTTCGAGAACACGTTCATGTTCTACTTGCCGCGCATTTGCGAGCACTGCCTCAACCCGTCCTGTGTGTCGGCCTGCCCGTCGGGCGCCATGTACAAGCGGGAGGAAGACGGCATCGTCCTCGTCGACCAGGACACCTGTCGGGGCTGGCGCATGTGCGTGTCGGCCTGCCCCTACAAGAAGGTGTACTTCAACCACAAGACGAACAAGGCCGAGAAGTGCACGCTGTGTTACCCGCTGATCGAGCAGGGCAAGCCGACGATCTGCTCGGAGACCTGCGTCGGACGTCTGCGTTACCTCGGGCTCATGCTCTACGATGCCGACCGAGTGCTCGAGGCAGCCAGCATCGAGGATGAGCACGCCCTGCTGGATGCGCAGCGGTCGGTCCTGCTGGATCCGTTCGATCCCGAGGTGATCGCCGCGGCCAAGGCCGAGGGGATGGCGGATGACTGGATCGAGGCCGCCCAGAACAGTCCCATTTACAAGCTGATCAGCGAATACAAGGTTGCGCTGCCGCTGCATCCGGAATACCGCACCATGCCGATGGTCTGGTACATTCCGCCGCTGTCCCCGGTGGTCGACGTCATCTCCAACAGCGGCAACGATGGCGAAGACGTGCGCAACATGTTCGCCGCGATCGACAAGCTGCGCATTCCCGTCGAGTACCTGGCCGGCTTGTTCACCGCCGGGGACGTGACGCCGATCGAGTTGTCGCTCAAGAAACTCGCGGCGATGCGCTCCTATATGCGCGACATCAACCTCGGCGACGAACCGAACGAGAACATCGCCCACGTGGTGGGGATGACTGGCCAGGAAATGCAGGCGATGTATCGGTTGCTGGCCATCGCCAAGTACGAAGACCGCTACGTGATTCCCAAGGCGCACGTGGAATCAGCGCGCGACCTCGAGCAGCTCGCATGCTCTCTCGACACCGACGGCGGACCCGGAATGGGAGGACCGACTTCGCGCGAACCGATGAGCGGACTCGGCCCGGTGCGCAAGACCGGCAAACCCAACCTGGAGGATCCCAGTACGCCGTCCACCGACGGTCGAGTCAACCTGCTGAACTGGGATGGCGAAAGCCACGTTTCGGGCCTGTTCCCACCGCCTGCCGACACCGGGAGTCCCGCATGAGTGCCAGGACGGCTCCGACAGCGACTGAACCGGTAACGCTCTCCGCAGACCAGCGGACCATTGCGCACATGGCCGCCTCGATCCTGCTCGACTACCCGACTGTGGAACGTCGGGAGCGGTTTGCCGCGGTCGCGGCGTCGGTGGCGGCACTTCCTTCCCCTCTCAAAGACGTGTTCGGCGCGTTTCTTGGGGCCGTGGCCGCCAAGAGCCAGCAGGAGCTTGAGGAGCATTACACCGCCACCTTCGACCGCAGACGCAAGTGCTGCGCGTACCTCACCTACTACGCGGCCGGTGACACTCGCAGGCGCGGCATGGCGTTGGTCCGTTTTGTCGAGGCGTACCGCGCGGTCGGTTGGGAGGCGGCACCGGACGAGTTGCCTGACTACCTGCCTATGGTGCTCGAGTTCTCCGCTCGCAGCGACTCGCCGATCGCCGGCGAGTTGCTCGCGTCCCATCGTGACGGCATTGAAGTGTTGCGAACGGCACTGGAATCGTTCCAGAGCCCGTACGCTCGGGTCGTCGAAGCCGTTTGCATGTCACTGCCGGAGCTCGACGACGAAACCAGGCAGCGCTACCTCACCCTGGTGAATGAAGGCCCGCCGACCGAGTTGGTTGGCCTGAGTTTCCTCGGCGCCCTCGCGCCGTTTGCACCATCCGGGCAGACAAGTCAAGGAGTGCGGGTATGAACTTTCTCGATGTGCTGTTGTGGGTGGTGCTGCCATATGTCGCCGGCGCGAGCTTCATCGGCGGGCACATCATTCGGTTCCATTACGACCAGTACGGCTGGACGTCGAGATCGAGCCAGACCTACGAAAGCAGACTGCTGCGGTGGGGATCCCCGCTATTCCACTTCGGCATCCTCGCCGTTTTCGCGGGACACATCGTCGGGTTGCTGATCCCGAGACAGTGGCTGGAGTTCTTCGGGGTGTCTGAGCATCTGTACCACCTCGGTGCGACCTGGATCGGCGCCCTGGCGGCCGTGGTGACGGTGGTAGGGATGATCATTCTGCTCTCCCGCCGCGGCGCCGTCCGCAGGGTCGCCAGGGTGACGACCCGGATGGATGTTGTCATGTATGTCTTGCTGGCCGGCTCGATCATCACCGGCACGATCGCGGTCATCCAATTCCAGGTGCTCGGCACGGGCTACGACTACCGCGGCTCGGTGTCGCCGTGGACCAGGAGTCTGCTCCTGTTCCAACCGGATGCATCGCTGATGGCCGGTGTGCCGTTCATGTTCCAATTGCACGTGGTCATTTCCAGCGTGCTCTTCCTCGTCTGGCCCTACACGCGACTTGTGCACGTACTCTCCGCCCCGTTCGGCTATCTGTTCCGCCCGTACGTCGTGTACCGGTCGCGGGATGCACGCCTGGGAGCGCGGCAGGTCCGTCGTGGTTGGCAGAAGAGTGAGCGGCCGCTACGTCGCGAACGTGTCCGTCAGGACCGTTAGAGTCAGCACATCGACGACGTGGAGGATGGCGACCGGATGACGGAGGAACCGAGCGAGGCACTTGTCGGCAGCGCTCCCGCGGTGCGGACGTCGAGTGGGCTCGAGCCGGTACCGGCCGGCCGTGTCGGGTCATGGCTGGCCACACTGGACCCCGGATATTTCGCGGCCGTCATGGCCACCGGCATCGTGTCCATCGGGGCAGGGCTGCTCGGTCAGACAACGCTGGCCCTCGTGCTGATCTGGGTCACCGCGGTGGCATTTGTGATCTTGTTGGCGGCGTATCTCGCCCGGGCGGTGCGTTTTCCGCACCGTTTCGCACAGTCGCTGCGCGAGCCGGGAACGGCGGTATCGTATTTCACAGTCGTTGCCGGCACCAACGTCTTGGCGACAGGGCTCGTGAGTCACGGGTTGTGGCCGCTCGCCCTGGGAATGGGCATCGCCGCGTTCGTGGTCTGGCTCGGCCTCACCTACGGTCTGTTCTGTTCGATCGTTCTGGCCGGCAACCGGCCGCTGCTGCGCGAGATCACCGGGGTGTGGTTGGTGTGGGTGGTCGGCACCCAATCGATAGCGGTGTTGGCCGCCGCGCTCGCCCCACACCTTGACTGGCTACCGGGCAGGAATGCCGCAGGCAACCTCGCCGTCGTCTTCTGGGGCGTCGGCGTGGTGCTCTATCTGATCCTTGTCGTGATCATCTTTCTGCGCCTGTTTCTCATCGAGACGACACCGAAAGAAATGGGCCCGGCCTACTGGATCCTGATGGGAGCCACCGCGATCAGCGTCAGAGCGGCCGCCGGCATCCTTTCCCTCTCGCAGACCGCCCCGGACCCCCTGACCACCGGAATGCACCCGTTCATCCTTGGCCTTGCCGTCGTGCTGTGGTCGTTCGGCAGTTGGTTCATCCCGATGCTCGTTCTGTTCGGGCTGTGGCGGTACTTCGTCCGCGGCTACTCCTGGGGCTATGAGCCGAAGCTGTGGAGCGTCGTGTTTCCGCTCGGGATGTACACAGTCGCCTCGCAGACGCTCGGCAAGGCAGCAGACATCGGGTTCATGACGTCTTTGGCTCAGGCCTGGGTGTGGGTGGGCATTGCGGCCTGGTTCGCCGTGACACTGCTTTTGCTCATTGCCTTTGTCGGTTCTCTCCGCATGCGTGGAGCGGCCCGTTTCGACGGCTGATCTTCAGCTCATTACGCGAGCCGCAAATCGGGTATTCACCTTTTCTGGGAGGGCCTGCCACTGACCTGGCAAGCTACGTCCGAGGTGCCGCGATCCCAGTACAAGGATCTCGTTCCTGTGTGTGACTTTAGGCCCTACTAGCCCGAGTGCTCTTGGGTGAAGCTGTGCCCATGGATGAAAAAGGTAGGTCCTCGAAGGCAGCCATCGACTCTGAGGTTCAGCCTGACAAGGCAACGGCCGAGGCAGAGCCGCACAGTCGCATCGTTGTTGGCATTGACGGTTCCGAAGCCTCGATTAACGCGCTCAGGTATGCCGTTCGCGTCGCCACGGCGTGGGGTGTCCCACTTGAGGCAATCTGTGTGTGGGCTTATCCGCCGTTCTTTGCGACGGATCCGCCGGCGAACTGGTGGCCGGAGGAAGAAGCCGAGAAAACGCTTGCTGATGTCAGTCACACGGTTTTTGGTGACACAGCTCCGTCCTGGTTCCGTGCCACGGTGAATCGCGGCACTCCCGCACGGGTGCTTCTTGACGCAAGCGAATCGGCGGAGATGCTCGTCTTGGGTTCTAGAGGTCATGGGGGCTTCGTCGGATTGTTGCTGGGCTCCGTAAGTACCACCTGCTCTCAGCACGCACGCTGCCCCGTCTTGATCGTGCCGCCGCGAGAAAGCGTGCTCTGACGATTCGGGCAGCCACACGCAGCGCACTCGGGGCGAGTGCGCTGGTCGCGGTCGGGCTGATCGTGGCCGCGTTGGTTGGAGCACCGAGCGCGTCGGCGACTGCGACGAACAGCGCCTGCGTCGACGGGAACGACGTGAACGTTGTGGTCGACTTCACCGAACTCGGCGGTAGCGTCGAGACGGGGTGCGCGCCGTCGGATGCGCCGACCGGCCGCGCTGCCTTGCTCGCGGCGGGTTTCGTCGCCACAAACTCTGGGCAGGGGCTGATCTGCGCGATCGATGCTAAACCCGACCCGTGTCCTGCGACCTTCAAAGGGTCGTTCTGGTCGTACTGGCACAGCGCCAGGGACGGCAGTTGGACCAGCTATCAGGTGGGTGCCGATGCGAGTCATCCGGTATCGGGTGAGCTGGAAGGATGGCGATACAACGACGGAGCGACGGGACCGGGGGTCGCACCATCGGAAGTGACCGCCGCGACGCAACTCGCGGCGGCGGCGACCGTCCCCGCCCGCGCAGCCGACACGGCGAAGGCCACGAGCAGCG
>JBDTBD010000105.1:0-6749 GCA_039924285.1 Terrimesophilobacter sp. | reverse complement strand
CGCCACGGCCGCGGAATCCGGCCGAATCCCGGACCGGCGATCCAGTCCGGATGCGCTCGGATGACATCCGAGTCCGGGTTCACCATTTCGGGTTCCACCCACAGTCCGAACTGCATACCACGGGAGGCCACGGCGTCGATGAGCGGCGTGAGACCGTCGGGCCAGAGCGTCTCGTCCACGTACCAATCTCCGAGACCCGCGGTATCGTCTCGGCGGTGTCGGAACCAACCGTCGTCGAGGACGAATCGTTCCACGCCGACCTCGCGGGCGCTGTCGGCCAGCTCCGTCAGCGTATCCAGGTCGTGGTTGAAGTACACGGCCTCCCACGTGTTGAGCATCACCGGCCGTGGGGAGTCCGGATGCCCGGATCTGGCGCGCAGCCAGCGATGGAATACCCTCGTGATCCCGTCTATGCCGGAGTCGGAATATGCGGCATAGGTCCATGGAGTGCTATAGCTCTCCCCCGGCGCCAGAGTGATCTCGCCCGGCCCGAACAGTTCGGTCATGCCGAGCATGGCCGGCCCATACGGGGTTTTTTCGAGGTAGGCCTCGTGGTCGCCGCTGAATCCCAGATGTGCCGCCCACACCCGTCCGTGCCGGTTGCCGAACCCGGTGGAGCCCGCCGCGAACAACAACGATGAGTCGTGCCCGGTGCGGCCGTGCCGTCCCGCGCGCAACCAGGTCCCCTGCGCGATCGGGTGTCGCTGCGGATGCTGCTCGCGGCACCAGCGCCCGGTCAGGTCGAGGATCTCGGCGGCGGCCGGCCCGACCGGCAACACCGTGACCAGCGACTGCAACTGATAGTTCGTGGAGCCGTCATTCGTCAACCGCGACCGGATGCGCAGCATTCCCTCGTCGCTCAAATAAAGTTCGACCACGAGCGTGATTTCCACCTCGGCGTCGACCAGGGTGATCTCATGTCCGTCTGTCCCGAGTTCGCGGTGGCCCACAGTGACGAGGCGGGGCGAGAATCCGCGGCCGGCACGGTGTCCGGCGAGCGCCGGTCGGCCGCGCCAGCCCGAGGAGGCCTGCGGCACGAGTTCGAGACCTTGCGGGTCGTCGTACGAGGAGTGCGGTACCGGCCCGATCAACAGCAACGGGTCAACCGTCTCGTCGTCGAGGCGGGCGCCCCAGTGCACGACCACCGGTGCGGGGACGGACAGGTCGAGAATCAACGAGGCAGCGCCGCTGCGCAGGTGGACGGTGTCGGTCACGGTAGGCCCGGTGGAGGTGTTCAGCTCGCGGCCGACGCCGAACGCGCGTCGTGCGGTCGCTGAAGCGTCGCCAGACCCATGGCGGCGATCCGCACGTGGGGAACCGTTGCCTCCAACTGTTCTCGGGCCTCCGCCGACAGGCCCTCGTCAGTGACGAGAACATCCACTTCACTCAGCTTCGCGATCGTACTCATGCCAACGGTGCCCCATTTGGTGTGATCGGCGACCACGACGACGCTGCGCGCGGTGGCCGCGAACGCGCGGTCCGTCTCCGCCTCGAGCAGGTTCGGGGTGGTGAATCCGGCACGCTCGTCGATGCCGTGCACGCCGAGGAACAGCACGTCGAGGTGCAACTGGCGCAGCGCACTGATGGCGATCGGGCCAACCAGCGCGTCCGATGGCGTGCGCTCACCGCCGGTGAGGATCACACTGTTGCGGGGGCCGGTGCTGTGGGCGGCGGCACGGTAGAAGACATCAGCCACCTGGATCGAGTTGGTCACGATCGTCAGACCCTTGAGCTGCACCAGCGATTTCGCCAGTGTCCATGTAGTGGTTCCCGCGCTGAGTCCGATCGCCGACCCCGGCGTCACGAACGAAAGCGCTTCGCGGGCGATGGCACTTTTTTCGGCCTCTTCGCGCACCGACTTCTTTTCGAACCCAGGCTCGTCGGTGCTCAACGTCCCGGGGACCTTCGCGCCGCCGTGCACCTTTTGCAACAGCGCCGAGCGCGCCAACGTGTCGATGTCCCGCCGGATGGTCATTTCGGACACACCGAGCACCCCGGCAAGATCGGACACGCGCGCGATGCCATGACGGCGCACGTGAGACATGATTTCCGACTGTCGCGCGGCGGCAAGCACGCTAGACCCCCGTCCCTACTCCCGTGCTCTCCGGGCTTTCCCGGACAACCGCCACCCTACCGGCTGGCACCCGCAGGTCGCCGTTGACGGTGACTCCCGAAATCAGTTCCAGGCCGGCAACCGGCAGCCGCGCATCCACGTCCGAATGGTTGATCACGAACAGCCAGCTGCTTTCGCCGTTACTGCGGCGCACTATCTCGACGTCCTGGCCCGCGTCGGCCACCGGCACGAGACCGACCTCCTCAAGAACGCCTTCCAAAAGTTCGTCCAGACCGCCCGTCTCCAGGTTGGTTCCGATGTAGTAGGCAGCGCCGGCTCCGAACGAATTGCGGGTCACTGCCGGGGATCCGGCGATCGGCCCGGTCGTGTACTGCGCCAGCACACTCGCTCCGTCGCTGTGCCCAAGTTCGCTGAAAAGCGTGCCGCTGCCGAACGCGTTCAGTTGCACTGATTCCGCATCCCGCAGCGGGAAAAACTCCTCGATGCGGATGCCGAGCAGTTCCGCGAACGCGCCGGGGTAGCCGCCGAGTCGGACGTGGTCGTTCTCGTCGACGATGCCGGAAAAATAGGTGACGATGGCGGTGCCACCGGTACGCACGAACTCTGCGATGTTCCGGGCTCCGGCATCCGTGATGAGGTACTGCATCGGCACGATCACGATCTGGTACCCCGAAAGGTCGTCCGTGGACCGGCGGAAATCGGTGGTGACCCCCGCCCGGTAGAGTCCGTCGTACCAGTGCCGGGTCTGAGCCACGCAGTCCAGATCAACCGACGGATGCGCGTCCAGTTCGCTCGCCCAGCGTGCATCTGTGTCGTGAACGATGGCGACCTCGGCATCGACCACCCGGGAGCCGGCGACCTCCGCGATCGACGTCAGAACCCGGCCAAGCTCCACGGTCTCGCGCCACACCTTAGTGTCGGTCCCTGCGTGCGGTAAGAGCGCGGAATGGAACTTCTCCGCACCGGCGGCAGCGGCACGCCACTGGAAGAACAAGGCGCCGTCTGCACCGCGCGCGATGTGCTGAAGCGAATTCCGCAGCAGTTCGCCCGGTGCCTTGGCGACGTTCCGCGGCTGCCAGTTCACGGCGGAACTGGAGTGCTCCATGAGCAGCCACGGCGCGCCTCCGGCCCAGCTCCGACTGAGGTCGGCGGTCATCGCCAACTCCTGGAAGTTGCGTGGGTCGGCGGCGATGAGGTAGTGGTCGTTGGAGACCACGTCCATGCTCTCGGCCCATTTCCAATAGTCGATCGGGCGGTGCAGTCCCATCGAGAATCCCATGAAGTTCGTGGTCACCGGATGATCGGAATGCGCCCGCAGGATGGCGGCTTCCGCCTCGAAGCACTCCAACAGCTCGTCCGAGGAGAATCGTGCGAAGTCCAGCTGTTGCGTCGGGTTGATGAAACTCCCCGATGTGCGGGGCGGCAAGATTTCGTCGAACCGGTAGTAATGCTGGGACCAGAACGCGGTGCCCCAGGCATCGTTGAGGGTCTCGATGTCGCTGTACTTGCGCTCGAGCCAGCGGCGGAAGGCTGCGGCGGAAACGTCACAGTAGCAGGGTTGGTTGTGGCAGCCGTATTCGTTGTGCACATGCCACATCACCACCGCCGGATGCGTGGCGTAACGCGTCGCAATCCGGGTCGTCAGGGCAGCGGCGGCGGCGCGGTACTCGGAGCTGGAGCCGCAGAACGCCTGCCGAGACCCATAGCTCAGGCGAACACCGTCTGCGGTCACCGGCAGCGACTGCGGGTACGTGTGCGAGAACCAGGGCGGCGGAGACGCGCTGGCGTTGGCCAGGTCGACGCGGATGCCGCCGTCGTGCAACAGTGACAGGATCTCGTCAAGCCAGCCGAAGTCGTAGACCCCTTCCTGTGGTTCCAGCAGCGCCCAGCTGAAGATGCCGAGGCTGACCAGATTCACCCCGGCCTGCTGCATCAGCTCGATGTCCTCGCGCCACACCGAACGGTCCCACTGCTCGGGGTTGTAGTCGCCGCCATAACCCAGCGCTGATTGGCCGTTGCGGCCAAGCCGGGAGGTGATCGAGTGCATTCACTATCCTTTGTTCGCGCCGAGGGTGAGCCCCGCGACAAATTGCCGCTGAAGAAGGAGATAGATGATGAGCGTCGGAATCACCGTGATCATTGCCCCGGCCGCCAGGAGGTTGTAATTCGAGATGAACTGCCCCTGCAGATTGTTGAGGCCCGTGGTGAGTGGAAGTCGATCCCCGCTCTGGATGAAGAGCAACGGCCAGAAGAAGTCGTTGTAGATCCAGATCACTTCGAGCGTTCCCAAGGCGGCGAAGGCGGGGCGGGTCAACGGCATGATGATGCCGTAGTACTGCCGCCATACGCTTGCACCGTCCACCACGGCGGCCTCGGAAAGCTCAACGGGCAGCGCCTTCATGTAGTTCGAGAGTACGAAGGTGCAAAACCCAATCTGGAAAGCAGTATCGACTGCGATCACACTGGTATAGGTGTTCAGAAGTGAGCCCGAATCACTCATCCAGTAGGGGAGCTCGAAGTGCTTGAACATCTCGAACAGCGGTGCAGCGAGCGATTGCGGCGGCAGCAGGTTGCCTGCCGTGAACATGATCAGAAGCGTGATGTTGAACTTCCACGAGAAACGGCTGACCGCGAACGCCATCATCGATGCGAAGAACAGCGTCAAAATCACGGTGGGAACCGTGATGATGGCGGAGTTCATCAGAAGCTTCGCAAAGCCACCCTGATTCCAGGCGGTAACAAAGTTGTCGAGGTTGAAGGAACCGCCAAAACTGAAGTAGCCGTACTTGTTCGTGTCAACTCGCGGCCGCAGCGCGGTGAAGATCGCCCACCCGAGCGGTACCAGCCACACGATCGACATGACGATCAAAAAGACGTGCGTGCCGTAGTGGGGCCTTCCCTTCGTCTTTCGCTGAACGATCTCTCGAGGCTCAGACAGAGTGGTTTTGGGGGGCAGCCCGACGGGGGTGAACGCGCTCATCAGTCCTCCTTCTTGAAGGTACGAGCGAGGTAGATGATGATCGGCACCAGCGAAATAACCAACAGGATCGCCGCGAGTGCAGACCCTACGCCAATCACCTGGCCCTCACCCACCAGGTTTTGAATGATCAGCGCACTGAGCAGTTCAAGGCCGTTCGTGCCGCGGTTGATGATGTAAACGATGTCGAACGCACGCAGCGACTCGATGATCGTAATGATGACGATCACAATGTTGATCGGCTTCATCACCGGGAGCACGACACGGAAGAAAATCTGCACGGCATTGGCGCCGTCGATGGCGGCAGCCTCTTTCAAGGAACTGTCAACGCCCTTGAGTCCGGCTAGGTAGAGAATCATGACGTAGCCGGCATGTCGCCAGGTGGCGGCGATGAGCGCCGCCCAAATATTGATGTTCGGATCACCGAACCAGTCGACGGCGTTAGGCGTGCCGCTGGTCCCCAGCAGATAGTTGAGCAGGCCGTTGTCGCGGGAGTAAAAGAGCTGCCAGATCACCCCGATGAGCACGAGCGAGAGCATGACCGGAGCGAAGAATATGCTCTGGTAAATGCGACTCCCCCGTATCTGCTGGTCGAGGAGTACCGCGAGCAACAGGCCGATCGGAGTGGCGATCACGCCGAGGAAGAGCAGCCAGAGGATGTTGTGCTGAACCGCCGGCCAGAATCCCGGGTAGTCCTGAAAGATGTACTGGTAGTTGCTGAGCCCCGCCGGACGGATGTTGTCGAACGCGAGGCCGTTCCAGCGGACGAAGGAGAGCAGCACCGACAGCACCATGGGGATCCAGATGAAGACCATCTGAATCAGTGTCGGGATAACCACCATGAGGGTGAGCACAACGCGGTCACGCCGGGAAAGACGCATACTCGGGCGGGGACGCCGCCGGCGGGCGGGCGAAGCGGAAGGGGTTGCCTTCTGCCTCGCGCCGTCCGGAGTGCGTTGTGTTGAAGTTGACATCGTGTCGGCGGTTACTGCGCCGCGTAGAGCGTCTTTGCCTGAGCTTCCAAGTTCTTCGTGTCGACCGTGCCGTCCTTGAGGAAGGTCTGCAGTGCCGGGATCATGACGTTGTTCGCCATCGCGGGCAGTGCGTCGCGATCGAAGAATTGGCTGATCGACTTTGCGCCACCAATAACATCGGAGCACTTTTTGTTGAGCGCACTGTAGGCGGAGGTGTCAGACCCCTTTGCCGTCATCAGGTTCGAGGTGTCGACTGAGTAGTAGGCCTCCTGGCCAGCCGGCGTCCCGAGGAAGGCGAGCAGGTCCTTCGCGGCCTGATTCTGACCGCCCTTCTTCGACAACAGTAGGCCGTCGATCGGCGCCTCGACAGCGTCCTGACCTTCCATTGCAATCTCGGGGAACGGGAAGAAGTCGATGTCGTCCAGCACCGACTTGTCGGTGAACTGCTGGGTGACAAAGGAACCGAGCAGGTACATTCCGGACTTGGAGTCACCCAGGGTCTTAGCTGCTTCCTGCCAGGTCATACCGAGTGAGTTCGGGTCCTGGAACGGCAGCAGCTGCTTCCAGTTGTCGAAGACGTCGTTGACCTTCTTCTGGTCCCATGACTCTTTGTGCGCACACAGGTCCATGTGGAACTGGTAGCCGTTGGTGCGCATGTTGATGTAGTCGAAGGTGCCCATGGCGGGCCAGCCGTCCTTGTCACCGAAGGCGATGGGCATGAGGC
>JBDTBD010000104.1:0-12796 GCA_039924285.1 Terrimesophilobacter sp. | reverse complement strand
GTCAGAAGCGTCGCGGGGCTGCAGTGGCCGGTACCGGCCGGCACCCCGGTTGCTAGCCGGTTCGGTGTGCGCTCCTCGCCATGTTCCGGATGTTCCTCCATGCACCTGGGCGTCGACTTCACCGCAGGAAATGGGGCCCCTGTGCACGCCATCGCAGACGGTGTCGTGGTTGAGGCTAGCCGGAGCGATTCTGGAGCACTGGGCGTGTACGTGGGGATCCGCCACGTCATCGGCGGCCAGGTCGTCGTCAGTGGGTACGCCCACATGCAGGTCGGCTCGATGAACCTCAGCGTCGGCGCGCCGGTCAGTGGCGGTCAGGAGATCGGACGTGTCGGCAGCACAGGAGCCGCCACCGGAGCGCACCTGCACTTTGAAATCCGGTTGGGCGGTACCACGCACGTTGACCCGCTCGCCTGGATGCACGCCAGACTCGGCTGACAACGGCGCACGTCGAGTGTCGGCCCGGCGCGTTAGCCTGGTCAGGTGAGCAAGCAAGACGGCAGTTCACGGCAGGTGAGTGCGGCATCCGTCGACAGCACCACCGCAACGATCCTGCACGTCGACCTCGATGCATTTTTCGCCTCCGTCGAGTTGCTCGACCGGCCAGAGCTGGTCAACCGGCCGGTTGTCGTCGCGGGCCGGTCAGTGCGGTCGGTGGTCACGGCCGCAAACTACCCAGCCCGCAAATACGGTGTTCGATCTGCTATCCCGCTGTCGCGGGCGCTGCAGCTGTGCCCGAAAGCGGTGGTGCTCGAACCACACTTCGAAAAGTATCAGCACTACTCGAAACAGGTTATGGCGATTTTCGACGAGATGACGCCTCTGGTCGAGAGGCTCGGCATCGACGAGGCCTTTTTGGATGTCTCTGGGGCTCGGGGTGTGATCGGCCCCCCGGCGGAGGTCGGGGAGTTGATCCGCCGCCGCGTCCGTGCCGAAACCGGGCTGGCCTGCTCGGTGGGTGCGGCATCGACGAAGTTCGTCGCGAAGCTGGCGTCGGGAAGGTCCAAGCCGGACGGGATGCTCGTGGTGCCCGCCACTGAGACACTGCGGTTTTTGCATCCGCTGCCCGTCGGCGCACTGTGGGGAGTGGGCGCCATCACCGAGCACGCACTCACCTCACGCGGGCTGCGCTCGATCGGCGACATCGCCGTCACGCCACTGGCCCAGTTGCAACGGGCCGTCGGAATGGCTGTCGGCTCGAAGTTGCACGACCTGGCCAGGGGAATCGATCCGCGACAGGTCACCACGAACACCGAGGGCAAGAGCATCGGGCACGAGATCACGTTCGAGGTCGACGTCTCGGAGCCCGAAGTGCTGCGACGCGAACTGTTGCGGCTTTCCGCGCACGTCGGGGCACGGCTGCGCACCGACGCGCTGGTCAGTCGCACAGTCGTGCTCAAACTTCGGTATGCGGATTTCACTACGATTACCCGGTCGCGCACCCTGACTGAGTCGACCGACCTGGGCCGTCGGCTCTACGAGGAAGCCCGCTCCGCCTATGAGAGCGTGGGCACCCATCCGCCGGTGCGCCTGATCGGCGTCCGCGCGGAGCAGCTTTCGCCCAGCGGCGATGCGCAACCCGGCCTGTGGGAGACGGATGAGGGCTGGCGTGAGGCTGAGCTGGCGATCGACGGCGTGAGCGAGCGGTTCGGTCAGGGACTGTTGGGCCCTGCCTCGCTGCTGCGACGTCCCGGTTCGGTTGGGCCGTCGAAACGGCGCCCCAGAGCTGAAGAATGGGATTCGTCGAGGTAGCGTAAGAAGCACCATGACTGAGCAACCAGGTTCCGATCCGTTCCATCCCATCGACAGCCCCACCGGGTGGGTCGCCAAGAACATCGCGCAGTACGTCGCGACCGACGGCCGTGAAGGTTCCGTGCAGCGCGGGGCACCACTGCTCTTGTTGACGACGCAGGGACGCAAGTCGGGGAAGTGGCGGCGCACGGCGCTCATCTTCGGCGAACAAGAAGGCAACTACGTGATCGTGGCGTCCAAGGGCGGGGCGCCGGCGCATCCGGGGTGGTATCTAAACCTCGTCGCTCACCCCGAGGTGAAGGTGCAGGTGTACGACCACGTGTTCGCCGCAACCGCGCGCACCGCGAGTGCGCAGCAGAAACCCGGACTCTGGTCGCTGATGGCGTCAATCTGGCCGGACTACAACGAGTACATCAAGAAGACGACCCGGGACATCCCCGTTGTGCTCCTCGAGCCAGTGGCGGCGCAGTAGCGCGGTCGGTCGGTGCGCTCGTCAGCTGCTCGCCGCGCCCAAAGTTTCTGGTGCACCGAGGCTGGAATGGGAGCGGGGAGCGCCGGGATCTGAGGTGACGATCGTGCGCCGACCGGAGCCGAGGGCTCGTAGCGCATTGAGGATGGTGGCGAGGTCGACAACCTCCTGCAGTGCGGCACCGACGATGGCCGGTAGGAAGCCCAGAGCCCCAAGGAGCATGAGCCCGACGCTCAAGCCGATGCCCAGCCAGATGCTCTGGATCGCCACGTGCATGGTTCGTCGCGCGACGCTGACGGCGTGGGCCACTCGGGAGAGGTCGTCGAGCATGATGACCACGTCAGCAGATTCACTCGCGGCGGTCGAACCTTTCGCACCCATGGCGATGCCGACGTCGGCCGCGGCGAGTACCGGCGCGTCATTGACGCCGTCGCCGACCATGATGACCGGCCTGAGGCTGATGCCCTGGATCGCCAGAACCTTGTCGATCGGCAGCAGGTCGGCGCGAACATCGTCGATGCCCAGCTGTGCCGCAACGTGTTCCGCGGTCGTGGCGGCGTCGCCGGTGAGCATCAGAGTACGGCGGATGCCCAGAGCAGCGAGGTCGTCGAGGGTGGTGGCGGCGTTCGAGCGGATCCGATCGCTGAGGATGATCGTTCCGGCGAACCTGCCGTCGATCGCCGCGTAAACGGCGAGCTGGCCACGGTCCAGCGCGGCATCAACGACGCCGGTGGCATGGTCGGCCACAAAGGAACGCTTGCCGACGACGACGGTGCGGCCGGCGATCGTGGCGGTGACTCCGTTCGTGGCAACTTCTCGCGCTTCGCCGGCGGCGGTAAGGCCAACACCGGCCTCTCGCGCGCTGGCAATCAACGACCGGGCGAGCACGTGCGAGGAATACTGCTCAGCCGATGCCACGAAGCCGAACAGCTCGTCCTTGGTGTAATCCGCAGCGGGCTGAACAGCGGCGACTGCGGGCTCGCCGTAGGTGAGGGTGCCGGTCTTGTCGAAGGCCACCGTGCGGGCGCGGGCGAGTTGCTCGAGGGTGCCGGCGTTCTTGACGATGACTCCGCTGCGGGCGGCCCGGCTCATGCCGCCCATGAACGCGACGGGTGCGGCGATCAGCAGCGGACACGGTGTGGCCACGACGAGGACTTCGGCAAAACGCACCGGGTCGCCCGACAGCAGCCAGGCTACCCCGGCGATGAGCAGTGACACGGCGGTGAACGGCACCGCGTAACGGTCGGCCAATCGCACGACGGGGGCACGAGATTCGGAGGCCTCCGCCACCAACGCAACTATCCGCTGGTATTGGCTGTCCGCCGCTCGTGCCGTGACCCGCATGGTGAACGCGCGTTCGCCGTTGACGGATCCGCTGAGCAACGGCTCGTCTGTGCGTCGCTCGACCGGGATGCTCTCGCCGGTCAGCGACGACTCGTCCAGCGTCGCCTGCTCTGAAAGCAGTGTGCCATCGACGGGCACAATCTCGGACGGCTTGACCAAGAGGGTGTCGCCGATGCCGATCTCCGAGACGGCGACATCCGCCACCTGATCCGTCGACCCGTGATAGCGGTGAGCGTGCTGCGGTGCGCGTGCCAAGAGCGACGTGAGCTCACGCTTCGCTCGGCCTGCGGCAAAATCTTCCAGCGCCTCCCCGCCGGACAGCATCATCACGATCACGAGGCTGGCCCAGTACTCGCCCACCACGACAGTGGCAACGATCGCCATGATTGCCAGAATGTCGATACCCCAGCGCCCGCGCAGGAGATCCCGCACCATGTCGCGCAGTTGGATCGCGGCGATCAGCAATGCGAAGATGCTGATGCCCCACGCCGCCCACGGAGCGTGGCCGGCCAGTGCCGCGATGCCACCAAAAATAGCGACCACGATGGTGATGAAAACAACAGGGTAGCGCCGTGCCTCTGCGCTCACACGATTGATCCATACCCGTCCCATGCTCCATTCCTACCTTTCTTCGCGGGCGCGTACCAGCAAGGGCAGCCTGCCCAAAGGTGAAATCGGACTGCCCTTCAACCTCCGTGAGGCGTAACGTTGCCCGGATGACAAACGTGGCAGAGACTCTGGCAGAGTCGGTGCGCTCACGCGGGGTGCAACTGGCGTACGGTGACCCGTTCGATGCGGGCGGCTCTACGATCCTCCCCGTCGCGCTGGTGACCTACGGGTTCGGCGGCGGCGGCATTGCGGCCGAGGGCGGCGGGGGAGGCGGCGGCGTCGCTCTTCCCCTGGGTGTCTATGTGATGCGGGGCGGGAGCACCAGGTTCCACCCCAATCCGATCGCCCTGATCGGCGTGATGTCCCCGGTGCTCTGGGCGCTGGGCCGCGCGGTGTCCCATGTGGTGAAGGCTGCCCGCCGCTGATCTGCTGGGGGTGCCGCCACCGATGTTTCGCGGGTAGAATCGGGGCGAACACGGGAGTCCGGTGAGCCGGGCTGAGAGGAAGCTGATCCAAGCTTCGACCGTCGAACCTGATCTGGATAATGCCAGCGCAGGGAGCAGACATCTCGAAACCCGTGCCCCTATCGGAAGGGCACGACAAGTGACCAGTACAACAACCGCACGCACCCGCCGCACGTACCGATGGCGGGTCGTCGACATCGTCGTCGCCAGCGTCATCGGCGTGGCATCCGGCGTCATCTTCTGGGCATGGGGCCTGGCGTGGACCCCGCTGAGTGCACTGCTGTCTTTCACCCCGGGGGTGGAAGGCATCCTCGCTGGCGGATGGCTGTTCGCCGGCGTGCTGGGCGGCCTTGTCATCCAGAAGCCCGGGGCCGCCCTGTACACGGAGATCATGGCGGCCGTCGTCTCCATGCTGATCGGAACCCAGTGGGCCTTCCTGACCCTGGTCTGGGGCATCGTGGAGGGACTCGGTGCGGAGCTGATGTTCGCACTCTTCCTGTACGCCAACTGGCGGCTTGGAGCGGCACTGCTCGCCGGCGCCGGCGCCGGAGTCGCGGTCGGCCTGCTCGATACGAGTTTCACCAGCTTCGCCGCACTGGCATTCTCGGCCAAGGCGATCTACTTCAGCGCTGCCGTCGTGTCGGGAATCGTCGTAGCCGGGTTGCTGTCCTGGCTGGCGGTGCGCGCGCTTGCCGGCACTGGCGCGCTGGGCCGGTTCGCCTCGGGCCGGCACGCGTCCACCCAGGTATGACGAAGTGACGTCGTCTCGAGGTGTCGGCATCCGTGCCAACGGATGGGGGTGGCGTCACGCCACCAGACGCTCCTTTGTGGCACGAGACCTGTCCTTCGAGATCTGCCCGGGCGAGCGCGTGCTGCTGCTCGGCGCGTCTGGAGCCGGCAAGTCCACCCTGTTGCAGGCGCTCGCCGGCGTGCTCGGCGCGGACGAGGGCGAGCAGCAGGGCGAACTGCTGGTCGACGGCCAGCGCGCGGGCGGCGCCCGCGGGGACGTCGGCCTGGTGCTCCAGGACCCGGATTCGCAGGTAGTGCTGGCCAGAGTTGGCGATGACGTGGCGTTCGGCTGCGAGAACCTGGGTGTTCCGCGGGAGGAAATCTGGCGCCGCGTCGACGCGGCACTGGACGCTGTGGGGCTCGACCTTCCGCGCAGCCATCCGACGTCAACGCTGTCCGGCGGGCAGAAGCAACGGTTGGCGCTTGCCGGGGTCCTCGCGATGCATCCACGGCTGCTACTGCTGGACGAACCGACGGCGAACCTCGACCCGCACGGGGTGGTCGAGGTGCGCCGGGCGGTGGAACGCACTCTCGAGATGACGGGGGCGACCCTGGTGGTGGTCGAACACCGAGTCGCAGTCTGGCGGGAGCTGATTGACCGAGTAATCGTCCTCGACGCCGCCGGCGGTGTCCTGGCCGACGGCGCCCGCGACGACGTGCTGGCCGTTCACAGCGCACCGCTGGCTGCGGCGGGCGTGTGGTCCGGGTTCGCGCCGCGAGTGCCCGCCAGAGCGGCAGCGCGCCGATCGCCGGCGCCGCTGCTGGCTGCTTCCGGTTTGGATATCGGTCGGCCCGTGTTTGGACAACGCGCACCGATTCTGGTCAACAGCGGCATCGATCTCGCGGTGGCCAGCGGAGACGCGGTCGTGATTACCGGGGTGAACGGGAGCGGCAAGTCGACGCTCGCGCTCACACTGGCCGGACTGATTCCCCCCGTCGGGGGAGAACTGAGTGCCCTGCCCGCACTCGACCGCGGCGCCGGCATCCGGCCGATTAGATGGAAGTCGCGTGACCTACTTACCCGCGTCGGGGTCGTCTTCCAGGATCCCGAGCACCAATTCCTGGCTTCGACCGTGCGCGACGAACTCGCCGTCGGTCCGCGGGCGTTGAGACTGTCCGCCGGCGAGGTGAGTGCTCGCGTTGACGAGATTCTGCAGCGGCTGCGCCTGGATCATCTTGCCGCAGCCAACCCGTTCACACTGTCCGGCGGTGAAAAGCGCAGGCTTTCGGTCGCGACGGCGCTGGTGACCCGTCCGCAACTACTGGTGCTCGACGAGCCGATGTTCGGCCAGGATGCGCGCACGTGGCAGGAACTCGTCGATCTGCTCGCCGAACTGATCGACGGCGGCACGGCTATGGTCGCGGTCAGCCACGACGCCGAACTTGCTCGCGTGCTGGCGGCCGACGAGCTGCACATGACCACTCAGGTGGTGGTGTCCGCGTGAGCGTGATGACCCCCGATATCCGCGCATCGGCTGTCGCCTCCGTCAACCCGGTGGCCAAGCTCGCCGTTGCTCTCATCCTGAGTGCTGTGTTGCTGTTGTCAATCGATGCGGTCTCTGCTTCCGTGGCTCTGCTGCTGGAGGGCGCGTTGCTGTTCTGGAGCGGAATCAGCGCACGGCAATTCTGGATCCGGACCATTCCACTGTGGCTGGCAGCCCCGTTCGCCGGCATCACCACTGTGCTCTACGGTGCCGACAGCGGCGCCACACTCTGGCAATTCGGCTTCGTGTCGATCACCGAGGGATCAGCTTCGTTGGGTGCGGCGATCGTGCTACGTATCCTGTGCATCGGGCTGCCCGGGATCGTCCTGTTCGCCACCACCGATCCGACGGACCTCGCGGACGGCCTCAGTCAGGTCGTACGGCTCCCCGCCCGGTTCGTGCTCGGCGGACTCGCCGGCCTGCGGCTCGTCGGACTGTTCATCGAGGATTGGCGCGCCCTCGCCCTCGCCCGACGTGCGCGCGGAGTCGGAGACACCAGCGTCCTGGCCCGACTGCTCAGCCAGGCGTTTGCACTGCTGGTGATTTCGATCCGTCGAGGAAGCAAACTTGCCACGGCGATGGAAGCAAAGGGGTTCGGATCCGATCGACCGCGCACCTGGGCGCGGGAATCCGTTTTCGGCGGGCGCGAGTGGGCGCTGATCGGCATCGGCACCGCGATCGCCGTCATCGCCGTCATCGCCGCCGTGTCCACCGGCAATTGGCACTTCGTGCTCGACAGATGACCGCCGCGGGATGGCACCGGACGCGTCCGCGCATCACACTCATCGACGGGCGATCGGGATCCGGTAAAACCGATCTGGCTCGCCGGATGGCCCACAGCGCGCCGGAGGCCACTCTCATTCGGCTGGACGACATCTACCCCGGCTGGGACGGACTCGACGCCGGCAGTGAGCACCTCCACGACCGAGTGCTCGAACCTCTCGCCACCGGTCGTCGTGCCCGTTGGCGGCGCTGGGACTGGAGTGCGGATGCACCGGCCGAGTGGCACGACGTGGACCCCACCCGACCACTGATCATCGAGGGCTGCGGCGCGCTCAGTCGGGCTAATCGTGCGCTGGCGGATGTCGGCATCTGGGTGGAGCTGGACGAGGCGACGCGCAAGCGGCGGGCGATGGCCAGGGATGGCGATGGTTACGCACCGTATTGGGACCGGTGGGCGGTGCAAGAGGCCGCTTTCATCGCCCGGGAGCAGCCGCAGGACCTGGCGGACCGGGTGCTCTTCACAGCCGTTCCCCGCGCGTAGCCCATCAGCCCATCGTGCACCCCGGTTCCAGACCCCAGCGCCTAGACCCGTTTCAAGGAAAAACTGGCCATACCGGGCCGCAGCATCGGGGAATCCGAGTCTTCAAGACAGAAACTCCGTGAAACGGGTCAACTCTGCAAGAGCCAGGGAGGTAGCGAAGGCGAGGGCTAACCCCAGCCGAGGGTGTGCAGCTCGTGGTCGTCAATCCCATAGAAGTGGGCGATTTCGTGCACCAGGGTGACGTGGATTTCGTGCTTGAGTTCTTCCAGTCCCTCGCAAAAGGCGAGCAGCGATTCGCGATACAACACGATGCGGTCGGGCAGTTCCCCGAAACCGTACTCTCCCCGTTCGGTGAGTGCGACGCCGTCGTAAAGTCCGAGGGTGTCCAGTGTTCCGTCTTCGGGGCGGTCTTCGGTCACGAACACGACGTTCTCAAGTCCCTCCACCATGTCGTCAGGCAGCAGGTCCAGTTCGTCAATGACGAGTTTCTCGAACGCCTCGGCTGTCATGTCCTCCATCGGATCAGCTTGGCACAGCAGTCAAGGCTCCAGAGCCTCGATGAACGAGCCCTGAACGAATCCCAGCCAGTCGTACACCTCCCGCAGCATCAGACCCTCCTCGTCGTCCGCTCCCTCGTCCCCGTCGGCTTCGATGCCCAGGCGTGCCGCCACGGTGAGTCGGATGTCGGTGAGACAGCGAAGCCACGATTGAATCTCGGACGCATCCAACGTCGTTTCCACCCACTCGGCGGAGGACGCGGTAGCGCGTTCCAACGAATCGATCACCACCGCAGCATTGTGGATCTTGTTGTCGGCCAGGGAGTCCTCGGTGAACCGACGAAATTCTGCGGCGGAATACGTGTCGCCCCGGTACGCGTCGGGGAGCAGTCTGGTCAGTGCCGGATCTCCGGCCGCCGAGTCGCGATTGCTGAGCAGCCCGGCGACCTGGCCGGCGAGCGATTGAATCGCGCTGCGTTCGTCGGCCGTGAACCGCGCGCTGAGCGATGCCTCAGTGTTCCGACGGAAGGCCCTCACGAGTCGGCCTTGCTCACGGTGGACATGAGCCCGTAGTTATGCATGGCCTCGACGTGCCGTTCCATCGCTTCGCGGGGGCCGGTCGCGACAACGGCGCGGCCGTGGTTGTGCACCTGAAGCATCAGCCGTTCGGCCTCTGCTTTCGGATACCCGAAGTAGCTGCGGAACACATAGGACACGTAGGACATCAGATTGACCGGGTCGTTCCAGACCAGCGTCACCCACGGCAGGTCGGGTGCGACGACCCGGTGTGAGTCAGTGCGCGTATCTGTGCGCTCAACGGTCTGCGGCATGGTTCCAGCCTGGCATACCGCCGGCACTGGCGACTTCATTGGGGTGATCGACGGGGCTCGAACCCGCGACATCCGGCTCCACAAGCCAGCGCTCTACCAACTGAGCTACGACCACCATGTGTTCCAGCACGTGCTCACGCACGCGATCGGTTCAACTCCATGATCCTAATACATCCCGGCGACAACTACAGGCGCACGCCGAACTCGTCGACGACACTGCTGGAAATAGTCTGGAGCTGTTCGGTCGTGGGGCCCGGCTCCGGTACGAAGACCGCTTTGCGGTAGTAGACGAGCTCGCGGATGGATTCCAGGATGTCTGCCAGGGCGCGGTGACCGCCGTGTTTGGTCGGCGCGTTGAAGTAGACGCGCGGGAACCAGCGGCGGGACAACTCCTTGATCGATGAGACATCCACGCTGCGGTAGTGCAGGTGACCGTCGACGTTCGGCATGTACTTGGCGAGAAAGGCACGGTCGGTCCCGATCGTGTTACCGGCCAATGGTGCCTGCCCGGCCGCAGGGACGAACTGCCTGATGTACGCGAGCACGGCTGTCTCGGCGTCCGCCAGGCTCGCTCCGAGTGGAATCGCCTCGATGAGTGCAGATTCGGTGTGCATGTTCACCACGAAGTCGTTCATGTTGTCGAACGCGGCTTGGCTCGGCTTGATGACGATGTCGAATCCGGGGTCGAGTACGTTCAACTCGAAATCGGTCACGACCACTGCAACTTCGACGAGTTCGTCGAGTGCTACGTCGAGACCCGTCATTTCGCAGTCAATCCAGACGAGTCGATCGGAGCCATTTGCCATTGCTCGAGTCTATCGCCGGGCTCCGGCCCGCCTGCCGTCAGGCGTCGCCGACACCGATCGCCTCCGCCCGAAGGAGGTCGGACAGTGCGGGATCCGGGGCCGGCCGTTGATTGACCGAACCAAGCTTGCGAGCGCCGACGAGCACGATTGTCATCGCGATCAGCACGGATGCGGCGCCGACGAAATACGGTGTCGCCGGCACAAAAAACTCGGCCAGCAGCGTCGCGAGCGGCGGGGCCGCCGCGCCGCCCAGGAAGCGCACCGCCGAGTAGGACGATGAGGCGACCGAGCGCGGCAGATCCGTGCCCTCCATCACGGACTCGGTGAACACCGTGTTGAGCACTCCGAGCAGCATGCCCCCGACGATGACCGCGAGCACCAGGCCCAGTTGCGACGAGACGAAGATTCCGGCGGCGCCCAGGTCGAGGGCAAGGAGTGGAAGTACTGCAGCGAGCACGGTGGTGCGTCGCATTCGCGCGGTGAGCAGTGGCGCCACCCACACGGACGTGATGGCCACGGCGATACCCCAGCCGAAAAACACAAACCCCAACCCGATCGCGTTCATCCCGAGCGGGAACGGGGTGTAGGCCAGCAGGATGAAGAATCCAATGTTGTAGAACAGTGCCGCCGCGGCCAGGACGAGGATCACCGGGTTGCGCAGGGCACGCAGCGGAGCCGAGAGCTTCGTCGGCACGCGCGGCTCAGTGTCCTCCTTGTCGAACAATTCGAAAATCGCGATGAAGGCGACCGCCATGAGCGCCGAGGTGCCGAAGAACGGTCCGCTCCAGTGGATGGTGCCGAGCAGTCCGCCGAGCAGCGGCCCGATCGCGATGCCGAGCCCCAGGGCAGCCTCGTAGAGGATGATCGCGGAGGACGCTCCGCCGCTGGCCGCGCCGACAATCGTCGCCAAGGCGGTCGAGATGAACAGTGCATTGCCAAGGCCCCAACCGGCGCGGAAGGCGATAATCGATTCCACGTTGCCGCTGAGTCCGGCCAGCAGCGCAAACGCGACGATGAGTCCGAGGCCGATGAGGAGGGTTCGTTTGGCGCCGATTCGGCTGGCGATCCAGCTGGTGATCAGCATGGCGAGTCCGGTGATCAGCAGATAGCTGGTGAACAGAAGCTCAGTCTGGGTCGGAGTTGCCTTCATCCCCTCGGCGATGGCGGGCAGGATCGGGTCGACCAGGCCAATGCCCATGAAGGCGACTACGCAGGCGAAGCTGACGGCCCACACCTGCCTCGGCTGGTTCAGGATGCTTTTGGTTTCGTTTGGAGTGCGCGGCATCAGGCCACCTGCTGCGTCGTGCTGGTACGTGAGCGCAGCAGTTCGACGGCTCGCTCGAGGGTCTGGATGTCCGATTCCTCGAGGTCCGCAAACATCGGACCGAGGGCGCGTCCGAGCGTTTCGCGCCATTCATCCAGGGCGGTCCTGCCTCGATGGGTGATGGCAATGAGCCAGGCGCGGGAGTCGTTCTGATCGGCGATTCTCGAGATGAAATCGTCGTCACCGAGCTGGTGGACCAACTTGGTCATCGAGGGCTGGGTCACCCGGGCGGCTCGCGCCAGGTCGCCGACCCGCAGCGGCCCCGCTGAGGACAGAATCGACAGAGTGTTCCAGACTGCGGAGGGGGTGGTGGATCCGGTCGTCTGGGCGGCGATGCGGGTGAGGCGATGTGCCGTGACGAGAAGACGTGCAAACAGCGAGTTGAGGTCGGTCATTTAATCAAGTATATAGCCAAACTATATAGTGCGGCTATGCACTGCCGTGATTCACTGCGGCGAGGCAAAGTACGCGGAGATTGCCGTATCCATCGCGCCGGGCGCCACCGAGTGGTAATAAGAGAGCATGACGGATGACCGACCCAAGCTCGCACGCGGCAGCCAGTATGTCGTGTTCTACCGCGGGGGACCCAACGACGGTCGCATCGACCGTCGGATCAGCACGGACGGTACGTGGGACGACTCCATTACCGTCACCACCGCCGTCGACGGTAAAGAAGCGCAGATCGACTACGACGCCTCCACGTGGCGGGAAGTGGGCGGCGAGTACCAGGTCACCTATGACTTCGATCCGGCAGACAGCGAACAGGTCGAAGCACCGGAAGATCGGGGCGGTCGCCAGTAGTGCGCGTTCTGCTGTTCACGTCCGCGTTTTGCGATCCGTGCATTCGTACTCGCGCTGTGCTCGAGCAGGTGTCCGAGATTCTGCCCGGCGCAGAAGTTCTTGAACGTGACATCGTGCGCGACAATGTCGCGGCCGAGCTCGAAGGCATCCGTTCCACTCCCACCACCATCGTGCTGACGGATGCCGGCGGTGAGGTGTTCCGAGCCGAGGGCGTGCCGACGGTGAACCAAGTGCTCGCGGCGCTCGCGCGAGCGCTGTGACTGCTGAGGTATCGTGGAGCATTCACGCCTCTGTAGCTCAGTGGATAGAGCAGCGGCCTTCTAATCCGCTTGTCGGGAGTTCGATTCTCCCCAGGGGCACGTA
>JBDTBD010000103.1:0-4087 GCA_039924285.1 Terrimesophilobacter sp. | reverse complement strand
CCGCACTTGTCGTTACGTCTCCCACTCCAATCGAGTCGGCGGGCCAGGCGGCGCCGGTCGGGCAGGGTGTCTCGGACGCAGCGCAGACACCTACACCACGGGACCCGGCGGCAGAAGTGACTCCCGCCGTATCACCGAAGATTCCAGCTGTCCCAAGCGCAGCAGTGGATGCGGCCGCAGCGGCAGGTGCCGCCAGCCCGCTTGTCGCCACTGCGGCAACGACACAACCCGCCGCCGGTCCGCGCCACGCGGCGACTACCGGGGCCGAGCCGGCCCTTTCCAATCCGGCCGCAACTGCCCCGACGGCGACCACTGCTGCGGCAGTAGTGAGTCCGGTCGCCGCAAGCCCAGTAGTTTCTGCCCCAGTGATTTCAAGCCCCGTAGCTTTGGCCCCAACTGTGTCAAGCCCCGCGGCCTCGGCAGTTGCCGTCCCCAACCCTGGTGTCACGCCAGACGCAGTTGCTGCCACGGGCGACCCCGCACCCTCTGCATCAGCATCGGCCCTGCCGACTCCGGTGGCCGTTCCCGTTGCCGCGGCACCCGCCCCGCAAACGGCTGCACCGATCGCCGCGCCGACGCCGATGGCAGCCGCCGCGCCAACTCCGGCCTTCGCAACCCAACTCGCCCGGCCGCTGTTCACGCTTGCCGGCGCCACGTTCGGCGACCACACCATGACGATCACAGTGACCCCCGACAACCTCGGACCCGTCACGGTCCGGGCACACATCACCGCGGACGGCATGAGAGTGCAGCTGTTCGCCCCCACCGATGCCGGCCGGGACGCCTTGCGGGCGGTGCTCCCCGACCTGAGGCGCGACCTCGCCGGCTCGGGAATCAACTCCAGCCTCGACCTCTCGTCGCAAAACCAGCCCAGCGGGCTGGGATCGGAGAGCTCCCGCCACGCCCACACCATGCGGGCACTGCCGGACGATGACTTCCGCGCGCGAGCAGCCGAGCCCGTCGAGGAACGCAGGTCCTACGCGGTGCAGTACCGAACCTCATCGACCATCGATGTGATGGCATGACCGGCAAGAACAGCAACAGAACAGGAGCCGACAGTGGCCATTGACCCGATCGCAGCGACCGGCGGAGTTTACGCCACAGCACCGGCGAGGGCACCCAAGCAGACCCTGGACGGGGAAGCTTTCATGTCCTTGCTCGTGACGCAGTTGCGCAACCAGGACCCCAGCTCCCCGATGGACACCAACCAGATGATCTCGCAAACCACTCAGCTCGCGATGATGGAAAAGATGACGTCGCTCACCACCACCAGCGACGAAAACTTCTCCCTCCAGATGCGCACCGCGGCGGCGAGCCTCCTCGGCCAAATCGTCTCTTACCACGCAAAAGACGGCTCGGTGCTGAGTGGAACGCCCAACTCGGTGTCCTACGCCGGTTCCGTTCCGCAGATCAGCATCGGGGGAGTGGACGTTCCCCTGGACGCCATCCTCAGCATCACGACCAAACCGTAACAACGTTCGTTTCACCCACCGAAAGGCTCAATCATGCTTCGTTCGCTCTACTCCGGAATCTCAGGTCTCCGCTCGCATCAGACCATGTTGGACGTCACCGGCAACAACATCGCCAACGTCAACACCACCGGTTTCAAGGTGTCGGCCACGCAGTTCCAGGACACGCTGTCGCAAATGGTGCAGGGCGCCGGCGGGGCGCAGCCGGATGCCGGTGGAACCAACCCGGCTCAGGTCGGCCTGGGTGTGCGGGTCGCGGGCATCGCGACGAACTTCTCGCAGGGTGCCGCGCAGTCGACCGGCAAGGCAAGCGACATGATGATCTCCGGTGATGGATTCTTCGTCACCCGGCTGGGCAACGAGACTCTGTTCACCCGCGCCGGCGCGTTCGACTTCGACTCCGAGGGCCGATTGGTCAGCCCCGACGGATCGCTGGTGCAGGGGTGGACCGCCGTGAACGGTGCCATCCAAACCGGCGGCGCCGTGGGCGACATCACCCTGCCGCGGCAGGCCATCGCCCCTGCGAAGCCGACGCTCAATTCGGTGTTGGGCGGCAACCTGCCGGCCGATGCCAAGGTCGGCGACCCGGCCGTCGTGCGCGATGTCTCGGTCTATGACGCACAAGGTGCTGCCCGCACCCTCACGCTCTCGTTCAGCCGCACTGCTGCCGGCTGGGACGTCACCGCCGACGATGGGAGCGGGCCGCAGGTCGCCAATCTTGTCGCATCCGGCAACACCTTCTCCGGCGGCGCCGGCTTCGCAGTGGGTGGCATCGCCGTCGACCTGACCGCGCTCACCGGCTACGCCGGGGTGACCACAGTGGCGATCAACAGCCAGGACGGCCGCACCGCCGGCACGCTTGAGTCCTACACGCTCTCCAAGGACGGCACACTGATCGGGTCGTTCAGCAACGGTGCCAAGGAGTCGATCGCCCGCATCGCGCTGGCGAACTTCGTCAACCCCGGTGGACTCGAGAAGGCCGGTTCCTCCGGCTACCGCGCCACGATCAACTCGGGAACCGCCGAGTACGGCACCCCAGGGTCGGCCGGCCTCGGCTCTCTCGCAGGCGGCGCGTTGGAGATGTCCAACGTCGACCTCTCCCAGGAGTTCACGAACCTGATCGTCGCCCAGCGCGGCTTCCAGGCCAACGCGCGCGTGATCACCACCTCCGACGAGGTGCTGCAGGAGCTGACCAACCTGAAGCGATAACGGAGGCACGGCTAACGCGCCAACGCTGACGGCCGACAGTAAGCGGTGAGGGTCCAAGGATTGGACCCGTGTAGTAGAAGACCAGGGATGGGCTCATGATCGTTGTCACGCGGCTGAACGACAGCCAGTTTGCTGTCAACCCCGATCTGATCGAGCGCATCCACGCTAATCCCGACACCACGCTGGTGATGGTCGACGGCGCAAAGTACATCGTCACCGAGACGATGGACGAGGTCATCGAGATGATCGCGAGCTACCGCGCATACGTCATCACTCTCGCTCGCGGCATCCCGTCGATGCCTCACCGGAGGGGTACGCAAAAGCTCGATCTCGTCCCGCCAGAACGCTCGCCCATGCAACTCGTCGACGACGGAAGCGACACTGCTGCGTCCAAACTCCCTAGGAACTCGTAATGGACCCGGCTACCTTTATCGGCATCGCCGTCGCCTTCGGTGCGCTGATGGGCATGATCGTCATCGAGGGCTCGAGCGTGATGGCCATCCTTCTGCCCGCACCGATGATCCTGGTGTTCGGTGCGAGCATCGCCGTGGCAATCGCCAGCGGCACGCTGAAAGATTCACTCCTGGCAGTGAAAGCCTTGCCGATAGCGTTCAAAGGCAAAACCACTCCGCCGCAGGATGTCATCAACCAGATGGTCGCACTGGCCGAGAAAGCGCGTGGCGCTGGATTGCTCGCACTCGAACAAGACGCAGAAGACGTCACCGACCCGTTCCTGCGTGACGCACTGCAGAACATCGCAGACGGAACGGATGCCGACGAGCTGCGCATCCTGCTCGAGGACGAGATCTCCACCACGGCGAAAAGCCGGCGTACCGCAGCGAAGTTCTACAACACGATGGGCGGTTACGCCCCGACCATCGGCATCATCGGCACTGTCGTCGCCCTCACCCACGTGTTGGAGAACCTCGGCTCCCCAGAGACGCTCGGCCCGTCGATCGCCACGGCGTTTGTTGCCACACTGTGGGGGCTGCTCACGGCCAACTTCATGTGGCTGCCGGTGGGCGCACGGTTGAACCGGTTGTGCGATCTTGAGGTCGAGCGCATGACGCTGATGATGGAAGGCGCACTGGCCGTGCAGTCAGGCAGCCAGCCCAGGCTTCTCGGAGAACGTCTGCGCGCCATGGTCCCGGCGAACACGCTACCGGAGGCAGCATGAGTGCCCGCCCTCGACGCCGCAAGCTTGAAGAGCACCACGAGGAAGAAAATGGCGAGCGCTGGATGGCGTCCTACATGGACATGGTGACGGTGCTGTTGGCCATGTTCATCGTGCTGTTCGCCATCTCCTCGGTCAATCAGGGCAAATACGACCAGTTGCGGAATTCGCTCGCGGCTGGTTTTGGTGTGACCAAGGTGAACGCCACGGACCCGGCGGACAGTACCGTGCAGGT
>JBDTBD010000102.1:0-21208 GCA_039924285.1 Terrimesophilobacter sp. | reverse complement strand
GAATGGCGTCGGGAACGAAAGTGGAAACTCTCCCACCCGCGTTGACCGCTGTATTAGGTTACCGGGTTGTTGGTACCCCGCTGACGTCCGCTTCGGCAGACGTCGGTAGTTCAGGGTGCCGGGCCGGTAAACCGGACGTCTGGCGCCCGGAGCCGGCAGGATCGTCCTCTTTCGTCGTTTGAACGGCATCCGCCGCGCGAGCGGCAGCATCCGGTCTGCTTCCCGGCAGACGCAGAGATAAGAATGAGGAGTTACCTATCAGCGATCCCCGTACCAATGACCGAATCCGGGTTCCCGAGGTCCGGCTTGTTGGCCCTCGTGGCGAACAGGTCGGTGTCGTGCGAATTGAGGATGCTCTGAGGCTTGCGCAAGAGGCCGACCTGGATTTGGTTGAGGTAGCTCCCAACTCCAAGCCGCCCGTGGCGAAGATCATGGACTACGGCAAGTTCAAGTACGAAGAGGCACAGAAGGCCAAAGAGGCCAGGCGCAACCAGGCCAACACGATCCTCAAGGAAGTGCGCTTCCGCCTGAAGATCGACAAGCACGACTATGAGACCAAACGCAAACGCGCCGAGGGTTTCCTCTCCGGCGGCGACAAGGTGAAAGCCATGATCCTGTTCCGCGGCCGCGAGCAGTCGCGCCCAGACCAGGGTGTTCGGCTGCTGCAGCGCTTCGCAGAAGACGTGTCGGAATTCGGCTCGGTGGAGTCCACCCCGATGATCGACGGACGCAACATGGTCATGGTGATCGGTCCGCACAAGAACAAGGCAACGGCGAAGGCCGAAGCCGAAGCGCGGCGCACCGCTAACAAACCGACCAGAACAAGAACAGAAGCTTCATCGGCGGACACACCTGCCGAGAACACATCAACGAAAGAGGATGAGGATGCCTAAGCAGAAAACCCACTCGGGGTCCAAGAAGCGATTCAAGGTCACCGGCACCGGGAAGATCATGAAGCAGCAAGCCGGCATGCGACACAACCTGGAAGTGAAGTCCGGACAGCGCAAGCGTCGCCTGAACTCCGACCAGGTCCTCGCCCCCGTCGACGCCAAGCGCGTGAAGAAGCTCCTCGGCCTCTAGGGCCGGTGCTCCTCCCCAATTAGACAGATCAGTCAAGGAATCAGAAAATGGCAAGAGTAAAAAGGGCAGTCAACGCCCACAAGAAGCGCCGTGTCATCATCGAGCGCGCCTCCGGATACCGCGGGCAGCGTTCCCGCCTGTACCGCAAGGCGAAGGAGCAGGTTACCCATTCCCTGCTGTACTCCTACCGCGACCGCCGGGCACGCAAGGGTGACTTCCGCCGCCTGTGGATCCAACGAATCAACGCGGCCTCCAGGGCCAACGGCCTGACCTACAACCGTCTCATCCAGGGGCTCGCCCTCGCCGGTATTGAGGTCGATCGCCGTATGCTCGCAGACCTGGCCGTTACTGACCCGACTGCCTTCACGGCAGTGGTGGCGGCAGCCAAGGCGGCGCTGCCCAGCGACACCTCGGCGCCCTCGGCTGCATAGGTCAACTAATATTGCCGGCGTGCTTGATAATCCGCGGTCACCGAGAGTCAGAAGCGTAGCCAAGCTCGCGAAGCGGGCGACCCGCGCGGACACTGGCCTCTTCTTGCTGGAAGGACCGCAAGCGGTCACGGAGGCTTTGGCGTTTCGTCCCGAGCTGGTTGTCGAGCTGTACGCGACTCCGACGGCACTGGAGCGGCACATCGACATTGCCGGCGCCGCGGTGGAAGCCGGGGTGGATGTCGAGTTCGTCACCGAACAAGTTCTCGACGCGATGGCGGACACGGTCACACCGCAGGGTGTGCTTGCGGTGTGCCATCAGTTCCCGACCTCGGTCAAAGACATCCTGTCGGCGAGCCGACACCCCGGCGGGCCGCGACTTCTGGCCATCCTGGAAGAGGTACGCGATCCGGGGAACGCCGGGACAATCGTGCGTGCGGCGGATGCTGCCGGTGCCGACGGGGTGATCTTCACGGGCCGCAGCGTCGACTTGTACAACCCCAAAGTGGTGCGGGCCTCCACCGGATCGATCTTTCACCTGCCGGTGGCGGTCGGCGCAAGCCTCGTCCCCGTCCTGGAGCGCGTGCGGGCCGCAGGAATCAGTGTTCTCGCCGCAGACATCAAGGGCGAAGATCTGCTGGCGGCACGGCAGGATGGCACGCTGGCGAAACCTACCGCCTGGTTGTTCGGCAATGAGGCGAGGGGCCTGACCGACGAGCACCTGGCCTTAGCCGACCGCAGCATCGTCGTGCCGCTTTATGGTCGGGCGGAGTCCATGAATCTGGCCACCGCGGCATCCGTGTGCCTCTACGAATCCGCGTTTTCGCAGCACAGCGTCGGCTGACCAATCACGGCATCTGCTGTAACCACATCTCATTGGGGGACGCATGAAGGTTCGGAAATACCTGGCGGTCATCGCTGTTCTGGGATTGGCGGTGGGCTTGACCGCGTGCACGTCGGAGTCCGCCCCGCCGGTGAAGGTCGCCACGGATTTCGCCACGGGCACGACCATGGCCAGGCTCCACGATGCGGGGACGATGACCATCGCCACCCCGTTTGATCAGCCGTTGTTCGGGCTGGCCCCGGCCGAGGGCACCGACAAGACTCCTGCCGGGTTCGACGTCGAAATCGGAAAACTGATCGCGTCGAAGCTCGGGATCGCCGGCGACAAGATCACCTGGGTGAAAGCGGTTCCGGACAGTCGGGACGCCCTCATTGTGGAGAAGAAGGCCGACGTGGTTATCGCGGGCTCTCCGATCAACGACGCGAGCAAGAACGCTGTGGCTTTTGCCGGACCGTACTACACGCACGGGCAAGACCTTTTGGTTGCCGCCGGCAATCCGGCCGGCATCCACGGACCGCAGGATCTGCGGGGCAAGACCGTCTGCACGATTGCCGGATCTTCGTATGGCTCGGTGATCTCGCAGTACGCGGTCACACTCAGCGCAGCGCCATCCGCAGCGGGATGTCTGCCGGGGATCGCCAACGGGAGCGTCGTGGCGGTCACCGCCGATGACGTGACTTTGGCGGGGCTGGCCGTGACCAACCCGGACAAGTTCGAAGTGCTCGGCAACCCGTTCACAGCCTATTCTGCCGGCATCGCGGTGGCTCACGACGACGACAAATTCCGAAGCTTCGTCAACGACGTGCTCGAGCAGTCGTTTGGGGACGGAACCTGGACCACACTGTGGGGCGCCACAGCGGGAACGGTGCTGGGAAATGCCCAGCCCCCGTTGGTGAATCGCTACTAAAGAGCGATCCTCGCTGCTAACAGGTCGGTCACAACTACGATTCGGGGGGGAACCAAATCGTCCACTGTGTGGTTGTATGAAGCCATGCAGTCCTCAACTATCGGTGACGACCTGGTCGTTCTTGAAAATGTGAATAAGCGCTTCGGCGAACTTCATGTGCTCAAGGACATCTCCACGACGGTGCACCGCGGCGAAGTCGTGGTGGTCATCGGGCCGAGCGGGTCCGGCAAGTCCACACTGTGCCGAGCGATCAACCGGCTCGAAACGATCGACAGCGGCACGATCACCATCGACGGCCAGGTGTTGCCTCAGGAGGGCAGGGCGCTGGCGAAGCTGCGCGCGGACGTCGGCATGGTGTTTCAGGCTTTCAACCTTTTCGCCCACAAGACCGTCCTGGAAAACGTGACGCTCGGCCCGCGCAAGGTGCGCGGGCAGTCCAAGTCGGCGGCCGACTCTCACGCGATGGAATTGCTTGACCGGGTCGGCGTCGCCGACCAGGCCAAAAAGATGCCCGCGCAACTCTCCGGCGGCCAGCAGCAGCGCGTGGCCATCGCCCGAGTGCTGGCTATGGACCCGAAGGTGATCCTGTTGGATGAGCCGACCTCGGCACTTGATCCGGAGATGATCAGCGAGGTGCTGGACGTCATGGTGCAGTTGGCGCATGACGGAATGACCATGGTCGTCGTCACTCACGAGATGGGCTTTGCCCGCAAGGCCGCGAACCGCGTCTTGTTCATGGCTGACGGTGAGATCGTGGAAGAGGCGACTCCGGAGACGTTTTTCACGAACCCCACAAGCGCGAGAGCTAAGGATTTCCTCTCGAAAATACTCACCCACTAACCGGTGGCTGAGCATCACAGCAACAAAAGGAGAATTCCATGAGACTGAAAAGAAGTCTGATGATTTCCGCCGTCGTTACCGCCAGCATCCTGGGCCTGGGCGCCTGTGCGAGCGGTACCACTGAACCGGCGGCTGGGCCGTCGGTGGCGGCATCGCCGGATTTCGAGGCCGGCACAACCATGGCCACACTGCACGACGCAGGAACCATGACCATCGGCACGAAGTTCGACCAGCCGCTGTTCGGCCTCAAGGGTCCTGACAACAAGCCCGTCGGATTCGACGTGGAGATCGGCAAGATCATCGCCGGTTCCCTGGGAATTGCCCCAGACAAGATCAAATGGGTCGAGACGGTTTCTGCCAACCGCGAGCCGTTCATCGAAAACGGCTCCGTCGACATCGTGGTGGCCACCTACACGATCAACGACAAGCGCAAGGAAGTCATCTCCTTCGCCGGCCCGTACTACGTCGCTGGCCAGGACATCCTGGTGCTGAAGGGCAACCCGGAGAAGATCAAGGGACCTGAGGACCTCAAGGGCAAAAACGTCTGCAGCGTCGCCGGTTCCACCTCGGAGAAGAACATTCAACCGTACGGCGTCAACCTGATCACTACTGACACGTATTCGAACTGCCTGGAGCCGCTGCGCAGCGGCAAGGTGATTGCCGTCACCACCGACAACGTCATTCTGGCCGGTCTTGCAGCTCAGAATGAGGGCGATTTCGAAGTGATCGGCAACCCGTTCACCAAGGAGCCGTACGGCATCGGCCTGAAAAAGGACGACACCCAGTTCCGGAACTTCATCAACGACGTGCTGGAGAAGTCCTACAAGGACGGTGCCTGGACGAAGGCTTGGGAGGCCACCGCGGGCAAGGTTCTGAAGACGCCGGAGCCGCCGGCTGTCGATCGGTACTAGACACTAGTCTGAAAGGCCTTTCGGTCGAAACCACTGATCGGTCGAAACCACTGATCGGTCGAAACCACTGAACAATGGGTGACCCACCAAGACACCGTCTGCGGTGGGTCACCAGTTCCCAGGACCAAGAAAGCTGAAGGAGGCGGGAGATGGGCGCGATCATCGACAGCGCACCGTTGTATCTGGCTGGGTTCCTCGCCACCCTCGAGCTGCTGGTGTTCTCGGGAATCGGCGCGTTCATCCTCGGTGTGCTGGTGGCCGCGATGCGTATTTCACCGATCCCCTCACTGCGTGGCTTCGCCACGGTTTACACCGAGGTGCTGCGCAACATCCCCCTGCTGCTCGTGCTGTTTTTCTGTGCGTTCGTGTTGCCGATTCTCGGTTCGGACCTGGACTACTTTCCACTGGCTGTCATCGGACTCACCGCGTACACTTCCCCGTTCGTAGCCGAGGCGATTCGGTCCGGATTCAACGGAGTGCCGATCGGTCAGGCGGAGGCTGCCAGGAGCATCGGCATGGGCTTTGGCCAAACTGTCGCTCTCGTGGTGCTGCCGCAGGCGATCCGGATGGTGATACCTCCGCTGATCAACGTGTTCATTGCCCTCACCAAGAACACTTCGGTGGCCGGTGCGTTTTTTGTGGTCGAATTGTTCGGCGCCACGAGTCGGGCCACCAGGGATCATGGCGACGCGGTGGTCCCGCTGCTGATTTTCGCCGCCGTACTGTACCTCGCGATCACCGTTCCGCTCGGTTTGATCGCCGGCGTCATCGAGAAGAAGGTGGCGGTACTGCGATGAGCACCAACGTTCTCTATGACGCCCCTGGTCCTCGCTCCCGGCGTCGGTCGCTGATCGTGTCGATCCTCGCGGGCATCATGATCCTAGGATTCCTCGCCTGGATCATTTTTACCCTCGCCAGCCCGCGTGTGAGCGCGAACGGAGCCACCACGCCGGGCATGTTCGATCCAAGCCGTGGTGACATCCTGTCGGATCCTCTGCTGTGGCGGGCCTTCTGGCGCGCGGCGCTTGCGACCTTGCAGATGGCCGGTGTCGCGGCAGTCTTCGCCGTGGCCATCGGCATAGCTTTTTCGTTCGCTCGTACCGCGCGCAGCGCCTGGGTCCGCACACCGACAGTTGTCATCCTCGAGTTCTTCCGCGGCATGCCAGTCCTGTTGATGATGTTGTTCATCCTGCTGGTGTTCGCGGTCGGATCTTTCTGGTCCGGAGTCGGCGCGCTCGCCATCTACAACGGAGCCTTGATCGGTGAGGCGTTGCGGGCCGGCATCCAATCGCTGCCGCGCGGACAGCGGGAAGGTGGGCTGTCGATTGGACTCACCGGCGTGCAGACTCGGATGCTTATCGAGTTCCCGCAGGCATTCCGGCAAATGTTGCCGATCATCATCGCCCAGCTCGTCGTACTGCTCAAAGACACCTCGCTCGCTTACGTCGTCGGGTATCCGGAGCTGTCGCGCACCATCAAGAACCTGCAGAACTTCTACGGCAATCGTTACCTGTTCACTTTGTTCGCAATCGGCCTGGCCATCTACCTGTTTATGAACCTCACGCTGTCCTGGATCGCGCGGTTCGTTGCACGCCGCAGTGGACCGAAGCTCGGCAAGGTAACACCGGCCGCACCGCGTCCGCCAGGAGCCGAGGGTACCCAGGCGCTCATCCTGCCGTTGCGTGGAGGGAACCTGCTCCGGCCACCCCGCTAAACTTGAGTCTCGTGTCAGAGACCACCATCACCGAACCAGCGGTAGCGGCGGCGGTGGACGCGGCACTGGCCGCCATCGCCGCAGCGACCGATTCCCAGGCGCTCAAGAACGTGCGGGCGGAACACGCTGGTGAGGCGTCGGTGCTCGCCGGCCTCAACGCCAGTATCCGCAACCTCCCGGCGGATCGGAAGCCTGCGGCAGGAAAGCTTCTCGGCGCGGCGCGCGGCAGAGTCGGCGCGGCGCTCCAGGAGCGCGAAGCCGAACTGACCGCGGCGGAAGAGGCGGAGCAGCTGAGGGCAGAAGCCATCGACGTGACCGCGGTGCCGCTGCGCCAGACACCGGGTGCGCGGCACCCGTTGAGTCTGCTGATGGAACGCATCGGTGACATCTTCATCGGCATGGGTTGGGAGATCGCCGAAGGACCCGAGCTTGAAAACGAGTGGTTCAACTTCGACGCGTTGAATCTCGATGAGGACCACCCGGCCCGCGCCATGGCCGACACCTTCTTCGTCGATCCGGTCGACTCGCACCTGGTGCTTCGCACGCAAACCTCTCCGGTGCAGATCCGAACGCTGCTGAGCCGCGACCTGCCGGTGTACGTCATCGCGCCGGGAAAAGTGTTCCGCACCGACGAACTCGACCCGACTCACACACCGGTCTTCCACCAGGTCGAGGGCCTCGCCATCGATAAGGGCCTCACTATGGCGCACCTGCGCGGCACGCTGGAGCACTTCGCCAGGCTCGTGTTCGGCGCCGAGGCAAAAATCAGGCTTCGCCCCAACTACTTCCCCTTCACCGAGCCGAGCGCAGAGATGGATGTCTGGCAGCCGAACGCCGCCGGCGGCGCCCGGTGGATCGAATGGGGCGGCTGCGGGATGGTGAACAGGAATGTGCTGCGCGCGGCGGGCATCGATCCTGACGAGTACCAGGGTTTTGCGTTCGGCATGGGGATCGAACGCACACTTCAGTTCAGGAACGACCTGAACGATATGCGTGACATGGTGGAGGGCGACATCCGCTTCAGCCAGCAATTCGGAATGGTGGTCTGATGCGGGTCCCGATTTCATGGTTACGCGACTTCGTCGAGGTCCCCGAGGGTGCGACCCCCGCCGACGTGCACGCGGTTCTCGTCAAGGTCGGCTTCGAGGAAGAGGACGTCCACACCTTCGGCGTCAGCGGACCGATCGTGGTGGGGCAGGTGCTGTCCGCGGTGCCCGAGCCGCAGACGAACGGGAAGACCATCAACTGGTGTCAGGTGCTGGTTGCGCGCGATCCCGAGGAAGTGCGCGGCATTGTCTGCGGCGCGCACAACTTCGCGGCCGGTGACAAGGTCGTCGTCACGCTGCCCGGCGCGGTGCTGCCCGGTCCGTTCCCGATTGCTGCCCGCAAAACCTACGGCCATGTCTCTGACGGCATGATCGCCTCGGTGAAGGAGCTGGGCCTCGGCGAGGAGCACGACGGCATCCTGCGCCTGGCGTCGCTCGGACTCGACCCCGAGGTCGGAACGGATGCCATCGCCCTGCTCGGCCTCGACGATTCTGCCGTGGAGATCAACGTCACCCCTGACCGCGGTTACGCGCTGTCCATTCGCGGCGTGGCGCGCGAGTACGCCAACTCCACCGGCATCGCCTTCAGCGACCCAGCGTTGGCCGTGCCCGCCATTGCGACCACCACCGCTTTCCCCGTCGCCATCGACGACGCAGGCCCGATCCGCGGACACGTCGGGGCGTCGGTGTTCGTGACCCGCGTCGTGCGCGGCATCGACTCCGGTCTGCCCACGCCGGCGTGGATGTCCGCGCGCCTGAAACTTGCCGGCATCCGCTCGATCTCGCTCATCGTCGACATCACGAATTACGTGATGATCGAGCTCGGCCAGCCCATCCACGGCTACGACCTGGCCAAGCTTGCCGGCGGCATCACCGTGCGCCGTGCCAGGACGGGGGAAAGCCTGGTCACCCTCGACGACCAGTCGCGGAAACTGCACCCGCAGGACCTGCTCATCACCGACGACTCCGGCCCCATCGGCCTGGCCGGCGTGATGGGTGGCGCCTCCACTCACATCAGCACCACCACGACCGACGTGCTGATCGAGGCCGCGAACTTCGACCCGATCTCGATCGCCCGTACCGCGCGTCGGCACAAGCTGCCCAGCGAAGCGTCCCGACGATTCGAACGCGGCGTCGACCCGGCCATCGCTGCCCCCGCGGCAGCCCGCGTCGTGCAACTGCTCGTCGAGCTGGCGGGCGGCACGGCGGATTCGCTCGGCTCCGACTACGACACCAGCGCAAGCCCGGAGACAATCCGCCTCCAGCGCGGTTATGCCGCCTCCATCGTCGGCGTCGACTACACCGACGACGAGGTGCTCGACGCGCTGCAGGCCATCGGTGCCCAGGTGGAGTCGGCGCCAGACGGGCTGCTCGTCTCCCCGCCCAGCTGGCGGAGCGACCTGCGCGACCAGGCCGACCTCGCCGAAGAGGTCGCCAGGATCGTCGGTTACGACCGCATCCCGTCGGTGCTCCCGGTCGCGCCTCCCGGGCGGGGACTGACCCGATCGCAGCGACTGCGTCGATCCGTCAGCCACTCACTCGCCGCCAGCGGCCTCACCGAAGTGCTCGCGTACCCGTTCGTCGCGCAGACGAGCAACGAGGCGTTCGGCACGGCGGCCGGTACCGCCGCTGCGATCACCCTGGCCAACCCACTGGACGCGACCGCACCGCAGTTGCGGAGGTCGCTGATCCCGGGTTTGATCGACATTGCCAGGCGCAACCTCTCCCGCGGACTGATCGATGTGGCCATCTTCGAGCAGGGCAGCGTGTTCCGCCCCGAGCCGGGCGGGCACTACGGCAGCGGTCCGCTGCCCTCCGGAACCAGCCGGCCCGACCCGAGCACTCTCGCTGAGCTGCAGAGCAGCATCCCCCCGCAGCCGCTGCACGCCGCCGCCCTATTCTTCGGCAACGTCGTGGGGAAGCAACCGGGTCAGAACGCCGTCGAGGCGTCGCTGACGGATGCGCTCCAGGCGGTGCGTCAGATCGAATCCGCCCTCGGCGTGAGCGTCGAGATCGCCCACGGACAGCATCAGGCACTCCATCCCGGTCGCACCGCGCAGTTGAACGTCGGCGAGGAGGTCGTGGGCTACGCCGGTGAACTGCTGCCGGAGCTCGCGCACGAACTCGACCTGCCCAGGCACGTCGTAGTCGTCGAGGTCAACCTCGAACGGCTCATCGACCTTGCCCCGCGCGAGGTCGTCTCCACGCCCATTGCGAGTTTGCCCGCGGCTACGCAGGATCTGTCACTGGTGGTCGCGGTCGGCGTGCCGGCCGCCGATGTCCTGGCGGCGGTCGTGAGCGGAGCAGGCGGACTGCTTGAAAACGCCAGGCTCGTCGACGACTACCGTGGCGCCGGCGTGCCGGTCGGCGCCAAGTCGCTCACCTTCGCCCTGCGGTTCCGCGCGACCGATCGCACATTGACGGCGGCCGAGGCCAGCGGTGCCAAACTTGCGGGTGCCGAACTGGCCACGGCACGCTTCGGCGCCACTGTGCGCGAATAAATTGCGCGGCCCAGCGCGGCGAAAGTCACACGATTGGGCAGGCAGCTTCGGCACGGTAGGCTTAAATCATGTCCCTTTCCGTTGCAATAGCAGGTGCAAGTGGCTATGCGGGCGGCGAATTATTGCGTCTGCTCACGCAGCATCCTGACCTCGAGGTGACGACGGTGACGGCGTTCGGGAACGCCGGGCAAGAACTGGTGTCGGTGCACCCGCACCTGCGCTCGTACAACGGCCTTGTGCTCAAGGACACCACTCCCGAGGTCCTGGCGGGGCACGATGTCGTGTTTCTGGCCTTGCCGCACGGCAAATCCGGGGAACTTGCGCAGGAACTGTCTGCCGATGCGATCGTCGTGGACTGCGGCGCCGACCATCGCCTCACCAGCGGTGCCGACTGGGACGCCTTCTACGGCGGCCACTATTACGGCGCCTGGGCATACGGACTGCCGGAGCTGGTGCTCGCGGATGGTTCGAGGCAGCGTAGCAAACTCGTCGGCGCAAAACGGATCGCAGTGCCCGGCTGCAACGTCACGGCGATGACCTTGGGCCTGGCTCCGGGAATTGCCGCCGGCGTGGTCAGCGCACACGACGTCGTCGCAGTGCTGGCGGTCGGCGCCTCTGGCGCCGGCAAGAAAGCGACCACTGAACTCCTTGCCAGCGAACTCCACGGCTCGGCCCGTGCGTATGCCGTCGGCGGTGTTCATCGTCATTCGCCCGAGGTGCGCCAAAACCTGCGAGCGGCCGGCGGCACGGACGTCAGCCTGTCCTTCACCCCGATCCTTGTGCCGATGTCCCGCGGCATTCTCGCCACGACGACGGCGAAGGTCGCTCCGGGAGTCGATGCTGCCGATGTGCGCGCGGCCTGGGACGATGCCTACGCGAATGAGCCGTTCGTGCAGGTGCTTCCGGACGGCAGATTCCCGGCCAGCGGAGACACTCTGGGAGCCAACACCGCGCTGATCGGCGTGACGGTCGACGAATCCGCCGGGCGCGTCATCGCGGTGTCGGCGATCGACAATCTCACGAAGGGCACCGCCGGTGCCGCCATCCAATGCCTCAACATCGCCCTCGGCTTCGATGAAACCCTCGGCCTCAGCGTGAACGGAGTCGCGCCGTGAGCGTGAGCACACCCCAAGGTTTTACCGCGGCAGGAGTGGCGTGCGGGCTGAAGGCCAGCGGCGGCAAAGATCTCGCGATCGTGGTGAACCGTGGGCCGCGGTACGCCGCCGCAGCGGTGTTCACCAGCAACCGTGCCAAAGCGAACCCGGTGCTGTGGTCCCAGCAGGTTATCGGTGACGGCGTCGTTTCCGCCATCGTGCTCAACTCCGGCGGTGCCAATTGCTATACGGGCGCCGAAGGATTCCAAGCCACACACCGCACCGCAGAGCTGGCCGCCGAGCTTCTGGACGTCTCGTCGGCGGACATCTTGATCTGCTCCACCGGTCTGATCGGCGAGCAACTGGACCTGGCCAAGATCGAGGCCGGAGTCACCGGCGCCTGTCGCGCCCTCACCGGGGACACCCAATCCGAGGATGGTGGGCACGACGCGGCCCTGGCCATCATGACCACCGACACGCATCCGAAAGAGGCGTTGGTGCGACGAGACGGCTGGTCCATCGGCGCGATGGCCAAGGGCGCAGGGATGCTCGCCCCCGGACTTGCGACCATGCTCGTCGTGCTCACCACCGACGCCGACCTGCCGGCGGACGCCCTGGACGCCTCGCTGCGCGCGGCGACCAAGGTCACCTTCGACAGGCTCGACTCCGACGGCTGCATGTCCACCAACGACACCGTCGCGTTGCTCTGCTCCGGCGCTTCCGGCATCACGCCGCACGCCGGGGAGTTCACCGACGCGCTCACCGAAGTGTGCCAGTTGCTCGCGCAGGCGCTCCAGCAGGATGCCGAGGGAGCGTCCCACGACATCACCATCGAGGTGGTGAACGCCGCGACCGAGGACGACGCCGTGGAAGTCGGCCGCGCCGTCGCGCGCAGCAACCTGTTCAAGACCGCGATCTTCGGCAACGACCCCAACTGGGGCAGGGTGCTGGCGTCGGTCGGCACCACGTCGGCCGCCTTCGACCCGTATGGCATCGACGTCACGATCAACGGCATCCGGGTGTGCCGGGCCGGCGGTCCGGACCAGCCGCGCGAGCTCGTGGACCTCACCGCGCGTGCCGCGCACGTGCTCATCGACCTGGGTGCCGGCCGCGAGCGGGCCAGCATCCTCACCAATGACCTCACTCACGATTACGTGCACGAGAACAGCGCATACGCCAGCTGATGAGCGACGACGACTGGTTGGAGGACCACCGCGGCGACACCGTCGTCGTGAAATTCGGCGGCAACGCAATGGTCGACGACGCCCTCAAGCGTGACTTCGCAGCCGACGTGGTGGCGTTGCTGCGTGCCGGCATCCGACCCGTGGTCGTCCACGGCGGTGGACCTCAGATTTCTGCGGCGTTGCAGCGCGCCGGCATCCCCACCGAATTCCGGGGCGGCTATCGTTTCACCAGTACCGAAGCCATCCAGGTGGTGCACGATGTGCTCGCCGAGGAGGTCAGCGGCGAGCTGACCGCGCTGATCAATGCGCACGGCGACTACGCCACCGCGGTCTCCGGAGAGCACGAATCCCTGTTCACCGGTCGGCGGCGCGGCGTCGTGATCGACGGCCACGAGGTCGACCTCGGTCACGTCGGCGACATCGACGAGGTCAATCCCGGCGCCGTTATCGCGCTCCTGGAGGCCGGTCGCATACCGGTCGTTTCCTCCATCGCCCCTGACCGCGCGCATCCCGGCCACAGCCTCAACGTCAACGCCGATGCCGCTGCGTCGGCAGTGGCGATCGCGCTGAAGGCGAGCTGGCTGCTGGTGCTCACCGACGTTCCCGGGTTGTACCGGGACTGGCCGGGTCAAAACTCGCTGGTGTCCCGCATTGATACCCTGGAACTCCAGGCGCTGTTGCCCACGGTCACCACCGGGATGATTCCGAAAGTGCTTGCCTGCCTCGACGCCGTGCGCGGCGGAGTCGGCCATGCGGCCATCGTCGACGGCACCAAGAGCCATTCGCTGGTTCGGCTTCCGTTCGGCGTCGGCGGCACCACTGTCGAACCGGCGCAGCGCTGAGCCCCCGTGAGTAACAAATGAGGAAGGCAGAACTGTGAGCAGCAACGTTCGGACCGGGCAAGTTCCGGTAACGCAGCAGACACCGGCGGCCACAGCGACAGCACCCTGGCGCGACCGCTACGCTGCCGCGATGATGGGCACCTTCTCCACGCCCCTGGCCCTACTAGTGCGCGGCGAAGGCTGCTACGTCTGGGACGAAGACGGCAGGAAGTACCTCGATTTCCTCGCCGGCATCGCGGTCAACGCGCTCGGCCACGCGCATCCGGTGCTGGTGAAAGCGGTGAGCGAGCAGGCCGCGTCGCTCGTGCACGTGAGCAACTACTTTGCGACGGCTGCGCAAATCGAGCTTGCCGAACGGCTGCAACGACTTTCCGGGACGGGTGAGCAGGGGCGGGTGTTCTTCGGAAACTCCGGAACCGAGGCGATCGAAGCCGCGGTGAAGCTGGCCAGGCTGAACGGCGGCGCCGGATCGCGAACCCGCATCCTTGCGCTCGACGACGCTTTTCACGGGCGCACCATGGGGGCGCTGTCGCTGACCTCGAAGGCCGCCTACCGTGAGCCGTTCGAGCCGCTACTGGAGGGTGTCGAACATATCCCCGCCACCGTCGAGGCGCTGGAGGCGGCGATCGACGACCACGTCGCCGCGCTGTTCGTCGAGCCGATCCAGGGCGAGGCCGGTGTGCTCGACCTCCCAGACGGATTCCTGCAACGCGCACGCGAGCTCACGGCCGAACACGGTGCCCTGCTCGTCCTCGACGAAATCCAAACCGGCGTCGCTCGCACCGGAACCTGGTTCGCCTTCCAGCATTACGGCATCACCCCGGACGCCATCGCGTTGGCCAAGGGAATCGCCGGGGGAGTGCCCATGGGCGCGTTGATCACCTTCGGGGCCGCGTCCGACCTGTTTCGCGCCGGACAACACGGCAGCACCTTCGGAGGCAACCCGCTCGCCACGGCGGCGGCGAACGCCGTGCTGCAGGAGATCGAAGACTCGGACCTGCTCGCCAACGCGACCGCTCGAGGGGAACAACTGCGCACCAGAATCCTGGGGCTGGGTTCCCCGCTCGTGACTGAGGTTCGCGGCCGGGGGCTGTTGATGGGCATCGGACTGTCGCAGCCAGTCTCCAAACAGATCGCCACGGAAGCGATGCGCCGGGGACTGATCGTCAACGCCCCCAACCCGTCGAGCATCCGGCTCGCGCCGCCGCTCATCATCGGTGACCTCGAAATCGACGAATTCATCACCCTGTTCCACCAAACGTTGGAGGCTGTGGCATGACCCGTCACTTTTTGCGCGACGACGATCTCACCCAGGCAGAACAGACCGCGATCTTGGATCTCGCCATCGAGCTCAAAAAGGACAGATTCAAGGTGCGTCCGTTGGCCGGCCCGCAGACGGTTGCGGTGATCTTCGACAAGTCGTCCACTCGCACCCGCGTGTCGTTCGCCGTCGGGATCGCCGACCTCGGCGGCGTGCCCCTGATCATCAGCACGGCCAGCAGTCAGCTCGGCGGCAAGGAGACCGCCGCCGACACCGCACGGGTGCTCGAACGGCAGGTTGCGGCGATCGCCTGGCGCACCTATGGGCAAGCCGGACTGGAAGAGATGGCACTCGGCACCACCGTGCCGGTGATCAACGCCCTCACCGACGACTTCCATCCCTGTCAGCTCCTGGCTGATCTTCTCACCATTCGTGAACACCGCGGCGGGCTGTCCGGCATGACGGTCACCTTCCTGGGCGACGGCGCCTGCAACATGGCGCAGTCCTATTTGCTGGCCGGGGCCACCGCCGGCATGCACGTGAGGGTCGCCTCGCCTACGGACTACTCGCCGGCCGCTGCTGTCGTCACCGACGCCGAGGCGATCGCGGCCCGCACTGGTGGGTCGGTCGAACTGTTCACCGACCCTGCGGAAGCCGTCGCCGGCTCAGACGTGGTCGTCACGGACACCTGGGTGTCGATGGGAAAAGAACAGGAGAAGGCGCAGCGGTTGACCACCCTCGATAGCTACCAGGTCGACTCCGAGCTGATGGCTCTTGCGAAGCCTGACGCGCTGTTCCTGCACTGCCTACCGGCCGACCGCGGCTTCGAGGTCACCGCCGAGGTGATCGACGGTCCGCAAAGCGTGGTCTGGGACGAGGCGGAGAACCGGTTGCATGCCCAAAAGGCGCTCATGGTCTGGCTGCTCGCCCACAACTCCCACGAGCGATAGGGTTCCGGGCGAGACAGCCCGCCGCGGCAGCCTGTCTCGTCCGAAAAGCTATCGCTCGACGGACGGCGACCCACAAACAGGCCCCGGAGCCCGGCAATAGAATTGAACAACACCTTCAACCAAGGAGAAAAATGGCAGATCGCGTCGTTTTGGCGTATTCCGGCGGGCTGGACACCTCGGTGGGCATCGGCTGGCTCAAAGACGCGACCGGCAAGGAAGTAGTCGCCCTCTCCGTCGACGTGGGACAGGGCGGCGAAGACATGGACGACATCCGCAAGCGCGCCCTCGCCTGCGGTGCGGTGGATGCCGTCGTGGTGGACGCTCGCGACGAATTCGCCACCGACTACCTGATGCCGGCCCTGAAGGCCAACGCGATGTACCAGAAGCGCTACCCATTGGTCTCCGCACTGTCTCGGCCGCTCATCGCGAAGTACCTCGCGGCCACAGCTGCCCGGCTCGGCGCCGACACCGTCGCGCACGGTTGCACCGGCAAGGGCAACGACCAGGTGCGCTTCGAGGCCGCGGTCACCGCCCTCGCCCCCGAGCTCAAGTCGGTCGCCCCGGTCCGCGACCTCGCCCTCACCCGAGACAAGGCCATCGTCTACGCCGAAGAGCACAACCTCCCGATTCAGCAGTCCAAGAAGAGCCCGTACTCGATCGACAAGAACGTGTGGGGCCGCGCCGTGGAGACCGGCTTCCTCGAAGACCCCTGGAACGCGCCCATCGAGGACATCTACGAGTACACGCAGGACCCGGATGTCTACCGCGAGCCCGATGAAATCATCATCACCTTCGACGCCGGCATCCCCGTCGCCATCGACGGCAACGCGATCACCCCGCTCGAAGCAGTCGAGTTGCTCAACACCCTCGCCGGAAAGCACGGCATCGGCCGCATCGACGTCGTGGAGGATCGGCTGGTCGGCATCAAGAGCCGCGAGGTGTACGAGGCGCCCGCGGCGACCGCGCTGATCGCCGCGCACGAGGCGCTCGAGAGTCTCACGCTGGAGCGGGACTTAAACCGCTACAAGCGCACGGTCGAAGCCGAGTGGTCGAACCTGGTCTACGACGGCCTCTGGTTCTCCAGCCTCAAGCGCTCCCTCGATGTCTTCATCGACGACACGCAGAAGCACGTGTCCGGCGACATCCGGCTGAAGCTGCAGGGCGGCCGCCCGACGGTCACGGGTCAGCGCAGCGCGCAGAGCCTGTATGACTTCGACCTGGCCACCTACGACACCGGCGACACGTTCGACCAGTCCCTGTCCAAGGGCTTCATCGAACTGTGGTCCCTGCCCAGCAAGATTTCTGCGCGCCGCGACCTCGCGGCCGGCAAGTAGCGCGGAGCCGGGATGGCCCCGCTCAACGAGGGCACGACGCACGAAGGCACCCTATGGGGTGGCCGTTTCTCCAGTGGGCCGTCTCCGGAGCTCACGCGACTGAGCAAGTCGACCCAGTTTGACTGGCAGCTCGCGCCGTACGACCTGGCCGGCTCCCGCGCCCACGCCAAAGCTCTCGCCGCCGCCGGCTATCTGACCGCCGAAGAACTCGCCGCGATGACGGATGCGCTGAACCAGCTGCTCGTTGACGTGGCGGACGGCAGTTTCGCCGCGGCCGACGGCGACGAAGACGTGCACGGCGCCCTGGAACGCGGCCTGATCGAGCGTGCCGGGGTCGAGCTCGGCGGCAAGATCCGCGCCGGACGCAGCCGCAACGACCAGATCGCCACTCTGATCCGGCTTTACCTACTGGACCACGCGCGAGTGATCGCCCGCCATGTTGTCGGCCTCGTCGACGCGATCGACGCCCAGGCGGCCGCTCATCCGGATGCCGCCATGCCGGGCCGCACCCATCTGCAGCACGCCCAGCCGGTGCTGCTGGCGCACCACTTGCTCGCCCATGCCTGGCCGCTGGTGCGCGACCTCGAGCGACTGCGCGACTGGACGGCCAGAGCCTCCGCCTCACCGTACGGCTCCGGGGCGCTCGCCGGTACCTCGCTCGCACTCGATCAGGAGTTGGTCGCCCGCGAACTGGGCCTGACCAGCGTCAGCGAGAACTCCATCGACGCCACCTCGAGTCGAGACGTCGTGGCCGAGTTCGCCTACATCGCCGCGCAATTGGGGATCGACCTGTCCCGTTTCGCGGAGGAGATCATCCTTTACAACACCCCGGAGTTCGGCTTCGTCACTCTCGACGACGGGTATTCGACCGGATCCTCGATCATGCCGCAGAAGAAGAATCCCGACATCGCCGAGCTCGCGCGCGGCAAGTCCGGACGGCTCATTGGCAACCTCACCGGCCTTCTCACTACCCTCAAGGGACTTCCCCTCGCGTACAACCGCGACCTCCAGGAGGACAAAGAGCCGGTGTTCGACGACGTTGAGCAGTTGGAAACGGTGCTCCCGGCCTTCGCCGGAATGGTGCGCACGATGCACTTCGACACCGAGCGGATGGCCGACCTGGCCCCGCAGGGATTCACCCTGGCAACGGACGTCGCGGAGTGGCTCGTCACGCAGGGTGTCCCGTTCCGCTCGGCGCATGAGATCAGCGGAGCGCTCGTGCAATTTTGCGAGGCGAATGGCCTGAACCTGAACGACCCGACCAACGAGCAATACTTGGAGATTTCACCGCACCTCACTGCCGGAGTGCGCGGCGTGCTCACCGTGGCAGGATCGCTCGCCGGCCGAGCCGGAGTCTCCGGGACCGCTCCGGCGCGGGTCGCCGAACAGCGAGATCGCCTGCATGAGGCACTGGCCGCCGTCTCCAGATCCCTGGGGCTGGCGACACGATAGCGCTCGATCGGAACCTGTTGCTCGGCCGTTCGCTCGAGGTCGCTCCGCTGCTGCTCGGCAGCGTGATCACCTGCACCACCCAGGAAGGCTCCGTGTCGCTGCGGGTCACCGAGGTCGAGGCCTACCACGGATCCGACGATCCCGGGTCGCACGCGTTCCGCGGCAAGACCAAGCGCAACGCGGTGATGTTCGGCGAACCCGGGCATCTGTATACCTATTTCACCTACGGCATGCACACCTGTGCCAACGTGGTGTGTTCCCCGGAGGGCACCGCCTCCGGTCTGCTGCTGCGCGGTGGCGAGATCGTCGACGGCCTCGAGCTGGCGCGCAGCCGCCGGCTCACCTCCAAAAGCGACGTGGATCTGGCCCGCGGCCCGGCGCGACTCACCGTCGCCCTGGGGATCACCCTCGCCGACGGCGGCGCCGACCTGGCGACCAGTCACATCCGGCTTGAGCTGTCCGATGGCAGCCTGCAGTATGCGACGGGGCCGAGAACGGGATTGTCCGGACCCGGCGGCGGCGACGATTTCCCGTGGCGCTATTGGTTGCCGGGGGAGCGCAGCGTGTCGCCGTACAAGCGGCACTCCGCCAAGAAGCGGGTGTGAGGACCGAGTTACAGTGACAGTACGATCGGTGCCGCGCACGCGCCGGCCCAGATCAAACTCACCATGGTGCCGATGATGAACCGCTCGCGGGCAGCCGAGTTCTCCAGTTCCGCGAATCGGCCGAGTCCCTTGATCGCCACGATCACCGCGACGGCAGCCGGTTGTCCGGCGAACACCGACCCCACCATCGCCAGCCGCTCCAAATAGCCGATTGTCATTCCGCCGCGGAGGATTTCGCGTTCCACCGGGATGAGTCCTTCGACATCGATAGCGAGCACGCCATGATTGCCGACCGGGACTGCGTCTCGGCTGGCGAACTCCAGCACCAGGGCAACGAGCGGGCTGCCCGCCACCAGTGCCAGGAGCAGCAACCCCACGCCGGCGGCGACGAGGAAGCCCAGGCCCGGTGCGCTGCGTCCGCCGCCGAACACGGCCCAGACGATCGCGACCGCCACCAACGCGGCTCCCGGTAGGGCGAGCCAGTGTCTGCCGGGCCGACTCGCCAAAACGGCGGCGGCGACGGCCGCATACAGTGCGAGCAGGAGCACGACCCACAGCACAATGGTGAGGTTCATCGTCTACCTTCCAAACTGCGGTGGCGCGGGCGCGTCTTCAGGGTATGAGCATCCGGTCGGAAGCGCGAGGAACGACTCGCTCCGCGATCAGACACCATCCAGATTGTCGAACAACCGGAACAACGGTGCGATCGCTGCCCGTTCTGCGCGCAGCTGCGCCGCCTGGGCCCGCTTGCTCACCGCCTGCGGGCTGATGCCCAACCGGGCCGCCGCATCGGCCTGGGTGGTGCCCTCCGCTTCGAGCACGTCGAACAGTTCCCAGCCCTGGGCGCTTCGCCGTGCTCTAAGAATGAGCAGGAGATCCACGAGCGCCTGAACATCGGCGGCGTCATCGTGCGCCTTCTCGTGCTCGATGGCGAACCGAGTCGACCGTCGCTTCGCCCGATCGACCGCCGTGCGGGCGGCTATGAAGGCGCCGCCGGCCGATTCCCGCACCCCCGCCGGCAGCGGATGGTTGACTGATCCCACACCGACTCCGATGCTCCAGCCGTGCTCGCGGTCCAGGGCCAGGCACGCCTCGAGTGCGTCGGGGCCGGTAGCAAAGAGCAGTTGCAACTCGTCTCCCGCCGTGCGGTCCGCCGGAAGAACGAGCCGGTCTTCGAACACGGCGCCCATCCGCCGCACAGTGGCGCCGACTCTGTCGGCGGTGGTACGACTGCTCACCTGATCGGCGGTGACGACGAACATGATTCTCCTCAACAAGCCTCTGTCATTGATCGGCTGTGATCAACCATACAAGCATGATTTAGCTGAATCAACCCTGCGGGACTGACCGGCTCTGGCTTTCGCGCTGCTAGCGTTGGAGCCGTGTCGACGATCGAAACTGAAGCCCTCGCATCCCAGCGCAACGATGAGTCATTCCCCGACGTGTGGGAGGAACTGCTCTGGCGAGGCCTTGTGCACGTGTCTACCGACCCCCACGCGCTGAAAGCGCTGCTGGCCGGGCCGCCGATCACGTATTACTGCGGCTTTGACCCCACTGCGCCCAGCTTGCACCTGGGCAATCTCGTGCAACTGCTGCTGTTGCGGCGTCTCCAGCTGGCGGGACATCGTCCACTCGGCCTGGTCGGCGGCTCCACCGGCTTGATCGGCGACCCCCGCCCCACCGCCGAACGAACCCTCAACACCAAGGATGTCGTGGCCGAGTGGGTGGGTTACCTCCAGGGCCAAGTCTCGAAGTACCTGAGCTTCGACGGCGACAACGCCGCCAGACTGGTGAACAACCTGGACTGGACGGCGCCTCTGTCGGCGATCGACTTTTTGCGCGACATCGGCAAACACTTTCGTGTCGGCACCATGCTGAAGAAGGATGCCGTTCGCGCCAGGCTCGAGTCCGACGAGGGCATCAGCTATACCGAGTTCAGCTACCAAATCCTGCAGGGCATGGACTTTCTCGAGCTGTACCGCAGCTATGGCTGCATTCTCCAAACCGGTGGCAGCGACCAGTGGGGCAACCTCACCAGCGGCACCGACCTCATCCACAAGGCCGAAGGGGCGACTGCCCACGCCATCGGCACCCCGCTCATCACAAACTCTGACGGCACGAAATTCGGCAAGAGTGAGGGCAACGCGGTATGGCTTGACCCCGCGCTCACAAGTCCCTATGCCTTCTACCAGTTCTGGCTCAACACCGACGACGC
>JBDTBD010000101.1:0-4065 GCA_039924285.1 Terrimesophilobacter sp. | reverse complement strand
CAAGTCAGTTAATAAGAACTAACCTAAACCCAGTTAGTGAACACTAACCCGAATTGCGTTTGCGCGCCAGACCCTCAACGGGAAGTTGTCAATGCAGACCCTCATCAGCGGCGTGGACCGGGCCAGCGCATCCTTCGCCGAGAACGCCGCGGCCCAACGCGCCCTAGTCGAAGAGCTTCGGAGGCGACTCGCGGCCGCAGCACTCGGCGGACCGGAACGCTCCCGTGAGCGCCACCTTGCCCGCGGTAAACTCCTGCCGCGTGACCGAGTTGACCAGTTACTGGACACCGGCAGCCCGTTCCTTGAGATCGCGCCACTGGCCGCCGAGGGCCTGTACGGCGGAGCCTGCCCAGGTGCCGGCCTGATCGCCGGCATCGGCATGGTGCACGGCCGTCAGGTGCTTGTGCTCTGCAACGACGCCACTGTCAAGGGCGGCACTTACTACCCGATGACGGTGAAGAAACACCTCCGTGCCCAGGAGATCGCCCTGGAGAACCACCTGCCGTGCATCTACCTGGTCGACTCCGGCGGTGCCTTCCTGCCCAAGCAAGACGAGGTGTTTCCCGACAAAGAGCACTTCGGGCGCATTTTTTACAACCAGGCGAGAATGTCCGCGGCGAGGATTCCACAAATCGCCTCGGTGATGGGGTCCTGCACCGCGGGCGGTGCCTACGTGCCGGCGATGAGCGATGAGAGCGTCATCGTGCGGAACCAGGGCACGATCTTCCTTGGTGGGCCGCCGTTGGTGAAAGCGGCGATCGGCGAGATCGTCACGGCCGAAGATCTCGGCGGGGGAGACCTGCACTCGCGCGTGTCCGGCGTCACCGACCACCTGGCCGAAAACGACACACACGCGCTGGAGATCGTCCGCGACATCGTTGCCACACTGCCGGCACCGGATGCCCCGGCCTGGGACGTCATCGACAGCCGCGAACCGCTCGTTGACATCGGTGACTTGTACGGGGCGGTTCCCGCCGACGTGCAGGCCGGCTATGACGTGCACGAGGTGATCGCGCGGCTCGTGGACGCCTCCGAATTTCAGGAGTTCAAGAAGGAATACGGCACCACGCTGGTCACGGGGTTTGCCCGGCTGCACGGGCATCCGGTGGGCATCGTGGCCAACAACGGCATCCTGTTCCGTGAGTCGGCGCTCAAGGGGGCTCACTTCATCGAGCTGTGCGACCAGCGCGGCATCCCGCTGATCTTCCTGCAAAACATCTCCGGCTTCATGGTCGGCCGTGACGCCGAAGCGGGCGGCATCGCCAAGGATGGCGCCAAGATGGTCACCGCCGTCGCTACCGCCCGGGTACCGAAGCTCACCGTCATCATCGGCGGCTCGTTTGGTGCCGGCAACTACTCGATGTGCGGCAGGGCATACTCGCCGCGGTTTTTGTGGACGTGGCCGGCCAGTCGGATCTCGGTGATGGGCGGCGCGCAGGCATCCTCGGTGCTGGCCACCGTCAAACGGGAGCAGCACGAACGCCGCGGCGAGGAGTGGTCCGCCGAAGACGAGGCCGAATTCAAGGCGCCGATTACGCAGCAGTACGAAACCCAGGGCAGTCCCTACTACTCGACGGCCAGGCTGTGGGATGACGGCATCATCGATCCCGCCGACACCCGCACGGTGCTCGGCCTCGCCCTCGACGTCTGCTCGAGAACCCCTCTGCCGGAGACTTCCTTCGGCCTGTTCCGGATGTGAGTGGCATGACCTCGACTGACCCCACCACCGACCGCACGATGTTCGACACCGTGCTCGTCGCCAACCGCGGCGAGATCGCCTGCCGCGTGATCCAGACTCTGGCCGCCATGGGCATCCGCTCGATCGCCGTGTACAGTGACGCCGACCGGGGTGCCAAACACGTGCTCCAGGCGGATGTCGCGGTGCGGATCGGTCCCGCCGCACCCCTGGCGAGCTATCTCAACGTCGAGGCGATCATCGCCGCGGCAGTGTCCAGCGGAGCCCAGGCGATCCACCCTGGCTACGGATTCCTCTCCGAAAGCGCCGCCCTCGCCCAGGCCTGCGTAGACGCCGGACTCGTTTTCATCGGACCGGGCGTGCACGCCCTGGATGTGATGGGCGACAAGATCCGCGCCAAAAACCACGTCAGCTCGCACTCGGTGCCGGTCATCCCCGGTATCGCCGAGCCGAATCTCACCGACGAGCAGCTCATCGCCGCGGCGGAGAACATCGGTTACCCGATCCTGATCAAGCCCTCGGCCGGCGGCGGCGGCAAGGGCATGCAGGAAGTCACTGGACCCGACACGTTGCAGGCGGCACTGACCACCGCGCGTCGGGTGGCAGCCTCCGCGTTCGGCGACGACACTCTGTTCCTCGAGAGGCTCGTACACAACCCCCGTCACATCGAGGTGCAGGTGCTCGCCGACAATCACGGCAACGTGATCTACTTAGGTGAGCGCGAGTGCTCCCTCCAGCGTCGGCATCAAAAGGTAATCGAAGAGGCTCCGTCGCCGCTGCTGGACGCGGCCACCCGCGCCAGGATCGGTGAGGCTGCCTGCCAGGCGGCGCGCAGCGTCGACTACAGCGGTGCGGGTACCGTGGAATTCCTGGTCTCCGCTGACGCACCAGACGACTTCTTCTTCATGGAAATGAACACCCGGTTGCAGGTCGAGCACCCGGTCACCGAGCTGGTTACCGGGATGGACCTGGTCGAGTGGCAGGTGCGGATCGCGGCCGGCGAGGTACTCACCATCGCCCAGGACCAGGTGCACACCAAGGGGCACGCCGTGGAAGCCCGCGTCTATGCGGAGAACCCGGCACGCGGATTCCTGCCGTCGACCGGCACGATTCTCGCGCTGTCAGAGCCGAGCGGCACGGGCATCCGCGTCGACAGCTCCCTCGTTCATGGCCTGGAGATCGCCGGCAACTATGACCCGATGCTCGCCAAGGTGATCGCCTGGGCGCGCACTCGCGAGGAGGCGCTCGCCCGGCTGGATGCGGCCTTGGCAGACACTGTCGTGCTGGGTGTCTCCACCAATATCGAATTCCTGCGCGGGCTGCTCGCAGACCCGGACGTCCAGGCCGGCAATCTCGACACCTCGCTCATCGAGCGGGTGCTGCCCGGACTGTCGTTCCAGGCACCGGATGCGCGACTGCTCACGGCTGCCGCCCTGGTGCTGCACACGGAACGCACCGCGACCGCCGACGGGGTGTGGCAGCAGCCGAGTGGATGGCGCATCGGAGGCACCGTCGTCCCCAGCCGATACAGCCTCGCGGTGAGTGCCACCGAGGTCGTCGACGTGTTGGTCACCGGGACTGCCGATCGGGCCACTGTCACCGTCGATGGTGCTGGCGCCTTCGACGGCGTCGCGCCGATGGCCGCCGGTCTCATCGACGCGGGCTTCGGGCACTTCAGTGTGGAGATCGATGGGCGAGTCGACACGTTGCGGGTGGCGCGACAGGGTACGAGCCTGTGGGTGGGGGCGAACGGATACGCCGTCGAACTCGTGCAGCGCAGTCGCGCCGACCAGCTCGCCGATCAACTCGCCAGCATCACGCGGGAGAACGGCCCGGTGGCTCCGGACATCCGCTCTCCGATGCCCGGAACGGTCATCGCCGTCAACGTCGCCACCGGCGACGAGGTTCAGGAGGGGCAGACCCTGCTTATCGTCGAGGCGATGAAGATGGAGCACCAGCTCACCGCGAGCGTGTCCGGCGTTGTCAGCGTCACCGTCACACCGGGGGATGTGGTCAAGCTCGATCAGATCGTCGCCACGATCGCCCCGCACGAGCAACCGGCCGAAGTGGGAGCTCCCGCGTGAACTTCGAACTGACCGACGAGGAGCAGAAACTGCAGGACAAGGTTCGGGATTTCGCCGACCAGGTCATCGCCCCCGCCGCCTACGAGTACGACACCCAGCGCCGATTGCCGTTGGAGATCATCGCCCAGATGGGTGAGATGGGCCTGTTCGGACTGCCGTTCCCGCGCGAGTTCGGTGGGCAGGGCAAGGACTACCTGTCGTTGTGCCTCGCCGTCGAAGCCGTCAGCCGGGTCGACCAGAGTATCGGAGTGACACTTGAGGCCGGGGTCGGACTCGGTGTCATGC
>JBDTBD010000100.1:0-10236 GCA_039924285.1 Terrimesophilobacter sp. | reverse complement strand
ACCCGCCGGGGGAGCACGGCCGCACCAAGCGCAAGACCGACTCCGACTACGCGGTGCGGCTTCGCGAGAAGCAGCGTCTGCGTGCCCAGTACGGCATCCGCGAGGCGCAGTTGAAGATCGTGTTCCAAGAAGCCCGTCGCGCGCAGGGCCTGACCGGTGAGAACCTGGTCGAGCTCCTCGAAATGCGGCTGGATGCGCTTCTGGTGCGTGCGGCATTCGCGCGCACTACCGCCCAGGCGCGCCAGTTGATCGTGCACCGCCACATCCTTGTGGACGGCAAGCGCGTCGACCGACCGTCCTACCGCGTGACCCCGGGACAGCTCATCCACGTGCACGCCAAGAGCGAGGCCATGGAGCCGTTCCAGGTCGCCGCTGCCGGCGGTCACGCCGAGGTGCTTCCGAAGACCCCTGGTTACCTCGAAGTCGAACTCGACAAGCTGCAGGCGCGCCTGGTGCGTCGCCCGAAGCGCGCCGAAGTGCCGGTGACGTGTGAAGTTCAGCTCGTCGTCGAGTACTACGCCGCCCGCTGACACCAGTTTTCGCCAAACGAGCGGATCATCCACCCGGATGGTCCGCTCGTTTCGGTATGCGCGCTGAAAAGCCGACGGACCCAGCGAAGTAAGCTGGAGCCTGTCTTTCCCGTCCATTCGTCCTCCGGTATCAAGGAGCAGTGTTCATGAAGAACGTAGTTTTGCTGTTGTTCGGCGTCGGCATCGGATTCGTGGCCGCCCACCAGTTCAACAAGACCGCGCAGGGCAGTGAGTTCTTCGAAACAGTGGGGGAGAAGGCCCGCGAATTCAACAGTGGATTCATCGAAGGCTATCGAGACCGTGACGACGAACTGGCCGCGCAGCAACCGACCCCAGGACAGTATGCAGACCGCTGATATCCGCCGACGCTGGCTCGACTTCTTTGCTGCACGCGGTCATACTGTCGTGCCCTCGGCCTCCCTGGTCAGCGATGATCCCACCCTGCTGTTCACCGTTGCCGGGATGGTGCCGTTCGTGCCGTACCTCACCGGACTGGTGCCGGCACCGTTCCCGCGAGCAACGAGTGTGCAGAAGTGCATTCGCACGAACGATATCGATGAAGTCGGCAAGACGCCGCGTCATGGAACCTTTTTCCAAATGGCTGGGAATTTCTCATTCGGCGACTACTTCAAAGAGCAGGCGATCGCCTATGCCTGGGAGCTGCTGACCACCCCGGAAGCGGGCGGCGGTTACGGATTCGACGAAAAAGACCTGTGGGTCACCATCTATCAAGATGACGACGAGGCACTGAAATACTGGCGAGCCGTGGGTATGCCGGAAGAGCGCATTCAGCGGCTCGGCATGTCCTCCAACTATTGGTCTACCGGCCAGCCGGGACCTGCCGGCCCGTGTTCCGAGATCTTCTTCGACAGGGGACCCGCCTACGGGATCGAGGGCGGCCCGGCGACGGACGACGACCGCTACGTCGAGATCTGGAACCTGGTCTTCATGCAATACCTCCGCGGCGAGGGTCGCGGCAAAGACGACTTCGAGATCCTCGGCGACCTGCCCAAGAAGAACATTGACACCGGCATGGGCATTGAGCGGGTCGCGTTCCTCAAGCAGGGCGTGCAGAACATGTACGAGATCGATCAGGTGCGCCCAGTGCTCGACCTCGCTGCCAGCCTGTCTGGACGACGGTACGGAGCCGATCACGGCGACGACGTGCGGATGCGCATTGTCGCCGATCACGTGCGTTCGGCGCTCATGCTGATGGCCGACGGCGTCACTGCCGCCAACGAGGGCCGCGGCTACATCCTGCGGCGTCTGCTGCGCCGCAGCGTGCGCGCTATGCGGCTGCTCGGCGTGGATGCGCCCGTGTTCGGCGAACTGTTCCCGGCGTCCCGGGACGCGATGAAAGATGCCTATCCGGATGTCGCCAAAGACTTCCCCCGGATTAGTCGCCTGGCCTATGCCGAGGAAGAAACCTTTCGCGCCACGCTGGTCAGCGGTACCAGCATCCTCGATCTCGCCGTCGCCAAGTCAAAGGAGGCCGGCGATACCGAGCTCGGTGGAGACACGGCGTTTCTGCTGCACGACACGTTCGGTTTCCCGATCGACCTCACTCTGGAGATTGCGGAAGAAGCCGGTTTGTCCGTGGACCGTGCCGCGTTCGACACTCTCATGGCGCAGCAGCGGAACAAGGCCAAGGCTGATGCCAGAGCCAAAAAGCATCAACTTGCCGACCTGTCGGTGTACAGCGCGTTCCGCGCGAAGGGTGAGACCACCTTCACCGGCTACGAATACCTGACGACCGACACCACGGTTCTGGGCATCATCAAGGACGGTGCCATCGTGCCGATGGCCAGTGCCGGCGACGTGGTCGAAGTGGTTCTTGCCGAAACCTCGTTGTACGCGGAATCCGGTGGACAGGAAGCAGATTCCGGCACAGTTGTCGGCAGCGGATTCGAACTCGAAGTGCTCGACGTGCAGCGCCCGGTCAAGGGACTGGTCAGCCACAAGGTGCTGGTGCGCAGCGGCGAGGTCGCGGTGGACGACGCCGCGACGACTGTCGTGGATCCCGACTGGCGACGCGGTGCCACGCAGGCACATTCGGCAACCCATCTCATCCACGCGGCACTGCGGCAAGTACTCGGACCGCAGGCGCACCAGGCCGGGTCGTACAACAAGGCCGGCTACATGCGGCTCGACTTCCACTGGAGCAGCGCGCTGTCGCCGGCGACCAAGACGGAGATCGAGGAGATCGCCAACAACGCCATCCGACAAAATCTTGAGGTCGAAACTCGGGTCATGCCGCTGGCCGAGGCGAAGGCCATGGGCGCAATGGCCCTGTTCGGCGAGAAGTACGGGCAATCGGTGCGTGTCGTGGACATCGGCGGGCCCTGGTCTCGCGAACTGTGCGCCGGAACTCACGTGTCGCGCAGCGCCGAAGTCGGCGTGATCAATCTGGTCAGTGAGTCGTCCGTCGGCTCCGCCAACCGCCGCATCGAGTCCCTCGTCGGCCGGGAAGCCTTCCAGGACTTTGCCGCAGAACGCGCCATCGTCTCCCAGCTGACTTCGAGCCTGAAGACGCCGCGGGAGAACCTGCCCGAGCGCATCACCGAGCTTGTCGCCAGCCTGAAGACTGCGGAAAAGAAGATTGCGCAGTTCGAGTCTGCCGCGCTCAGCTCCCGGATCCCGCAGTTGGCCGACTCCGCAACCAGGGTCGGGCAACTCAGGGTGGTCAGCGGCGATGTCGGCTCGCTGTCCTCCTCCGACGAACTGCGATCCCTGGTCACCGGGGTGCGCGCACGGCTCGGCACCGACCCCGCTGTCGTGGCATTGGCGGCCGAGATCGGCGGTAAGCCCGCCGTGATCGTCGGAGCCAACGAGGCGGCCAGGGGACTTGGAATCCGCGCCGGCACGCTGGCAAAAACCGCGGCCAAAGTTCTCGGCGGCGGCGGCGGCGGACGCGACGACCTGGCACAGGGCGGCGGGGTGGCTGTTTCGGCGATTCCCGCGGCGTTGACCGCCGTCACTGGCGACCTGCCGAGGTAGCCGGTGCGGCACGGAGTGCGCGTGGGCATCGACGTGGGGAAGGTGCGCATCGGAGTCGCCCGCAGCGATTCCGACGGCATGATTGCCACCCCGGTGGCCACGGTCGCCCGGGGAGCAGGCGACGTCGCCGAAATTGTGCGGATCGCCGCCGAGCTGGAGGCACTCGAGTTCATCGTCGGTCTGCCGCTGGCGCTCTCCGGCCGCCACACCGCCTCGACCGGAGACGCCGTCGGTTTCGCGGAAGTTCTGGCCGCCGCCTCCACCACGCCGGTGCGGATGGTAGACGAGAGGCTCTCCACCGTCTCCGCGGCGCGAAACCTGCGAGCATCCGGACGCACGGCGAAGCGGTCCCGCGCCGTCATCGACCAGGCTGCCGCCGTGATAATTTTGCAGCACGCCCTCGACTTCGAACGCACCGGCGGGAACATTCCCGGTGCGGCGGTAGTTCCGCCTGCAGGACCCTGAAACAGAAGGACTCCGAACAGTGGCAAAAACGCCGGATTTCGACGACCTCGTCAACTGGAGTGACCATTCCGAGGGGGCGGCCCCCGACTCGGCTCCGCAGCCGACGCCGCAGCCGACCCGGCGCGACCTGCGGCCGCGGCGGCGCAGACGTCGGTTCACCTGGCTCTGGGTTCTGCTCACAGTCATGGCGCTCATCGTCGCCGGAGGCGCCGTCGCGTGGACCAATTTTCAGCCGCAGATCCGACACGTCCTGGGTTGGGAAGCCCCGGTGGATTACGTCGGCTCCGGTAGCGGGGACGTCATCGTGACGATCAAGAACGGCCAAATCGGTTCGGATGTCGCCACGCTCCTGCAGAAGGCCGGCGTGACGAAAACCTACACGGCGTTCTACAAATTGCTTTTGGCACAGGATCCGCCGGTGGAATTCCACCCGGGCAGCTACAAGCTCAAGAAGAAGATGAGTGCATCCGCGGCACTCGAGGCGCTGACCGATCCGGCCAACAAGGTCCAGGACCGCCTCGTGATCCCGGAGGGGACCACGGTGGCCGGTGTGGTGAAGCGCCTCTCCGAGCTCAGCCAGGCGACCGGAATCACCGCAGAGCAGGCACAGGCCGCTGCGGACGACTACACCACGTACGGCCTGCCGCCCGAAGCGACGCGCCTCGAGGGCTACCTCTTCCCCGCCACCTACACCCTCGAACCGGGGATGAGCGCGCACGATGTGTTCCAGACCCTGGTCGCGAAGGCGTTCCAGGTGCTGGATGCCGCCGGGGTCGTCCCGTCGGATCGGCATCGTGTACTCACCCTCGCCTCCATCACTCAGAAAGAAGGAGGCCCGGAGGCCGATTTCCCCAAGGTAGCCAGGGTCTGGGACAACAGGATTGCCAAGGGGATGAACCTGCAGTCCGACGCCACGGTCAGTTACGGAGTCGGCGGCACCACGATCAGCACCACTGATGCCGAGAGGGCAGACAAATCCAACCCGTACAACACCTATGCGAACTCGGGGTTGCCGATCGGCCCGATCTCGAACCCCGGCGAGGCGGCCATAGCCGCGACGTTGCACCCGGCCAACGGACCGTGGTTGTACTTCGTGCTGGTCAACGGCGAGACGGGTGAAACCGTGTTCTCGTCAACCTTCGAGGAACACAGTGTCGCTGTGAAACAGTGGCAGAAGTGGCTGCGCGATCACCCCGGCTTCGACCAGTGAGCCGGTCGACGCTCGCGGTGCTCGGGCATCCGATCGGGCACTCGCGCTCTCCGGTGCTGCACGCCAGCGCCTACGACGCGCTGGGGCTGCCCTGGGACTATGAGGCCGTGGACGTCACCGAGGCGCAGCTGCCGTCGTTCGTCGCCGGGCTCGGACCAGCCTGGCGTGGGCTGTCGCTGACGATGCCGCTCAAGCGCGCTGTTGTGCCGCTCCTCGATGAGTGTGACGACCTGGTCGCAATGATCGGCGTGGCCAACACGGTGCTGTTGAGCCCCGGGGTCGGCGGACTCACTCGGCGCGGGTTCAACACCGACGTCGGCGGTGTGATGGATGCTCTCGGCGAGGCCAACGCCGACCTGCGCGATGTCCAGGTGCTCGGCTCCGGAGCCACCGCCACCTCGGTGCTCGTCGCGCTGTCCAGGCTCGGCGTCACATCCGTCACGGTGTCGGCCAGATCTTCGCACAGAGCGGGTCATCTGCGCCTGCTCGCCCAGCGGATCGGGGTCGAGCTCGACATCGTGCCGTTGGACACACAGCGCGTCGCCGAACCGACACTGCTCATCAGCACGGTGCCGGGAGGTGCGCAACTTGCGTTCTCGGTCCCGACCGTGCTCACCGTCAGTGCAGTGCTTCTCGATGTCGCCTACGCGCCGTGGCCCACCAGTTTGGCCGCGCAGTGGTCCGAGGCGGGCGGCACGGTGCTCTCCGGGCTGGAAATGCTGATGTGGCAGGCGCTGCGGCAGGTGCGCGTTTTCGTGTCAGGCGACCAGGACACGACGCTGACGAACGAGCACGCGGTCATTGCCGCCATGCGCGCGAGTGTCGGGTTGACAGTCGCACACGAATGACCCCACGGCGCTATGGGAAGATCGATACATGCTTCGATGGTTGACCGCAGGAGAATCGCACGGCCCGGAATTGGTGGCGATCCTCGAGGGTCTGCCCGCGGGGGTGCCGTTGTCGATGGACCAGGTGCGCGCCGACCTCGCACGGCGCAAGCTCGGCTTCGGCCGAGGTGCTCGGATGAAGTTCGAGGCCGATGAACTGGCGTTTTCCAGTGGCGTGCGCTTCGGCCTGAGCATGGGCAGCCCGATCGCGCTGCGCATCGGCAACACCGAGTGGCCGCGCTGGGTCGATGTGATGAGCGCGGAACCCGTCGATCTCGAATCACTGCCGAAGGGGCGCGGCGCCGCACTCACCCGACCGCGGCCGGGTCACGCCGACCTTGTCGGCATGCAGAAATACGGTTTCACCGAGGCTCGAAACGTGCTCGAGCGCGCCAGTGCTCGGGAGACGGCGGCCAGGGTGGCGCTCGGCGCCCTCGTGCGCTCCTTTCTAGCCGAGCTCGGCATCCGCCTCGTCAGCCACACCCTGGCCATCGGTCCGGTGCGCGTGCCGGAAGGATCGCCACTGCCGCACCCGGACGACGTCGGTACGCTCGATGCCGATCCGCTGCGCTGCCTGGACCCGGCGACCTCGAAGCTGATGGTCGCCGAGGTGGAAAGTGCACAGCAAGACGGCGACACGCTCGGTGGTGTCGTCGAAGTGCTCGCCTACGGCCTCCCGCCCGGGCTAGGGTCATACACCCATTGGGACCGCCGCCTGGACTCACAGCTGGCCGGCGCACTCATGAGCATCAGGCGATCAAGGGTGTCGAGGTCGGCGACGGATTCATCACCACCACCAGGCGCGGATCGCACGCCCACGACGAACTCGTGCAAACCGCGGAGGGAATCGCCAGGTTGACCGATCGCGCGGGCGGAACCGAAGGCGGGATGAGCACGGGCACCGTGTTGCGCGTACGAGCCGGAATGAAACCGATCTCCACCGTTCCGCACTCACTGCGCACTGTCGATGTGGCCACGGGCGAAGCCGCCGGGGCGCACCATCAGCGCTCGGACGTCTGTGCCGTCCCTGCCGCAGGAGTCGTTGCGGAGGCCATGGTCGCCCTCGTGCTCGCCGGTGCGGTGGTGGAGAAGTTCGGCGGGGATTCGCTGCCAGAGACCAGACGCAATCTCGACGGGTACCGCTCGAGCATCCCCGAGAACCTTCTGACCACGGCCGAGAGCTCCGGGCAGCATTGAGTTCGGCACAGCCGCTCGTCGTCATCATCGGCCCCCCAGGGGCGGGGAAGAGCCGGGTCGGCAAACAGGTCGCGCGGCTGCTGGACATCCCGTTTGTGGACACGGATCGCCGGATCGTCGATGGACACGGTCCGATTCCACAGCTGTTCAGCCGGTTCGGTGAAAACCACTTCCGGGCCATCGAACGAGTTGAGGTGGCCAAGGCGCTCGGGGAAGCAGCAGTGGTCGCGCTCGGTGGGGGTGCCATCCTCGACGCCGACACCCGGCGGGAGCTGGCGAGCCTTCCGGTGGCACTGCTGACGGTGAGCCGTGACGCGGTGCAGTCGCGGATCGTGGGGACCGGACGCCCGCTGCTCACCGAGGGACTCGCCTCCTGGGATCACCTCGTGAAGGACCGGAGCAACCTCTACCAATCCGTGGCCACGCGCACCTGGGACACCTCCGATCGCGCCGTTGACGGCCTCGCCCGCGAAATCGCCCGGTGGAGCCGCGACCCGCTGGATGCGCGGCGCTGAGTGAGCCCACCCGACCGACACGTTCCACGAAACATGACACGAATGAGGATCACAGCATGACCACGACGACAATCACCGTCAACGGCTCGGAGCCGTACGACGTGCTCATCGGCAACGACATCATGGACACGGTCGCGAAGCTGGTGGGTCGAGACGCCAAGAAGGTGCTGATCGTGCACCAGCCGACCCTCGCAGCCCTGTCCGCGCAACTGCGGGAGGGGCCGCTGGCCAACTATGAAGTGCTGATGGCAGAGGTGCCGGATGGTGAACCCGCCAAACGCATCGAAGTCGCCGCGTGGTGCTGGCAGATCATGGGCACGGCCGAGTTCAGCCGCACCGACGTCGTCATCGGCTTCGGCGGGGGAGCGGCGACGGACCTGGCCGGCTTCGTCGCCGCCACCTGGCTTCGCGGAGTGCGTGTCATCCAAATTCCCACGACTTTGCTCGGGATGGTCGACGCGGCGATCGGCGGCAAGACCGCGGTCAACACGAGCGAGGGAAAAAATCTGGTCGGAGCGTTCTACGCGCCGTCGGCAGTGGTTGCCGATCTCGACGTGCTGGCGGGGCTCGGGCAAATGGAGATCTTGGCCGGCTTCGGAGAGGTTGTGAAGTGCGGATTCATCGCTGAGCCAGAAATCCTTGAGGCAATCGAGTCCGACGTCGACGTGGCCACGGATTCGACCAGCGACGTGTTCCGCCACCTGGTCGAGTTGTCGGTCGGCATCAAAGCGCGCATTGTCGGGCGGGACTTCAAGGAGTCCGGCCCACGGGAGGTGCTCAACTATGGCCACACGCTCGGGCACGGCGTGGAGTTCGCGGAGCGATACAAGTGGCGGCACGGCGCTGCGGTGAGCGTCGGCATGATGTACGCCGCAGAACTCGCGCGGCTTGGCGGGCGGCTCAGCGACGAGGTGGTGGAACGGCACCGAAGCATCCTGACATCGCTGCAGCTGCCGGTCGCTTACCCTTTGGATCGGTGGAACACTCTGCTGGAAGCCATGCAGCGTGACAAGAAGACCCGCGGCGGGATGCTGAGATTCATTGTGCTCGACGATGTCGCCAAGCCGACGGTGCTCGCCGGCCCCGACCTCAGCCTGATGTTCGCTGCCTATCAGGAGATCGGCTTTGAACGCGGTGGTGTGCAGAGGACGGGAAAGAGCGTCAAGTCCAAATAGCCGCGCGACAGCGACGGCGAGGCCAGGAGGACTGCCTCCTGGCCTCGCCGTGACTCGAGCGGTCGCTACTTGGTGGCGTCCACGGGCTGTTGCTCGCGTATGCCCGAGATGATCTCGATCTTGCGGGGCTTCGACTTCTCGCTGACCGGAATGGTCACGCTCAGTACCCCGTTGTCGTAGTTGGCGGTGATCCGGTCGCGGTCGATGCCTTCGCCGAGGTTGAGTTGCCGCAAGAATGAGCCTGACTGGCGCTCTCGGGCCAGCCACTTCATGTCCCCGTCTGCGGACAGTGTGCGCTCGGCACGAATTGTGAGTAGCTGTCCGTCGACATCCACGTCCACCGATCCCGGATCGATGCCTGGCAGATCAGCGTTCATGACGTAAAGGTCGCCGCTGCGGTAAAGGTCCATCGGCATCAGACGCGGCCCCTGACGGGTGTCGAAAAGGGTGCTCGCTACTCGGTCCATCTCACGGAACGGATCAAAACTCGTTGCCATCGTGATCAACTCCTTTTTCTGCCGCCTCAGCGGCGTATCGACTGCTTGTCAAATCTTGAGTCACATTGACTCAACTCTTCAAATATTAGCAGTCTCAGGCAGAGAGTGCTAAGTCTTGGCACCCGGGATCGTCAGCCGTGAGCGAACGCGACCGATATGCTTTCGACATGGTCGCGGTGCTGGTGTTGAACGGACCGAACCTCGGACGGCTCGGCTCGCGCGAGCCGGACGTGTATGGTTCCGGAACGCTCCAGGACCTGCGCGCGTTGTTGCAGGAGACCGCGCCGGAGGGCACCGCCATCGATCTGCGCCAGACCAACGACGAGGCGGAACTGATCGGGTGGCTGTACGAAGCCGTCGACAGCAGCACCCCTGTCATCCTCAATCCTGCGGCGTTCACGCACTATTCGTACGCCCTGCGGGACGCTGCGGCATTGGTCACCAAGGCCGGCCTCACCCTCATCGAAGTGCATATTTCAAACCCGCACGCGCGCGAAGAGTTCCGCCACACGAGCGTGATTTCTGGCGTAGCGACGGGCGTCATCGCCGGTTTCGGGTTCGGCTCCTACGTGCTCGCGTTGGACCACATTCTGCGCGCGGCATCCTGAACAACGTAAACTTCTCTGTCGGCGCTGTTTCTGCGCCGCTTCCCAACCGAACGGATCTCATCTCGCATGGCTTCAACCGCTGACATCAGGAACGGCGTCGTCCTCAATATGGACGGCCAGCTTTGGACCGTGATCGAGTTCCAGCACGTGAAGCC
>JBDTBD010000099.1:0-17637 GCA_039924285.1 Terrimesophilobacter sp. | reverse complement strand
CGCGGCCGGCGATCTCCATCGCGAAGGCCTCGGAGTGGCCGGTACCGAACGCCTGGATCACACCGCCGGCGTCGATGGCGGTCACCATGAGGTCGATTGCCGCGTCGAACCCGCCTGCGGCGGCATCCTTCGTGAGCGTGTCAAGTCGTGAGATGACCTCGTCGGAATACCGACGGATCAGTTCGGACAGGTCAGCGGACTGGGGCACGTGTTCTCCTACATTTGTTTCAGTGCTACCGGCGTCGGATAGTTCTTCGTTCGCGGGCTCGCCGGGGCCCGCAGCGGCAAGCGGTGCGCGGAGACCGCGAGCGCGGACGTCGAGAGGTTTTGCGTCGACTGGGCGAAGTTCTCCTGGGCAATCAGCAGATACAGCAGGTCCAACACGAGCAACTGTGCGTGCTTGGCGGTGAGATCGTCCGGCTGCAGGAACCGCTCGTACACCGAGGTGATGATGTTGAGATCGGCGGCTTCCGTCAGCGGGGATCTCGGATTGTTGCACATGGCGATCGTCAGCGCACCGGCGCGCCGGGCCTGAGCGAGCATGTCAACGGTCTCGGTGGTGCGACCGGTGTTGGAAATGCCGATCGCCACACTGCCGGAGTCCTGGATGGCGGCGCTGGTGAGGCCGGCGTGCACCTCGGACCAGTGGTGCACGTTGACGCCGATCCGGTACAAACGGGCCTGCATCTCGCCGGCGAGCACCGCACTGCCCCCGATGCCGTAGATGTCCAGGTGGTTGCATCCGGCGATCCGGCGCGAGATGTCCTTCATGAGGGAAAGGTCCATGATCGACGCCGTCTCGCGCAGCGAACGGGTGTGCGCGTTAAGCAGAGTGCTGAGCACGTCGGCGGGCGAATCATCCGGTCCGAACGCCCGGCCGATGTCGGCCTTCCAGGACTCGCGGGCGGCACGGCGGCCCAGATCGGTCGCGATACTCACCCGGAATGGCACGTACCCGGAAAACCCGATCAACCGGCAGAAGCGAGTGACGGTGGCCGCCGAGGTTCCCGCGCTCAACGCGAGGTCTCCGATCGACATTTTCAGCGGGGCCTGGGGATGCTCAAGCAGAAAGGACGCGATCTTCTGCATGGTGCCGGACAGTTCCGGGAACCGCGACTGGATCCGACTCATCACGCCGATCACCGGGTGAGCGGCCGTATCGGGAGGCGACAATGCCATCTGGTATTCCATTTCTTGGATGTTCGCAGTTGTAAGAGTTATTCTTTCCGGCAAGGATGTCTCTGTCAAGATTCCCGAGGCCGGCTTCAACGACGAAATGGTAACGATGCTTTCAGTCCTGGCTATCGATGCGGGAGGCACGTCCACCCGTGCCGTACTCGTCGACGACGCGGGAAACTGCCTCGGATACGGCGCCTCCGGAGGCGGTAATCCGATCTCGTCAGGGTTCGCGCCGGCGTTGGCTTCACTCGCCGCCGCGACGCGCACGGCGCTGGGATCCAGCCCCGGTGTCCACACCTTCTCTTCGGTCCTCATCGCCATGGCCGGAGCCACCTCCCGGATGCCGAGGCGGGAGCTGACCGAGCGTTTCACCGGACTCGGCTTGAACGGCGACCTGGCACTGGAGTCGGACCTTCTCGCGATGTTCCGCTCCGGAACGCTGTCCGAGTGCGGATACGCGCTGATCGGCGGCACCGGATCGGTCGCCGCCCGAGTGGATGCTGGCACGCTCGGCACGGTGTCGGGCGGTGCCGGCTGGCTCCTGGGCGACGGCGGCTCCGGATTCTGGATCGGCCACCGGGTGACGCGCGCCGTCGTGGCCTTCCTGGACGGCCGCGGGCCGAGCACTGCGCTGACCGAGGCTCTGCTGTCCGCGGTGGGCCTCACCGACACCGGGGAGCGCGCGCACGGCAGGCTCCGTGTGCTGCTGGGCCTCATCGACGCGCTCTACGCGATATCGCCGGTCGAGCTCTCCCGGTTCGCGCCGCTGGCGTTCCAATCGCCGGGCGACGCTGTCGCCGAGGAGATTCTGCGCTCGGCAGCCGTCGAGCTCGTGGACACGCTGGCCGCCATCCGGCCAGCGCACGCGAGCGGTCCTGTGGTGCTCGGCGGCAGCATCCTGGGCGCCATGCCGGGTGGGAATCCCGTGGCGCAGGCGTTGGCCAGCACACTTCACGGGGCCGAGCTGATCCAGGCTAGGGACGGGGTCGTCGGCGCCGCGGTGCTCGGGCTGATTCGCGCCGGCGTGAAGGTTGATGCGGCGATGCAGGGCCGGATCGGGCGTGGTGTTGCAGCACTGCGCTCCTGTGCCGCCAGCGGAGCGACATCGTGAGTGAGACCTCCGCCCTGCGGACCGAACCGCGGACGATGCTCGTCGCGGAACTCGGCGAGGAAAACCCGCTGCCCATGGTCGGACCGCCGCTGGAGACTCCGTACCGAATCACCGGCCCGGTGCCCGCGGAGATCATCGAAGGCTCCCGATACGGCAATCCGGCGAACCTGTATCCGTACCAGGAACAGGCGGACTACGGGCGGGAGATGCACAAGCGCCAGCTGCGCACCGTGGTGCTGGAGAACGAGCACGTGCGCGCGGTGTTTCTGCCCGAGCTCGGCGGGCGCCTGTGGGAACTGTTCGACAAGAACTCCGGAAAGCACCTGCTGCACACCGGTGGAGCGATCCAGTTCGCCAACCTCGCGCTGCGAAACGCCTGGTTTGCCGGCGGGATCGAATGGAACATCGGCACTCGCGGCCACTCGCCGACGACCTGCGCACCGCTGCACGCCGCCGTGGTGCGCACGAGCGACGGGTACGAGGTACTGCGGATGTGGGAGTTCGACCGGCTGCGCGAGGTCGTCTTCCAGATCGACGCGTGGTTGCCGGCCGACTCGCGAGTGCTCTTCGTGGGTATCCGCATCCGAAATCCCAATCCGATTGCGGTGCCCATGTACTGGTGGAGCAACGCGGCAGTGCCACAGGACGGCAGCGTGCGGGTCGTCGCGCCGGCCGACTTCGCATTCGCCAGCGACTACAGCGACGGCATCGCCCGGGTTATGCCCACCGACGTGGACGGCGTCGACTGCACCTGGCCGACACGCAATCAGCGGGCGCGCGATTTCTTCTTCGACCTCACACCCCACGCGCGGCCGTGGATACTCTCCGCAGACCGGGACGGCGACGGGCTCGCGATGCTCTCCAACGACCGACTCCGTGGTCGAAAGCTTTTCGTCTGGGGCGAGGGCGCGGGCGGTCACCGCTGGCAGGACTGGCTGACCCCCGGCGGCGAGCGGTACGCCGAGATCCAGGCGGGTCTGGCGCAGACCCAGTTCCAGCACCAAGAAATGCCAGCCGGCGCACAGTGGACGTGGGTCGAGGCATACGGCAACGCGCGCGTGGATCCCGCGCTCGCACACTCGACGAGCAGGAGCAGCGCCGTGGCGCACTGCGGCTCGCGCATCGACGAACTGCTGAGTGTTTCCGATCTCGACGCGGCCGGTCGCCGTGCCGCGTCGTGGGCAGATGCTCCACCCGCCCTGATGCTGAACTCCGGCACCGGATGGGGCGCGCTCGAATCGCTGCGCCGCCGGCGAGGCGCGATGGCGTGGATCGACGAGACCGGCACCCCGTTCGGCGAGAACACCCTCACCGCCGAACAGCGGCCCTGGCACGACCTCCTCAACGGCCAGTTCGGGGCCGCCTCCACGTTTGTGAAGGGAAACGATTGGGAAGCGCTGCTGGAAGCGCACAACGTGACCCCGGCGGTGATCCGGCACCTCGCCGTCATGGCGCACGCCCGGGGCGACCTTCGTGTCGCTCGCTCCCGATACCTCGAACTGCTGGCGCTTACGCCAGGGCAACCCACTCTCGCGGCCGCGGGGCATCGAGGACTCGCGCTGATCGCGCTGGTCCAGGGTCGCGTGCCGGATGCGCTCGAACGATACTCGCAGGCCTGCGCCCTCGACCTGGACAACGTCGCGTTGCTGATCGAGGCAGCCACCACGTTGCTGCGCCACGACGCGGCGACGGAGGCACTGCGGTTGATCGGGATCGCCGGGCAACCGGCCGCCCGCGCCGGGCGCGTCCGTTTTCTCGAGGCGCAGGCACTCGCCCGATCCGGTCAACCGCACCGGGCGGCGGATATTTTGCGCGGCGGTCTCGAGGTGCCGGACCTCCGAGAAGGCGAAGACTCGCTCGCCGCTCTGTGGACTCAGGTATGCCCCGGGACCGAAATACCCGGTCACTACCGATTTACCATGACCTGATTGTGAGAGACTTTGATTACAATTACCTCCGCGCGATCACAAACAATCAACTATTAGTCCGAGGAGCACGAGACATGACCAACGACGAGCACCCGACACCGGGACTGCACCTGGAACAGGAACTGCGCTCCCAGCCCGACTCCTGGGCACGGGCGGCAACACTGACGGCGGAGCAAGCCGCCCTCCCGGAATCGGGCGCACGGGTGGCCGTCGTCGGGTGCGGAACATCCTGGTTCATGGCGCAGAGTTTCGCCGCACTTCGGGAGTCGGGAGGACACGGCGTCACCGACGCTGTCACCGCGTCCGAGCCATTCCCCCAGCGCAACTACGACGCCGTCATCGCGCTGTCCCGCTCCGGCACCACGACCGAGGTGCTCCACGTGCTGCGCGCACTGCACGGGCGGGTTCCCACGATCGCGATCATCGGCGATCCGAACACCCCCATGGCCGACCTGGCCGACACCGTCATCGCCCTGCCGTTCGCCGACGAACAATCGGTGGTGCAAACCAGGTTCGCGACCACCGCGCTGGCTCTGATGCGCGCCTCGCTCGGTGAGAATCTCGACACGGTGATCGCGCAGGGACGCGACGCTGTGGACCTCATGCTCGACGAATCGCTCATCGCCGCCGACCAATACACGTTCCTCGGCACCGGATTCTCGATCGGCCTGGCCAACGAGGCGGCGCTGAAGATGCGAGAAGCCTCACAATCGTGGACGGAATCCTACCCGGCGAAGGAGTACCGGCACGGGCCGATCAGCATCGCGGCGCCCGGCCGCGTCACGTGGATGTTCGGCACGCCGCCGCACGGGCTCGCCACCTCTGTCGCCGCGACCGGCGCACACTTCGAAAACCGCGCAGTGGACCCGATGGCGGATCTGATCCGGGCCCAGCGGGTCGCTCTTGAGCGGGCCAGGCGCGCGGGCCTCGACCCCGATCTGCCGCGAAACCTCACGCGTTCGGTCATCCTGGATTCGTGAGCGCGACAGTGACAGACACCGCGCCCGCGACACTATCGCTCGGTCCCGGCGCCGGGGTACTCGCGTTCGACGTCGGAGGCACCGACACGAAGGCCGCGCTGATCGACGAATCCGGCCGAATGCTCGAACTTGAGCGCGTGCGCACCCCGGTGAGTACCACGGGAAGCGTCGACGCGATCTTCGATGAAATCGGCCGCCTCGCGGCCGCGTTCCGCGACCGTCACCCCGGGTCGATCCTCCGTGCCGCTGGACTGCTTGTTCCCGGCCACGTTGATGACGCTTCCGGCATCGGAGTTTTCTCAGAAAACCTGGGCTGGCGCAACGTGCCGTTCCGCGACCGCGCCAGCGCTCTGCTGGGAATGCCGGTCGCGTTCAGCCACGACGTGCGAGGTGCCGGTGAAGCCGAATATCGGCTCGGCGCAGCAGCACCGTTCCGCGACGTCGTCGTCATGACGATCGGCACCGGAATCGCGGGGGCGATCTTCCTCTCCGGCGCGATCCACGTCGGCGGCGGCCTGGCCGGCGAGATCGGACACTCCATCGTCGCGGACGGCCCGGACTGCGCGTGCGGTGGACGCGGCTGCCTGGAAGCGGTCGCCTCCGCCGGCGCGATCGCGAGGCGCTACAACGCGTTGACCGGAGCGAGCGTGCCGGGAGCGAAGGAAGTGCTGGAGCGTGCCGGCGCCGGCGACCCCCACGCCGTCGCGGTCTGGGAGAGCGCGCTGGACGCGTTGGCTCTCGACCTTTCCCACACCGTGGCGTTACTCGCCCCGGAGGCGATCGTGTTGGGCGGCGGACTCGCGAACGCCGGCGACGCCCTGTTTGTGCCGCTGCGCGAGCGGCTGGATGCTCTCCTCACGTTCCAGAAAAGACCCGTGCTGTTGCCGGCCAGTATCGGCGAAAACGCCGGAGTGATCGGCGCGGCACTCAAGGCCCGCGATTTGCTCGCCCGGGCGGCAGCATGATCCTCACCGTCACGCCGAACCCGGCCGTGGACCTCACTTTTACGGTGCCGGCCCTCATCCTCGGCGACACTCAACGCGTGGATGCCGCGCGCAGCAGGGCGGGCGGCAAAGGGGTCAACGTGGCCAGAGTTGCCCACCAGCTCGGTCATCCGGTGCTCGTCGTGGCACCGGTCGGCGGTCACAACGGGATCGAATTCGCCCGAGAGTTGGAGGCCAGCGGCCTGCCACACGACCTGGTGTCAGTGAGCTCGGCCACTCGGCGCAGCGTCGCGCTTGTCGAGACCGAAACCGGCCGCACCAGCGTGCTCAACGAGCGGGGAGCGGCCTTGCGCGACACGGACTGGACGGCCCTGACCGACCGCATCCGTCTCCGGATCGACGAGGCCACCTGCCTCGTCGGGTCGGGCAGCTTGCCACCGGAAGCACACGAAGGCTTTTACGCTGACCTGGTCGGTATCGGCAGGTCGGCCGGGATTCCCGTGCTTATCGACGCATCCGGTGCGGCGTTGCTGGCGGCGGCGCGTGTCGGGGCAGACGTTCTCAAGCCCAACCGCAAGGAATTGGCCGAAGCAACGGGACTCTCCGACCCGCTCGACGGGGCCTCGTTACTGCTGGACGCCGGAGCTGCGCTCGTGCTTGTCTCTCTGGGCGAAGACGGAATGTTCGCCATGGCCGCCGCCGACCGGGAGCCGTTGTTCGCCCGGCTTCCCGCACCGTTGGCCGGCAACCCCACCGGTGCAGGAGACGCCGCGGTGGCCGCGGCCGCGGTCTGCTACTCCGACAAAGTCACGGATCGGTCCGTGATCCTCCGGCTGGCCACGGCGTGGTCCGCTGCAGCGGTCCGCTCTCCCGTTGCCGGCGAGGTTGCCGGAAACCTGGCCGAACTCGAGGCGACCGTGCTGCTCCGCACCGCCAACGAGAACCGATAGGACGTTTCAATGCCACTCACCCCGACGCGGGAGATCATCGACGCCGCACACGAAAGAGGCGCCGGTGTCGGCGCGTTCAACGTGATCCATCTGGAAACCGCCGAGGCGCTCGTGGCCGGTGCCGAATCCGCCGGCCACGCCGTCATTCTGCAGATTTCGCAGAACTGCGTGGCCTTCCACGGAACGCTGCCACCCCTCGGGCTCGCCTGCCTGACGCTGGCGGCAGGCGCGGCCGTGCCCGTTGCGGTGCACCTGGACCACGCCGAAGACGAGGCACTCGCGCGCGAGGCCGTCGACTTGGGATTCGGCTCGGTCATGTACGACGGAGCGACGCATCCCTACGCGCAAAACGTCGCCGCGACAAGGCGCGTCGTGCAGTATGCCCACGCGCGTGGTGTCTTCGTGGAGGCAGAGCTCGGCGCCATCGGCGGCAAGGACGGCGCCCACGCGCCCGGGGTGCGCACCGATCCCACCGAAGCGGTCAGCTTTGTCGAGGCCACCGGGGTGGACGCGCTGGCGGTGGCCGTCGGGTCCTCGCACGCGATGACTCAGCGCGTGGCCACCCTCGACCTCGAGTTGATCGCCCGGTTGCGAGCGGTGCTGGATGTTCCGCTCGTGTTGCACGGTTCATCAGGGGTGCCGGATGATCAGCTCACGGCCGCGATTCGCGCCGGCATGACAAAGATCAACGTATCCACCCAGCTGAACCGGGTGTTCACGCAAGCGCTGCGCGGCTACCTGGCGGCGGAGCCGACCGTGGTCGATTCCCGAAAATATGTGCGCGTCGGCCGCTCGGCTGTGGCCGCGGAGGCGGCGCGGCTGTTGACACTGTTGTCGCTGGATGATCCCGAGAATAAGAGCAGGCGGTGAATAAAACCCAGCGACTGAATGCCACCCTCGACCTTCTCGCCGAGTCGGGGGGGATCTCCGTCGACGACATCGTGGCGAAGCTGGGGGTGTCAGCCGCGACCGCCCGGCGGGATCTCGACGACCTGGCCGGCAGGCAACTCCTCACCCGCACCCACGGCGGAGCCGTCGGGCAATCGGTGGCCTATGACTTGCCGCTGCGGTACAAACGGGAACTGCACGCGGCAGCGAAGAGCCGGATCGCCGCCGCGGCGAGCGCCCTGGTACCGCGGGGCGCGGTGGTCGGACTGTGCGGGGGAACGACGAGCAGGGCGATCGCGTCGGCACTCTGCGCGCGCGCAGACCTAATGGCGGCGTCCCCTCAGCCGAACCTCACCGTGGTGACCAACGCGATCAATATCGCCGCTCAACTCGCGCTGCGTCCGCAGATCAAAACGGTGGTCACGGGCGGTGTGCTGCACCCGCGCAGCTATGAGCTGGCCGGCCCGTTCAGCGACATCGTCCTCGGGAAAATCACGCTGGACATCGCATTTATCGGCGTGAACGGCATCGATCCGGTGATCGGCGCGAGCGTGCACGACGAGGGTGAGGCCAGCATCAACGTCCTCATGGCACGACGTGCCTCGCGCGCTGTCGTGGTCGCGGACTCGAGCAAGATCGGCCGCACGGCCTTCGCCACACTGGGTGACGCCTCGGTCATCGGCACTCTCATCACCGATTCCGGCATTACGCAGAAACAACTTGCTGCGTTCGCCGACCGCGGCTTCACCGTCATCGTCGCCTAAGGACCATCGTGTCACCACGCACCCTCATCCACTCCGCCCGGCTCGTCACCTCCGGGCACGTTGCCCACAACGGTTGGGTGCTCTTCGCCGGCGACCGCATCGCAGCGGTGGGCGACGGCGACGGCCTCCACCCCGACTCGGACACGGTCATCGACGCCGCGGGCGGCTGGCTCACCCCGGGGTTCATCGACATCCACGGGCACGGCGGAGGCGGAGCGTCGTTCGATTCGGATGCCGATGGTATCCGCACCGCCCTCGCTCTGCACCGAAGCCACGGCACCACGCGCTCGGTGTTGTCATTGGTCACCGCGTCACTGCCGGATCTGGAGCGGCAGCTCGGCGTCGTCGCGGATGCGGCCGGGGCCGACCCGCTGATCCTCGGCTCCCATTTGGAAGGACCGTTCCTGGACCAGGCCCACCGCGGCGCGCACGATCCGACGCTGTTGCGCTCCGCGGACCGTGGCAGCATCGATCGGCTGCTCGAGGCGGCGGGCGGCACCCTGGTGCAGGTGACCCTGGCGCCGGAACTGCCCGGCGGCATGGACGCGCTGCGGCAACTCGTGGACGCCTCCGTCGTGGTGGCGGTCGGCCACTGCGCGGCGGACTACGACATGGCGCGAGCCGCGTTCGACGCCGGTGCGAGCATCCTCACGCACGCGTTCAACGCGATGCCGGGCATCCATCACCGCTCCCCCGGCCCGGTGGCGGCGGCGATGGACTCATCCGGGGTGACGCTGGAGGTCATCAACGACGGAGTGCACGTGCATCCCTCGGTCGTACGGCGTGCGTTCGAAGGTGCCCCGGGCCGGGTCGCGCTGATCACGGATGCGATGGCGGCGGCCGGCGCGGCCGACGGGCAGTACATGCTCGGCACGCTGCAGGCGACGGTGACCGATGGCGTCGCGCGGCTGTCGGACAGCGGTTCCATCGCGGGCTCGACCCTCACCCTCGACACGGCATTGCGCCTCGCGGTCACGTCGGTGGGTCTGCCCGTCGAAACGGCAGTCCAGGCCCTCACGCAAACCCCGGCTCGGGCAATAGGCCGGGAGAAAGACCTCGGGCAGCTGGCAGTCGGATTCGCCGCCGATGCCGTGCTGTTGGACTCCGGCTTCGCCGTGCAGGGCGTGTGGGGAGCGGGAAACCGCCTCCGCTGACGGGACGCGCGGCGTCCGAGGTGCTACCGCTTCCGGCGCCCCAGCGCGTCGTCGACGTCGGGGTCACCCAAGTTGCCCAACCAGGTGAGGAGATCGGGGTATGCCCTCGGGTTCAACGCCACGGCGGCCCGCGCCTCCGGCACGGTGGAGGCGATCTCGCGCAGCCGGACTGCGGAAGTCCTGCGGTTGGCAGCCTCCGCACGAATCGCGTCGAGCGAGTTCTGGCCATCGGAGGCCTTGCGAACCTTTGCCGAACGTCCGAAGCCGGTCAGGCGCTCGGTCAGATCGGGAAGCACCGCCGTGGCTCCTGTCGCATCCCCGGTCGCATCCCCGGTCAAATCCCAGCTCGCCTCCGGGGTCGTACCCGGTGCCGCGTCCGTCGCCGCGTCCGTCGCAAATTCGGACTCGATGAAATCGACGCCGGCCACTGGTTCGGTGGCGTCCGTCGTCGCGGCGGTGACGGTCACGTCGCTCTCGCGTGGCTCCCCCGCTGCCTCCCGGTGCTCCGTGGCAGGGCGCGGGACACCGACGAAACTGTACCGGGCGGACCGATCGCTCGTGGGGAGAGAACGGAAATACTCCCGCACCGCGGGAGTACCCCACAGAATGACGGCCAACACTGCGGGAAAAGCAAATGCGATAAGCAGCGTGAGCGGCGCGATGTTCCCCAGCCTGAGCACCGACCAGATGATCACGAGCACCAAACCCAGCACAACAAGCATGCCGGCGTAGGCAGTGGCGAGCCGGTGCCCCTGATGGGCATCGCTTCGCAGCGTCGCCCGCACGACGATGCCGCCGGCCACGCCGACCACGCCGAAGACCAACGCCAGTACGAACGGCACCGGGCTGACCGCGTCAAGGACGTGGTCGCCGGGGGCGGTCACCCGGATGATCGCCACCACCGAGACGACTGCCATCAACGCGTTCACGCCGATCGCCAGGTCGAGCACCGGCCGCAGCGCCGGCAGCCATGACACCGGATCCACTGCCGCCCGCGTCATAAGACGCGCGACGGATGGCGCTGCCACCGCCGCGCCGAACGCCATCCAGAAGACCAGGGAGAACGACGGGAACACGGCAGTCGTGGTCATCTTGGTCAGCGTGAACTGCGGACTGAGACTGAGCAGCCCGAAGACTGCACCGATCACGCCGATGCCGATGCCCACCAGCCGCCACGAGTCAGATCCTCGAACAACGCCGACGGACACCACCGACAGCAACGCCGCGTTGCCGAGCGCCAACAGCACAATAACGACCATCGAGATGGCATCAAACAGGGTCGCCGCCTCGATGATCTGAATGAAGGTCAGCACGACGACGAGGCCGGCAATCGCGAGCACTGCGACAATCCACCGCCGGTCCCGGACGACGTCGCCGTCCGCGAGCTCCGAACCGCGCGGCTGCGCGGCCAGGACCGCCCCGGCGAGTCCGAAGGCCATCGCGGGACCGAGTCCCGGATGCGCGACGATCTCGATCACCAGATAAACGACCACGAGCAGAAAGTACGGAGCATTGGCGAGCAGCCGAACATCCTGAGTCTTGGCATAGCCCCACGAGGGACCGAACACCCCGGCACGCCAGAGATACGGAATGCTCAGCGACGCCAGACTGAGCAGCGTGATCACCACGACGTCCAGGTGCGTCCCAGCGAGGTCTCCGGCGAAGCGGCCGGTGCCCACGCCGCCGGCGAGCCAGACCATGAACAGCGAAATGATCAGGGCGAAAGCCGCCAGCCCATCGCGCACATAGTCCACGACGGGCACCGCACGCACGACGGGCTCACCGGCGCGCGTCGTACGCTGGCCATCGTCGACTGCCGTACCGCAGGTGCTGCAGAATTTGGCTCCGGGTTGACGCTGGCTTCCGCAACTGATGCAGTACGACATAGATCGGTCTCCTTCGTGGTTTCGCTTAGCGGGGCGCCATCCGGATCGCGCCGTCGAGACGTATAGTCTCGCCGTTGAGCATAGGGTTCTCGACGATGTGTCGCACGAGTGCGGCATATTCTGACGGCTTTCCCAGACGCGACGGATGCGGCACCTGGCTGCCGAGGGACTCCCGTGCAGCCTCGGGAAGGCCGGCGAGCATCGGGGTGTCAAAGGTGCCGGGAGCGATGGTCATGACCCGGATGAGGTGCGCAGCCAGTTCTCTCGCGATCGGCAGGGTCATGCCGACGATTCCGCCCTTCGAGGCGGAGTATGCCGCCTGCCCGATCTGTCCGTCGAAGGCAGCGACGGATGCGGTGCTGACGATGACGCCGCGCTCGCCGTCGACAGGCTCTGTGGCCGCGATGGCCCGCGCTGCCAGACGGATGACGTTGAAGGTGCCGAGCAGGTTCACCCGAAGCACGCGCTCGAAAGTTGCCAGCGGCAACGGTCCGTCGCGCCCGAGGGTCTTGCCCGGCGTGCCGATTCCTGCGCAGTTCACCACGATACGAAGCGGCGCGCCGGCGGCATCCACCGCGGCCTGCACCTGTGTTTCGTCGGTGACGTCCGCCGGCACGAAGGTGACGCCCTCGATGCTTTCCCCGCCGGAGCCGGGCAGATCGAGGATGATCACGTCGGCGCCGGCCGCGAGCAGCTCACGGGCCGTGGCCAGTCCGAGGCCCGACGCGCCGCCGGTGACCAGGGCTGAGCATCCGCTGATTCGCATCGTTACATCCTCTCGATCACGGTGGCGTTGGCCATGCCGCCACCCTCGCACATGGTCTGCAGGCCGTACCGTCCGCCGCTGGACTCGAGGTAGTTGACCAGGGTGGTGAGCAACCGGGTGCCTGAGGAGCCGAGCGCGTGGCCGAGCGCGATGGCGCCACCCCACGGGTTGAGCTTGTCCGGATCGGCGTTCAGCTCGTGCTGCCACGCCAGCGGCACCGAGGCGAACGCTTCGTTGACTTCGTACGCATCCATGTCATCGATGGTCAGATTGGCCCGATCGAGCACCTTGCGGGTGGCGGGGATGACTCCGGTGAGCATGAAAATCGGATCGCTGCCGGTGACGGCGAAACTGAGGAACCGGGCTCGCGGCGTGAGCTTCAGCGCTTTGGCGCGTTCGGCGCTCATGATGAGGGCCGCCGAGGCGCCGTCGGTGAGTGGCGACGAGTTGCCCGCGGTGATCCTCCAGTCCAGCTGCGGGAACCGCGCCGCGACCTCGTCGGTGCGGAACGCCGGGTTCAAACCGGCGAGGCCCTCGACGGTCGTGGCTTCGCGGATCGTCTCGTCCCGGCGCACCTCGCCCACCGGAACGATCCCGCGGATGAAGTCGCCGCGGTCGGTGGCCTGAGCGGCGAGCCGATGTGACCGATCGGAGAACGTGTCCAGGGTATGCCGGTCGAAGCCCCACTTCTGCGCGATGAGTTCGGCCGAAACACCCTGGCTGACCAGGCCGTCGGGGTAACGGGCCGCCATCCGCTCACCGTACGGATTCTTGCCACCGGTGGAGGAACCGAGCGGCACCCGGCTCATCGATTCGACACCGCACGCGATCGCGATGTCGTACTGGCCGGTCATGATGCCCTGAGCGGCGAAGGTGGCGGCTTGCTGGCTGGAGCCGCACTGCCGGTCGATGGTGGTGCCGGGCACCGAGTCCGGGAAGCCGGCGCCGAGCAACGCGTTCCTTGTGATGTTGAAGGTCTGCTCTCCGGCCTGCGACACACAGCCGCCGATCACATCGTCGACCATGCCCGGATCGAGGTCGTTGCGGGTGACGAGCGCCTCCAGCACCCCCGCCAACAGGTCGGTCGGGTGCACTCCCGAGAGTGCTCCGCCGGGTTTTCCCCGTCCGGACGGAGTCCTGATCACATCGACAATCACTGCTTCTTGCATCGTTATTGCCTCCTGTCTGTCAGCCTACGCGTCCGTCGTCGCCTCGAGACAGCCTCATCACCGGGCGTGGGTGGGGGCTACGCCAACGAAGCCAGAAGCATCCGCACGATGCGCTCCCCACGTTCCGGAAACCGGTCGAGTAGGCCCAGCTTTTGTGAGACGGACAGGACCCCGAAGAACGCCGAGACCATGAGCCAGGCGCACTCCCGGGAATCGATGTCTTTGCGGATATCGCCGTCCTGCTTGGCCTCGTCCACCATGACCTCGAGGTTGCCCATCCACCCGATGTATGGCGTCGGCAGTTCGCCGTCGATCTGGGACTTCTCGGCGAGCAGCCGCACCGTCGCGCGCGCGCGGACATCCGACTGGAACCGCTCCGCAACAAATCGGGTGTTGGCCAGGATCGCCGCAATGCCGCGCGGCGGAATTTCGACGCTCGGGGCCAGAAACGCCCCGCGCGCGAAGGACGCGTGGATCAACGCCGTGGCGATCGTGGACTTCGTTCGGAAGTGGTACTGCACGTGGCCCTTGACCGTGCCGGCACGCGCGGCGATCGAGGCGATCGAGGCGCCGGCGTAGCCGTGTTCGTCAAACTCGACAGCTGCCGCGGCGAGGATTGCCTCCCGCGCAGGGGCGGAGCGGGGTTGGGAAATGACCACAAGCCGATTTTACGGACGTTGCGTTTCGACCACCTAGTACGTTCGTCCTAGATCGCGCTAGGCTGTTGGCGGGGTGTCTCCGAAGGCGCAGCGCTCCGCGTCCCACCGTGCGCCCGCATAGCAGTATGCGGTCGACCCGACACGTCTGACGCGACAGCGGCCGAGGCGACACCCCGACCACCAACTGCATGAGGGTCCGTTACACAAGGTCCCGTTGAACGAGAGCCCAGAGCGCGACGGCGCTCGCGGCAGCCACGTTGAGTGAGTCAATGCCGTGCGCCATGGGGATGCGGATGACGGTGTCCGCCGCGCCGATCGCCTCGGCCGTGAGCCCGTCGCCTTCGGCGCCGAGTACGATCGCGAGTTTTGCCGGGGCCCTCGCCGCGTAGTCCCGCAGCGACACGGCATCCGGAGTGAGGGCGAGCGCGGCGATGTCGAAGCCGGATGCCGCGAGCAGCGCGCGCGTTGATGTCCAATCGCCGACTCGGGTCCAGGGCACCTGCAGCACGGTGCCCATGCTGACGCGGATCGCCCGCCGGTAGAACGGATCGGCGCAGCGCGGCGTGACCAGCACGGCATCCGCACCGATCGCGCCAACCGAGCGGAAGATGGCACCGACGTTGGTGGGGTCCGCGACGTTTTCCAGCACGACGACGCACCGGGCGTTTTCCAAGAGCGCGGCCGCAGCGGGCAGGGCCGGCCGGTTCATGGCAGCGATCACACCGCGATGCAGAACGTAGCCGGTGAGTTCCGCGAGCACCCCTGCCGGTCCGGTGAAAATGGGAACGTCGTCGCCGACGATCGAGCGCGCCGCATCCACCCAGCCGGGCACTGCCAGCACCGAGCGGGGCGTGTGGCCGGCGCTGAGCGCGCGCTCCAGAACCAGGGTGGACTCGGCGATGTAGATCCCGTGTTCGGTGCCGCGTGCCTTGCGCAGCGCAACGTCGGTGGCGCGCGCGTAGTCGGTCAGCAGCGGGTGCTGCAGAATCGGGTCGGCGGCATCCGCAATCTCGACGACAGCCATCCGCTACAGCCTTTCATCATTCAGGAGGTGGTGTGACGGGAGTGGCTGGCGGGACAAAATGACAGCTTCTGACTATCCAACAGTCACTGCGTCCCCATACCCTCCTGAATGATGAAAGCGCCGGATTGACGAAACCGTCGGTTAGAGGCCCGGGTTCGGTGTCATTGTGTACTTCGTCGCGAGGTACTCGTGGATGCCCTCGAGACCGCCCTCGCGACCGAGGCCCGACTGCTTCACCCCACCGAACGGCGCCGCGGCGTTGGAAACCACGCCGAGGTTCAGGCCCATCATGCCGGTGTCGATCGATTCGATGAGCCGCTGGCCACGGGCGAGGTCTTTGGTGAAGACGTAGCCGATCAGGCCGTACTCGGTGTCGTTGGCGAGCCTGACTGCTTCGGCCTCGTCTGTGAACCGTGTGATCGACAGCACCGGGCCGAAGATCTCCTCACGCAGGATGTCGCTGCCAGCCGGCACGTCGTCGAGCACTGTGGGCTCGAAGAACGTGCCCTTCCCGTCGATGGCTGAGCCGCCGGTGAGCACTGACGCGCCGCGCTCGACGGCGTCGGAAACGAGCGCGCCGACCTTCTCGATCGCATCCTGGTCGATCAACGGGCCGATGCCCACGCCGTCTTCGGTGCCGCGTCCGACCTTGAGCTCCTTGACCCGGACGGTGATCCGCGCCGCGAATTCGTCGGCGATGGACTCGTGCACGATGAAGCGGTTGCCCGCGGTGCAGGCCTGGCCGATGTTACGGAACTTCGCGATCATCGCACCGTCGACTGCCTGGTCGAGGTCGGCATCCTCGAACACGACGAACGGGGCGTTGCCGCCCAACTCCATCGAAGTGCGCAGCACGCGGTCGGCGGCCTGCTTGAGCAGGCTGACTCCCACCGGCGTCGACCCGGTGAAGCTCAGCTTGCGCAGTCGTGAGTCGGTCAGGATCGGCTTGGACACCGCTCCCGAGTGCGAGGTGGTCAGCACGTTCACCACACCAGCGGGCAATCCTGCCTCCTGCAGCACCTTGACGAACAGCAGTGTGCTCAGCGGGGTGAGCGAGGCGGGCTTGACGATGACGGTGCATCCGGCGGCCAGCGCCGGGCCGATCTTCCTGGTCGCCATCGCCAGGGGGAAGTTCCACGGGGTGATCAGATAGCACGGTCCGACCGGACGCTGGGTGACGATCATCCGCCCGCTGCCTTCCGGGTTGATTCCGTACCGGCCGGTGATCCGCACGGCTTCCTCACTGAACCAGCGCAGGAATTCGGCTCCGTAGGTGACCTCGCCGCGTGACTCGGCCAGGGGCTTGCCCATCTCCAGCGTCATCAACAGGGCAAAGTCCTCGGACCTCGCGATCACGGCCTCAAAGGCGCGGCGGAGTAACTCGCCGCGTTGGCGAGGAGCGGTGGCGGCCCAGGATGCGGATGCCGCTGCGGCAGCATCCATCGCCGCTTCCGCGTCCGCCACCGAGGCATCGGCGATCGTCTTGATCGTGTCCCCTGTCGATGGATCCTGCACCGACATCGTCGCTCCGCCATCAGCCGCGCGCCACTCACCGCCGATAAAAAGACCGTCCGGCACATCAGCCAACAACTCGGTTTCGTTCATCAGAATGCTCCCTGTCAACTCTCGTCCACCACTGCCATGCTAACCGCGCCACCCACCCCGTTTCACGGAGAAACTGTCACCGAGGACCCTGCTTCCTAGTGCAGACGTCCACGCAGGACAGAAACTCCGTGAAACGGGTAATGGATTAGGCGCCCTCGCGGGCCAGAAAGTCCCGAATGCGCTGCTGCAGCGGCTCCGTGTCGTAGCCCCTCACCAGGGCGCCGGCCATCCGCACCGGGTCCCCGAAGAAGAAGTACTCGTAGAGGGCCTGCCGCGACGAGAATCCGGAAATCGAGGCGTCGTAGGCGAGCTTGAACAGCTTGATCCGCTCCGGCCCGGTGAGCGATTTGCCCTGCAAGTACAGCTCGATGTCCGGCAGCGCAGCACTGGCAAGGTCGGCCTCACCGGGAAGTGCCATCAGCCCGCTGGCGCAGAAGGTGCGGATGATCTGCGGGAAGCGCTGTGCGATCTTCGGATACCAATTGCGGGCCGCGTTGAGCGTCTCCCACTTGGGCTGCATCATGCCCCACTGATTGAGCTGGGCATCCACCTCGGATGCCCGCATCAGCGCCTTGCCGATCTCCACGTCGACGATGAGCTCGGCCAGCGACTCCTGAATGTGCAGGAACC
>JBDTBD010000098.1:0-18169 GCA_039924285.1 Terrimesophilobacter sp. | reverse complement strand
CTCTGCTGTTGTGGCGCCCGTTCCGCGGTGAAAAGTGGGTGCGCGTAGCGATCCTGCTTCCGTTGGTGGCCACTCCCGTCGCCGTAGGCATGATGTGGCGGCTGATCTTCGACCCGAACATCGGCTTTGCCAACCAGGTTCTGAACTGGTTCGGCATCCCGTCCCAGCCCTGGCTGTCGGGTCAGACGACGGCCCTTCCCACCCTGATGTTCGTAGACATTTGGCAGTGGACCCCGATGGTCGTTTTGATCCTTTTGGCCGGCTTGACCTCGCTGTCCGACGAACCGGACGAGGCGGCGCGCATCGACGGAGCGAACGCCTGGCAACGGTTTTGGTATGTGACACTGCCCCTGCTCAAGGCCACGGTGATCGTTGCGGTGTTGTTGCGCAGCATCGACGCGCTCAAGACCTTCGACATCCTGTACGCCACGAAAGGCAAGGGCGGTGGATCGTTCCACGAAGTCGAGACACTGAACGTCTATGTCTTCGGCGTCAGCTTCGACTACAGCGACTACGGAATCGCCTCGACGGTGCTGATCCTGTTCTTCCTCATCATCATCGCCTGCATGTGGGTGCTCACGTATCGCAGAAAGGAGCGCCAATTATGACCTCGACGCTGACGGAGCCGACGTTCACAGCCGACTCGGTGCCGGCCGTGCGGCCGCCACGGAAGAAGCCGCTGCGTTCGCGCGCGTACACGTGGTTCCGGGCCGTGGTGCTCATCCTCATTGTCGTCGTGTTCGTCGCGCCGCTGATCTGGATGTTGATCGCCTCCTTCAAGACCAACGTGGACATCTACGACGCGAGCAAGACGATTTTCTTCACGCCTACGCTCGAGAACTACGACAACGTGCTAGGGCGCAACAACTACTTCAGCTTCATCTTCAACAGCTTCTGGGTCGCGCTGTGGGCGACGGTGTTCTCGCTGATCCTCGGCGTGCCCGCCGCGTATGCGATGAGCAGATTCACCATGCACCGCTCAGCCATGGTGGTGCTGATGGCGCGCATCATCCCCGGCGTCAGCCTGCTCGTACCGTGGTACTTCATCTTCGCGAACCTGAGGATGGTCGGCGGATTTTCCGTGCTGATCATGTCGCACATGTTCGTGGCGTTGCCTCTCATCGTCTACATCATGATGTCGTTCTTCGACTCGATGTCGATGGAGCTGGAAGAGGCTGCGCAGGTGGACGGGCTCACACCCATCGGCGCGTTCCGAAGGATCACCCTGCCGCTGTCCGTGGCCGGCATCGCAACCTCCGGCATACTCTCCTTCATTTTTTCCTGGAACAACTTCATGTTCGCGCTGGTGCTCGCTGGCGCCAACACCAAGACACTGCCGGTGGCCATCTTCAACTTCGTGTCGTATGCCAGCATCGACTGGGGCGGCCTCATGGCGGCGGCAGTCGTGGTCACCATCCCGATCATGGTGATCGCTTTGTTCACACAGAAGTACATTGTTTCCGGTCTCACGGCCGGCGCTACGAAGGGTTAGTCGATGGGCTCTCACACGCTGCCACCCATGATCGTGATGGGGGTGCAGGGCTCTGGCAAAAGCACGATCGGCACCGCGTTGGCGACGAGGCTCGACGTCCCCTTCATAGACGGCGACAGTCTGCACTCCGCCGAGAACATCCGGCTTATGGCTTCCGGGCACGCGTTGACCGACGGGGAGCGCCTGCCCTGGCTGCAGGCGATCGGCGCACAACTGGCCGCCGCGGGCGACCACGGAATCGTGATGGCCTGTTCCGCTCTGAAACGCAGCTACCGGGACTTGCTGCGGGAGCACGCACCCGACATGGTCACGGTATATGCCAAAGGAGACATGGACCTCATCGGAGTCCGGATCGCGGCCAGGCACCACGACTACATGCCGACTTCACTGCTCCAGTCGCAATTCGACACCCTTGAGGAACGCGACGAGGACGAGCCGGGCATCACCGTCGACGTCGCTCAGACGCCGCTCCAGATTGTCGACCACATTCTCGAGTTTCTCGCAGCAGGGACCGACGCCAAGTGATCATCAGCAGGATCGAAACCTTCCTGGTCCCCCCGCGGTGGCTGTTCGTGCGGGTGGAAACCGATACCGGCATCGTCGGTTGGGGCGAACCGGTCGTGGAAGGCCGGTCGGAGACCGTGCGCACCGCGGTTGCGCAGCTGTCCGAATTGCTGATCGGTAAGGATCCACTGCGGATCGAGGATCACTGGCAGGTGATGACCAAGGGGTCGTTCTATCGCGGCGGCCCCATCCTCTCCAGCGCGGTGTCCGGGCTGGACCAGGCGCTCTGGGACATCGCCGGCAAGTCGCTCGGCGTGCCGGTGCATCAGCTGCTCGGCGGACACGTGCGCGACAGGATCCGGATGTACGGCTGGGTCGGCGGCGATGAACCGGCCGAGGTCGCCGATGCCATCTCCGCTCAGCTCGCGGTGGGTCTCACGGCCGTCAAGATGAACGCCAGTGGCCGAATGGGGGCGATCGCAAGCGTCGCCGAGATCGACGGGGTCGTGCAACGAGTCGCGGCCGCCCGGTCGGTGCTGGGGGACAATCGCGACGTGGCGGTGGACTTCCATGGCCGCTTCACCCTGGCCGACGCCCGACGTGTGGCACCGTTACTGGAACCGTTGCATCCGTTTTTTCTCGAGGAACCCGTCGTTCCCGAGAACTCCCACCTCATCGGCAGGCTTGTCCAGTCGACCTCGATCCCCGTGGCGACGGGCGAGCGACTGTATTCGCGGCAGGAATTCCTGCCCGTCTTGAGTGCCGGCATTGCCATCGCCCAGCCGGATCTCTCGCACGCCGGCGGCATCACCGAGGTGCGCAAGATCGCCTCGCTCGCGGAAGTGTTCGACGTGCAACTGGCGCCGCACTGCCCGCTGGGGCCGATCGCTCTCGCCGCCTGCCTGCAAGTCGGCTTTGCCACGCCCAACCTCCTCATCCAGGAGCAAAGCATCGGTATCCATTACAACCAAGGCGCCGAAGTGCTCGATTATGTGCTCGACAAAACCCCGTTGGCGTTTGTCGACGGGTGTATTGAGCGGCTTACCGGCCCCGGCCTCGGTATCGACGTCGATGAGGGCGCCGTACGCGCCGCCGACCAGCGCGGTCATGCGTGGCGTTCGCCGGTGTGGCGGCACTCCGACGGATCCTTCGCGGAGTGGTAGGACAAACAGAATGGTGACGACATGACCGATGACGGCGATCTGATGGCGCCGGCGGACTTCCTCCGCGAGCTGACCGAGGCTCGATTGCTCGCCATCATCCGTGGTTCCCAGGCGGACGCCGCCATCGCGACGGCGCTGACGCTGATTGATGCGGGATTCCGATTCCTGGAGATATCCCTGGGCACCGACGATGCACTGCGGGTGATCGAAGCCGTGGCGCGCCGGGCCGGTGAGGCGATGATCGGCGCCGGCACCGTGCTGTCGGTGTCTGATGTGACTCACGCGCGCGCCGCGGGCAGCTCGTTCATCGTGACGCCCGCCATCGCACCCAGCGTCGCCGAATCGGTGCGGCGGCGCATCCCCGTGATCGCCGGCGCGATGACTCCCAGTGAGGCCTACGCCGCGATGCAGGCCGGAGCAACCGCTGTGAAGCTGTTCCCCGCCTCGAACGGCGGACCCGCGTTCCTCTCGGCACTGCGCGATCCGCTGCCTGCGACACCGTTTGTGCCGGTCGGGGGAGTGGATCTGCCCGCGGCCACTGACTACTGGGCGCGCGGCGCCGTGGCGGTGGGCATCGGCAGTCCGTTGGTGAAGGATGCGGCGTCCGGCGGAGACCTGGGCGCGCTCAAAAGGCGGGCACGCGCCTTTCTCGATGCGGCCGCGGACGCTGGTTCACGCTCGCCGTCCCGACCCTGATAAACTCGGCTACTGTACTTCGGCGAGGGATCGTCGGTCGGCAGGGCAACCTGCCGGTAGACATCCGTAATCGACGCGGTGGATCAGGCGCAGTGTCCCGAGGCGACATTTTCGGGACACGACACAGTCTTTCCTCACGCTGACATGCGTTCGAGTTGACACCACACGACACCAAAGACAAGACGGGCCTGACCGCCTGCGAAGGAGTAACCAATGGCCGAGGCCAAGACAGAGAAGAAGATCGCCAAGGGCGCTGACAACGGCCTCAGCGCCGAAGTACGCGACCAGTTCGGCAAGGGCGCCGCGCGCAAGCTCCGCGCACTCGGCAAGATTCCCGCGGTGCTCTACGGGCACGGCACCGCGCCGCAGCACGTGAGCTTGCCCGGCCACGAGACGGCATTGATCATCCGCCGGGCCAACGCGATCATCGATCTCGACATCGCCGGCAAGCACCAGCTCGCGCTCGTCAAGGACGTGCAAAAGGACCCGGTCCGTCAGATCATCGAGCACCTCGACCTGATCATCGTCAAGGCCGGCGAAAAGGTGCAGGTCGACATCGCCGTGCACGTCGTCGGCGAGCCGGCTCCAGGGCTGGAAGTCGACATGGATGCCAAGACGCTGCTCATCGAGACGCTTGCCACGAGCATCCCGGAGCGCCTGGAAGTGAACGTCGAAGGCCTCGAAGCCGGCACTCAGATCTTGGCCAAGGATGTCGTGTTGCCGGCGGGCAGCACTCTGATCACCGAGCCGGACGTGCTGGTTGTCGCGATCAGCGTTCCCGTCGAGCAGGACCTCGGTGCGGAGGCCGAGGCACCGGCTGAAGAGTCGACAGCAGTGGCTGAAGAAGCCGCCGAGTAGGCCCAAAGTAGACCCAGAGTGAACGGCGCGCAGTAATCACGCCGAATTTGAACGCTGAAGAAAGAGGCATCCGCTGGACACCGACCAGTGGCTCGTAGTCGGGCTCGGGAATCCCGGGCCCGACTACGCCAGTAATCGCCATAACGTCGGGCAGATGGTGATGGCCGAACTCGCCGATCGCCTGTCCGCCACGTTCAAAAGCCACAAAACCAATTCCATGGTTGCCGAGGGGCGAAGCGGTCTCGAAGGGCCGCGACTGATCGTCGCCAAGCTTGGCAGTTTCATGAACGTGTCGGGCGGCCCCGTCGCCGCGTTGACGCACTATTACAAGGTGGACCCTTCGCACCTGATCGTCGTGCACGACGACTTGGACCTTCCGTTCGACACCCTGCGGCTGAAGCAGGGCGGCGGCCACGGCGGCCACAACGGCCTTCGCGACATCATCTCGGCGATCGGTTCGAACGATTTCCTCAGGGTGCGTGTGGGCATCGGGCGACCGCCAGGACGTCAGAGCGCCGCGGACTTCGTGCTGCACGACTTCACGTCAACGGAGCGAGCCCTGCTGCCGAACCTGCTGGTGGATGCCGCGGATGCGGTCGAGAAGATCGCGCGCGAATCGCTGGCGGCGGCGCAACTGCAGTTCCACACCCACTCCCCGGCGGAGTGAGTGACGACCGTCGGTCGGTGCGCCGTGCCCGGTCAGCCGTCCTGAGCACGAACCTCGTGACTGTCGACCGCCAGTAACGCCGCCCAGAGGTCCGCTCGCGCCCGAAACGTTCTCAGGTCCTGGTCCAACAGGTGCTCCGCTTCGACGATCCTGGCCCGCACCGTGTGCCGGTGTACGCCGAGCGTTCGGCTGGTCGCCTCGAACTCGCCATTGGCCTCCAACCAGATACGTATCGTCCTGACCAGCCCCGTGCCGTTTTTCGCGTCGTGCTCCAGAAGTGGCGCAAGGACAGAACGGCCGACTTCCGCGGCATCCGCGCCGACCATGGCAGCAAGCACTCCCTGGCCAGACACACTCTGGAAATCCACCATTCCCACACCCGAGCGCACCGCCGAGAGGTGCGCTCGCTCCGCCTGCCGGAGCGCACGATGCAGACCGGCATAGGTGGTGGATGCCGACAGCCCGAGATGGAGGGAGAACTTCGCCGCCAGGTCGCCAAAAATGGCGTGCGCCCGTTCCGCACAGAACACGATCCCGTCATCGGTGGCAGCGAAGAAGAGACGGGACGTGCTGCTTTCGGCGTGCAGCTCGAGGTACTCGACGATGGACTCGAGTCGCTGCGCCGGTGCGTCTGCCAGTGCCACAACAAACGGTTCGGGCGGGAGCCCGCCCCAACTCTCGCGGGAGAGCTCCTCGACCAGGTTGACGTCACCGGATAACAACAGCCGCCACAGGCTCCTCCGCAGGTTGGCGCGCACCCGGTCGAGGGTATGGTTCTGTTCCAGAGCGAGTTCCGCCAGGGCGATCACACTGGTCACGACCTGTTCGCTCGCCTGATCGGGACCGTGCTCGTGCCCGAACGCCAGAATGCCGCGAAGGCGGCCTCGTCCACCCAGCGTTTGGAGCGTGATCGACTCGCCGCCGACCACCACTGTCGAACTCGCGCGCTGCGCCCGGCCCAGCAGCCGCGCCGCCTCCCGACGGACCGCATCCAGGGTCGGAGCGGATACGGCATCGGCTGGGAACTTCCGATCGAGCGACCCGGCAGCATCGAACAGCGCCACCCAGTGGTTCAACTGCCTGGACAGTTCGGCGAGAGTCGCCGAGAGTCCATCGGGGCGCAGTGCCGCAAGCGCGATGGCGCGCTGTGCAGACAGTGCCCAATTGTTCCTGGCGTACGCGTCCTCGGCGGCGATGTCGGCCGCGAGGCGCGCAATGGCGATGAACGGGGTGCGGTATGGCACTTCGAACAGGGGCAATTCGAACTTCCGGCAGGCATTGACCAACGAATCCGGGGTTCCCTTCCGCACGACATCGGTGCCGAAGCCGAGTGCCGCTACCGCGTGTTTTCGCAGCCGCGAGACGTAGTCCTCGTACGCGGCCGCGTCGTCTCCGTCGGCTGCGCCGAACTGGGTTCCGGTGGTCAGCAGCACCACGCCGTCGGAGAGGAACGGAGTGGGATCGGGTAGGTCGGAACTGTGCACCCACGCCACCGCCGTCTCGAGCGCTCCGGAAGGAAGTTCGAACTCTGCGGCAAGCAACTCCAGGTGCAGTGCGGAACTGTCGAGCAGTCGTCGCACCGTGGCCGGCATGGTCGCACCTCTCCCGCAATTGGCGCTCAACACGTCGTTGGACACCACGTATATCGAGCTGACTGACAATGTACACGGTGTATGCGGCAGCAACGGTGAAATGCTTCTACGATGGCGCCAACGGCACCGACGGCATCCGGTTCGGCGCCTTGTCCCTCACGTTGCAGGAGCACGATCATGACTCTCGTTTCCGATTCCCCGGCCACCCTCCTCGGCGGCCCGTCCCTACCCCAGGTGCGGCGGCTCGTTACCGCGATTCCTGGGCCGAAGTCCAGGCAATGGTTGGCACGCAAGGCCGAGGCTGTGGCGGCCGGCGTCGGCATCACGATGCCCGTGTTCGCGATGGCCGCGGGCGGCGGCGTACTCGTCGACGTCGACGGCAACTCCTTCATCGACCTCGGGTCGGGCATCGCCGTCACCGGCGTCGGCAACAGTGCGCCGCGGGTCGTCGAGGCGGTGCAGACGCAGGCGGCACAGTTCACCCACACGTGTTTTGGAGTGACGCCGTACGCGTCCTACGTGGAGGTCGCCGAAGCGCTCAATCGGCTCACGCCCGGCGACCACGCCAAGCGCAGCGCCCTGTTCAACTCCGGCGCCGAGGCGGTGGAGAACGCGGTGAAGATCGCCCGCAGCTACACCGGGAAGCAGGCGATCGTCGCCTTCGACCACGCGTTCCACGGCCGCACCAATTTGGCCATGGCGTTGACCGCGAAAAGCCAGCCCTACAAGAACGGATTCGGTCCCTTCGCACCGGAGATCTACCGGGCGCCGCTGTCGTATCCGCTGCGCGATGGAGGGCTCGACGGTGCTGCAGCGGCTCGCCGCACGATCGATTATGTCGAGAAGCAGATCGGGGCAAGCAACCTCGCCGCCATGATCATCGAACCGATTCAGGGTGAGGGCGGATTCATCGTCCCAGCAGCCGGCTACCTGGCCGCGCTGCTTGACTGGTGCCGTGCGAACCAGGTGGTCTTCATCGCCGACGAGGTGCAGTCCGGGTTCGCTCGCACCGGCGCCATGTTCGCCAGCGAACACGAGGGCATCGTGCCCGATCTCATCGTCACGGCGAAGGGCATCGCGGGTGGCCTGCCGCTGTCGGCGGTCACCGGCCGCGCCGAGATCATGGACGCGCCGCAGGTCGGTGGCCTCGGCGGAACCTACGTCGGCAATCCGATCGCGTGCGCGGCGGCGTTGGCCGCGATTCGCACGTACGAGGAGGACGGGCTCGTCGAACGAGCACAGCAGATCGGACGGCTCCTGACGGAGGTGTTGGGAGACCTGGCCGGCGATCCTCGGATCGCCGAGGTGCGTGGCCGCGGCGCGATGATGGCGATCGAAATCGTAGACCCGCTCACCGGCGACCCGGATGCTGCCCTCGCCGCTCGAGTCGCGGCAGCGACGCACGCCGCCGGCGTCATCGTGCTGACCTGCGGAACGTACGGCAACGTCATCCGGTTCCTTCCGCCGCTCGCGATCTCCGACGACCTCCTTCGCGAGGGCGTGCAGGTCCTGGCGGACGCGCTGGCCGCTGCATGAACCCGTTTCAAGGAGTTTCTGTCATCCGGCTGCCTCGGCATCGTGGAATTTGGGGCTCAATTACAGAAACTCCGTGAAACGGGATGCCGGCCACCGATGCTCAGGGTGCCGCGATCGGCGAAGCGGGATGTCGTCGGCGAGAGGACCGCCGAGGCGGCGGTGCGTAGACTTATCCGGTGATACTCGAGGGCTTAATCTCTGCGCTCTCGCGCGCCCGCACGTTCGACGAGGCGATCGCACACTCCCGCCGCAGCGCCGATTTCTCCGTCGTGGACGGCCTTCGCGCACCCCTCGTTGCGGGTCTGCTCGCCGCCAGGCGGCCACCGCGGGCGCTGCTGGCGATCGTGGCGACGGGGCGGGATTCCGAGTCGCTTCGCGAGTCCCTGGCCAGCATTGCGCCGCGCTCCACCGTCGTCGAGTTTCCCGCCTGGGAAACGCTGCCCCACGAGCGGCTGAGCCCGAGCGCCGAAACCGTCGGCAAACGCATCCGCGCCCTTCGCACTCTTCAGCGGTGGCAGCGGGATGCCGCGCTCGATCCGGCATCCGTCGGCGATATCGTCGTCGTCGCCTCGGTGCGCGCAGCACTGCAGCCGCTTGCCGACAACCTCACCAGCCTCGAGCCGGAGCGGCTCGTTGCGGGGCAGCGCGGTTACAACCTCACCAGCGTGGCCACGCGGCTGGTCGACCTCGCCTACTCCCGTGTGGACATGGTCACCCGCCGCGGCGAATTCGCGGTGCGCGGCGGCATCCTCGACGTCTTCGCCCCGACCGACGAGCATCCGGTGCGTGTCGAATTCTTTGGTGACGAAATCGAGCAGATCCGGCAGTTCGCCGTGTCGGACCAACGCTCCGCTCCCGAGCCGCTGGCCGAGGTGGAGCTTCTCGCAAGTCGTGAATTGCTGCTGGGTCCCGAGGTGCGCCAGCGCGCGCGAGAGATGGAGCACGAGTTCCCGAGCCTGGCAGGGATGCTGGTCAAGATCGCCGAGGGCATCCCGGTCGACGGAATGGAATCGCTGGCGCCGGCCCTGCTCGGACGGCTCGTGCCGCTCACCCACTACCTGCCGATCGACTCGGCCATCGCGGTGTTCTCGCCCGAGCGCGTCGCCTCCCGCGCGGTGAGCCTGGCCGAGACGAACCGCGAGTTCCTCTCCGCCGCCTGGCACGCCGCGACCGCCGGCGCCGAAGCCCCGATCGACTTGGATGCCGGCGGATTCCTCTCGATGACTCAGCTGCGCGAGGCGGCGGGAGATCGACCCTGGTGGACATTCAGCGGGTTCGACTCCGGGGCCGTCACCGACAGCGCTTCCGCGGCGGCAGCCTCGACCACCGTCGACGACGACCACTACGTTCGCGTTGAGGCGTCGTCCGTGCCGAACTTCGCCGGCCAGCTTGATGGCGCACTCGAACACGTCGGTCAGTTGCTCGCCGACTCCTGGAGCGTCGTGGTCGTGGCACAGGGTGCCGGCCTTGTTGAGCGTGCCGCCAACGTTCTGGCCGAACGCGGGTGCGCAGCGCGGGTGGTGGAGGACCTGCCCGCGGAGCTGGACGCGGGCGTCGCGTACCTGCTCACGGCATCCGTCGAGCACGGCTTCGAGATGCCGGAACTGAAACTCGCGGTGCTCAGTGAGAGCGAGTTTTACGGCAGGGCAGTCGGATACGACGCGCGGCAGGTGAAAAAACTTGCCAGCCGCCGTAAAAATGTCGTCGACCCGCTGCAGCTGAAAGCGGGGGACCACGTCGTGCACCAAACCCACGGGGTCGGACGGTTTGTCGAACTGGTGCAACGCGAGGTCAGCACCGGCGGCAGGAACCCGGTGAAGACCAACCGGGAGTATCTCCTGCTGGAGTACGCGCCGAGCAAACGCGGCTTCCCCGGGGACAAACTCTACGTGCCCACCGACCAGCTCGATCTGCTCACCCGGTACATCGGCGGGGAGGCACCGTCGCTGAGCAAACTGGGCGGCAGCGACTGGGCCGCCGCGAAGGGTCGCGCCCGCCGCGCCGTCCGCGACATCGCCGTCGAACTGGTCAAGCTCTACTCGGCCAGGATGGCCAGCAAGGGGCACGCATTCCCGCCGGACACCCCCTGGCAGCGCGAGCTGGAAGAGGCGTTCCCGTTCGTGGAAACGCCCGACCAGCTCACCACCATCGACGAGGTCAAGGCCGACATGGAGCGGCCGATCCCGATGGACCGACTCATCTCGGGCGACGTCGGATACGGCAAGACCGAGATCGCCGTCCGCGCCGCGTTCAAGGCGGTCCAGGATGGCAAACAGGTCGTTATGCTGGTGCCGACGACCCTGCTCGTGCGGCAGCACATGGAAACGTTCGCGGAACGCTTCGCCGGATTCCCGATCCACCTGCGCGCGCTCAGCCGGTTCCAAACCGACAAGGAGTCCAAGGAGACCATCGAGGGTCTGGCCGACGGCAGCGTCGACATCGTGATCGGCACGCACCGTCTGCTTTCCGGCACCATCGTGTTCAAGGACCTCGGCCTGGTCGTCATCGATGAGGAGCAGCGCTTCGGCGTCGAGCACAAGGATGCTCTGAAGAAGCTGAAGACGAACGTCGATATTCTGGCGATGAGCGCCACCCCGATCCCGCGCACGCTGGAGATGGCGGTCACCGGTATCCGCGAAATGTCGACTCTGGCCACCCCGCCGGAAGACAGGCACCCGATTCTCACCTACGTCGGGCCGTACAACGACAAGCAGGTGGGCGCCGCCATCCGCCGCGAGCTGCTGCGCGAAGGACAGATCTTCTTCGTGCACAACCGGGTGAAATCGATCAACAAGGTCGCCGCGCACCTGGCCGAGCTGGTGCCGGAGGCGCGGATCGCCGTCGCGCACGGCCAGCTGCCCGAGGCAGTGCTGGAAAAGGTGATGGTCGATTTCTGGGAGCGCAAGTTCGACGTGTTGGTCTCCACCACCATCATCGAAACGGGCCTGGATGTCGCCAACGCGAACACCTTGATCATCGACCGGGCCGACAAATACGGACTCAGCCAGTTGCACCAGTTGCGCGGCCGCGTCGGGCGCGGTCGCGAACGCGCCTACGCCTACTTCCTCTACGACGAAAGCAAGCCGTTGAGTGAAACGGCCCACGACAGGTTGTCCACCATCGCCGCGAACAACGAACTTGGCGCGGGCATGCAGGTCGCGCTGAAAGACCTGGAGATCCGCGGCGCCGGCAACCTGCTCGGCGGCGAGCAGTCTGGGCACATCGCCGGCGTCGGTTTCGACCTTTACCTGCGGATGATCGGCGAAGCAGTCGGCGCGTTCCGCGGCGAGGTGGCCGAGGGACAAACCGAGCTGCGGCTCGAGCTGCCGGTCGACGCGCACATCCCCGAGGAGTATGTGGAGAGCGAGCGGCTACGGCTCGAGGCTTACCAGAAACTTTCCTCGGCAAGTGCTCCCGCGTCGGCGGATGAGCAAATCGGCCAGGTGCTGGAGGAACTCACCGATCGCTACGGCGAGCCGCCGCACCAGGTGCAGAATTTGATCGCAGTCTCCAGGCTTCGAAGGATGGCGCAAAAGGCGGCGCTCAGCGAGGTCGTTGTGGTCGGGGGCAAGCTGCGTGTCGTCGGTGCGGCGCTCGCCGATTCGATGCAGGTGCGGTTGCAGCGCCTGTACCCGGGTTCGCGCTATCTTGCCCAGACGACGACGGCCATGGTGCCGATGCCGACGAACTCGGGCGGCGAGCGCGACGATGCTGCGATTTTGGACTGGACCGGTAGTTTTCTTGCGGCGATCTATCCGACACAGAAACCCGCGCCCGTATCCGTCACTGAGTGATTCGACTTTGAGCGTTGCGTCACCGGGTGATGCGTCGCCGGGTGATTCGTCGTTGGCCGGGCAGCGAGGTATGAGCGTGTCGAGCCCCGGCTCCGCCATGCCGTGAGAGGTCGACGTCGTCGCCCCGGTGCGAGGATGGGATCCATGACCGACAAGCTCGAAGACCTGATCGCGATCATGGCTAGACTTCGCGCCCCGGGCGGGTGCGCCTGGGACCGCGAGCAGACTCACGAGTCCCTCGTGCGCTACCTCGTCGAGGAGACCTATGAACTGGTCGAGGCTATTGAGAGCGGCAACCGAGATGAGCTGCTGGAAGAGCTGGGCGACGTGCTCTACCAGGTGGTATTCCACGCCGATATCGCCTCACGCACCCCCGGCGAGGAATTTGATATCCAGGATGTCGCCGCGCACATGGCGCAGAAGATGGTGGGACGCCATCCGCACGTCTTCGGCGACACGGTCGCCGAGACAGCAGAAGACGTAGTCGCGATCTGGGACGACCTGAAGGCTGTAGAAAAGCCCGGTCGCACCAGCGTGCTCGACGGCATTCCGCAGTCGATGCCGGCGTTGGCGCTGGCTGACAAACTCGTCGGACGAGCCGCCAAGGCTGGAGCGACAGTACCCGTCGGCTCGCTTCCCGCCACGACGGAGGCCGAGCTCGGGCAGCACCTGTTGGGAATCGTCGTGTCGGCGAAAGCGCAGGGATGGGACACTGAACGCGCCCTCCGTGGCACGCTTCGCCGTCTGCAGGATGACATCCGCCTTATCGAAGCGGACTCCCGGATCGACGACGCGGCGCGACCCTAGCCTGACGCGATGGGGCGGTGCCCCTTCCAACCCGAATGAAAGGGGCACCTTGCCCTGGCGTAGTGCCTCGCTTGCGCGAGCCCCGGCGCCGGACACGAGCCAGGAATTTCCCGATTCCTGACTCGGTATTAGTGCTTTCCAACAGTCCGGACTTTCGTCGACGGAATGCCGGATCAACAGCAACGTGTCAAGTTTATCGAGATAACGACCGTTAGTGCAAACATCCGTTATGGTAAGGGTATGTCACGTCTCCCCGACCTCGAACGCAAGCCGGAGTTAGTCGCGAACATCCTGGAGTACCTCCTCGACAAACCGTTATCTTCTCTCACGTTCCGCAAGCTGGCCTCGGCACTGGGTGTGAGTACGTTCACCCTCGTCTACCACTTCGGCTCACGCGCCGAGATGGTGCGTGATGTCGTCTGTGCGATCTCCGCTCGCGAGATCGGAATCCACGAAAAGCTCGTGATCAATCCGGCGTCCGTGGACGCGTACTTCGCGGGACTGGAACAGTCCTGGGAGTGGACGCTCGAGCCGCGCAACCGGCAGTTGCAGCGGCTGGAATTCGAGGCGTCAATGATGGAGGCCTTGTCCCCGAACGAACACACGTTCGTGCGCGCCCTCTTCGCCCGTTGGCAACAAATCGGCTACGACGCGCTGATCTCGTTCGGCATCGGCGAGGCGGATGCCCAGGAAGAGTCGCGACTGGTCGTCGACACGTTCTATGGCATCCAGTTCGACCTCGTGATCAACGGCGACGAGGCAAAGGCGAACGCCGCGTTTTCGCGGGCGGTGTCGCTGCACCGTTACCGCATCGAGGAACTTCTCGGTCAGAGCGCCTGAACCGCAGCCGCCAGCGGCACCGCGCGCCGAGATGCCAGAATCGACTCATGGCAACATCGGTCAATCCACCGCGCGGCATGCGCGACTTTCTCCCAGCGCAAAAGCTCCACCGTGAGGCGGCCCTCGCCGTCATCCGCGACACCTACCGTGCCCACGGGTTCGACGAGATCGAGACCCCCGTCATGGAAGACAGCTCGAGGCTGCACGCCGGGCTCGGCGGCGACAACGAAAAACTCGCCTTCGGGGTGCTGCGCCGTGGGCTCGACGTGGCAGATCTGCGCGCCGCGGGCGACCCGATCGACCTCGTCGACCTGGGGCTGCGCTTCGACCTGACCGTGCCGCTCGCCCGGTTCTACGCCACGCACCACGCCGAGCTGCCTGCCGTGTTCCGGGCCATCCAGCTCGCTCCGGTATGGCGTGCCGAACGGCCACAGAAGGGACGTTACCGCCAGTTCCTGCAGTGTGACATCGACATCATCGGCGAATCCGGCCCGCTGGCCGAAATCGAACTCGTCACGGCCACGGCCGCCACGGTGCGCGCGCTCGGACTGACCGGATGGCATATCCGGCTCAACGACCGCAGAATCCTGCACTCGCTTTTGGACTGGTGGGGCGTCGGGCCCGAATTACGCGATCGGGCACTCATCACTCTCGACAAAGAGGACAAGATCGGCGTCGATGCCGTCGCGGCGGAGCTGGCCGGATTCGTCGAGGTCAACCCGGAAATCGTGGCCGGCACCCTGCGCGAACTGGCATCGCTTGGCGAAGGCGGATGGTCGCTTCTCGACTCGCCTCCGCCGTGGCTGAACGGTCCGGCGTACCGCGACCTGCTCGTCATCCGCGATGCCGTGCCCGAGGTTCCGCTGGTGTTCTCACCCAACCTGGTGCGCGGCATGGGCTACTACACGGGCGCGATTTTCGAAATCGCCCACCCCAGCTCTAGCAGCTCCCTCGGTGGCGGCGGCCGCTACGACGGCATGATCGGACGCTTTCTCGGCCGCGACGTACCCGCAACCGGATTCTCGATCGGTTTCGAGCGCATCCTCGAGCTGGTCGACCTCCCCACCGATGCGGCCGAGGATGCGCGCGCGCTGGTCTACGACGACGACGTCCCGCCCGCCCGGCTCGTCGCCCTGAAAACCGCGCTCATCGCCGGCGGCACCCGCGTGCGCCTCGAACGCAGCCGCAAGAACGCCGGAGCGTTGTATTTCGAACTTGCCGCATCCGGGTACCGGCAGGTCGCCACGGTCTCGGCCTCGACTGCCGGCGTGAGCGACCTCGAATTCCGGAGCCTTGCATGAGTACTTCTGTGGTCGAACCGTACTACCGCGCGCTCGGAGACAATCGCTTCGCGTCCACCGTGCACGCCCAGGGCGCCTGGAACCCGCACGAGCAGCACATGGCACCCGTCTCGGGGATCCTCGCGCACTGCCTTGAGCAATTCCAACCTCGCCCCGAACTGCGGATGGCGAGGCTCAGCTTCGACATCCTCGGCCTGATCCCCGACGGCGAATTCTCCGTCGTCACGTCGATGCTGCGGCCGGGCCGCACCATCGAACTGATCCAGGCGGAACTGGTCTCTGGCGGGCGCGCGGCCGTGCGGGCGACCGCGTGGCGGCTGCAACGCTCGGATACCAGCGCGGTCGCCGGTGTCGAGGATCTGCCGATGACAGGCCCGCAGGAAGCGTCCGGCCCGGTCTCCCTCGACGATTGGCCCGGCGGATACATCAAGTCGGTCGAGGTGCGGGTGCTCCCAGGGCACCGCTCGGGCCTCGGCCGCGCGTGGATTCACACCGAGCATCCGTTGGTCGACGCCGTGGGCTCAGCCCCGTTCGTGCGACTGATCGGACTCATCGACACCAGCAACGGGGTGGCCACCCGCGTGCGACCCGGCGCCGGAAGCTACCTGTTCCCCAACGTGGACCTGCAGATCCACCTCTACCGGGAACCCGAAGGAGAGTGGCTGGGTCTGCAAAACTCGGTCAGCTTCGGCGCGGAAGGGATCGGCCTCACCTCCACAGTGCTGCACGACCTCACCGGCCCGTTCGGCCGCGCGGAGCAAATCCTCACCCTCCGCAAGTCCTGACTCAGAAGGTTTCGACAGGTTGCAGCTCTGGGCGTTTCGGTGGACGGCCGTCGCCGGACGAACGCCCGGTCAGTCTGCGGCCGATCCACGGCAGCACGAACTCGCGGTAGTAAGCGACGGTGCCCTGCACGCGTGCGGCGCCCGGCGCGCTGCCGTCATCATCCGTCCATGCGGCAGGCGACGGCACGCCCAGGGCATCCAGCACGCGGGTGGCGACCCTGGTGTGTCCGAGTGCGTTCAAGTGCAGCTTGTCCCGTGACCAGAACCGTGCCTGGGTCAACTCGGGGTCACTCCAGTTGTCCACCAGGGTGATGTCATCCCTCGTGAACGTGGAGTACCACTGCGCCGCCAACGCGTCACCGCGGCGCTGCATGAGCGCTCCCATCGGCAGGTGGCGCGACGGATTGCCGCCACTGACCAGAACGACGTGCACTTTGGCCTCCAGCGCTTGATCCACGACCCGCTGAAGCAGTCCGATGACGTAGCCGATCTCCACACGCGGCCGCATCAGGTCATTGCCGCCACCGGAGACGGTGAGCAGGTCAGGCAGCATCGCAAGGGCGGGGCCCAGCTGCTGCTGCACGATTGGGCCGAGGAGCTTGCCCCGAATGGCCAGGTTCGCATACGACACCGGCTGCGCGGAACCCTGGGCCAGGCCGAGCGCAACGAGATCGGCCCAACCACGCACCTGCCCGTCCGGCAGGTCGTCGCCGACGCCTTCGGTGAAGCTGTCACCGATGGCGACGTAACGCTGGAACATATCGGATGCGAGCCTATCGCGCACCGACGGTCGGCACGGCACCGCCGAGTAGGATGGCGAACGGATTATCAGCATCTGAACCCACTAGGAGAACCGTGGCATTGATCGAAGCAGTAAGCGCCCGCGAAATTCTGGACTCCCGCGGAAACCCGACGGTCGAGGTCGAGTTGCTGCTCGACGACGGCATTGTTTCCCGCGCTGCGGTACCCTCTGGTGCGTCGACCGGAGCCTTCGAGGCGTACGAACTGCACGACGGCGACGCGGGCCGGTATCAGGGCAAGGGTGTGCTGAAGGCCGTTGACGCGGTCATCGACGAGATCGGTCCGGCCATCGAGGGCTTCGACGCCGCCGATCAGCGCCTCATCGACCAAACCATGATCGAACTGGACGGCACCGAGAACAAGAAGCGCCTGGGCGCCAACGCCATTCTGGGCGCGTCCCTCGCCGTTGCCAAGGCCGCCGCGGACTCCGCCGATTTGCCGCTGTTCCGTTACCTCGGCGGCCCGAACGCGCACACCCTCCCCGTGCCGATGCTCAATGTGATCAACGGGGGAGCACACTCCGACAACAACGTCGACATCCAGGAATTCATGATCCTGCCTATCGGCGCCACAAGCTTCAGCGAGGGATTGCGCTGGGGAGTGGAAACCTATCACGCGCTCAAGAGCCTCCTGCACGGCAAGGGACTGAACACGGGACTCGGCGACGAGGGCGGCTTCGCGCCAGACCTCAGCAGCAACCAGGCCGCTCTCGATTTGCTCGTCGAGGCCATCACGAAGGCCGGCTTCACCCCGGGTGCGCAGATCGCCCTGGGGATCGATGCGGCGGCCAGCGAATTCTTCGACAACGGAACGTATTTGTTCGAAGGCAAGAAGGTCTCTGCGCAAGAACTCACCGGCTACTACGCAAAACTGGTCGCGGACTACCCGCTGGTCACCGTGGAAGACCCGCTGCAGGAAGACGACTGGGACGGCTGGGCGCACCTCACGCAGCAACTCGGCGACAAGGTACAGATTGTCGGCGACGACCTTTTCGTCACCAACCCGAAGCGTCTCGCGGACGGCATTTCGAAGCACACCGCGAATTCCATCCTTGTAAAGGTCAACCAGATCGGCACGCTCACCGAGACGTTCGACGCGGTCGCACTGGCCCAGCGAAGCGGCTACACGGCGGTGATCTCGCACCGGTCCGGCGAGACCGAAGACACCACCATCGCCGACCTCGCCGTGGCCACGGATGCCGGCCAGATCAAGACCGGCGCGCCGGCGCGATCGGAGAGGGTCGCCAAGTACAACCAACTCCTGCGCATCGAGGAGGAACTCGGTGACGCCGCGCTCTACGCCGGGCGCAGCGCCTTCCCACGGTTCCGCGGCT
>JBDTBD010000097.1:0-8770 GCA_039924285.1 Terrimesophilobacter sp. | reverse complement strand
AAATCGCGCCCATCATCGAGGCGAACGGCCGCGGGCGACGTGCTCGACCGAGAGGCTTGCAAGCTTCCATACCAACAGGCCGCGGGCGGTCCACTCGACCAATGGGCCGGCAAGCTTCTCGACCGATGGTCACGCGCGGCCCACTAGACCGACTGGGCACCGGCGGCCCACTCAACCCACGCGTTTGCAAGCTTCCATAGCAACAGGCCGCGGGCGGTCCACTCGACTGACGGAGTGCAGCGTGTCAGGCCGGGACTGATGGGGTTGCGAGCATAGTCTCGTAAGGATGCACCAGAGAGTCACTGCGATCGTTGTTGCCCGCACGGGTGCCGCGTTCCTGGAGCGGAGCCTCGCAGCTCTCGCCAAACAGACCAGGCCACCGGACACCGTGATCGCTGTCGACGCCGGTTCGAGCGACGGCAGTGCAGAGCTTCTGGCGGCCGCCGGTCCCACCCAGTTTGTGGACGTGGGCTCGAAAGCGAGCTTTGGTGAGGCGATCGCAAGGGCACTCCATGTGACCGCAGACACCGCATCCGGCGACGAACTGCTCTGGCTGCTCGCCTACGACAACGCACCGGAGCCGCACGCCCTCGAACAGCTGGTCGGCACTCTCGAGGTCGCACCTTCCGTTGCCGTCGTCGGCCCAAAGCTCATGCGGTGGGACGAACCGGATGTCATCGACAGCTACGGGATTTCGATTACCAACTTCGGCACATCCGTCCCCCTTGTTGAGGGAGAACTCGACCAGGCCCAACACGACGTGGTCAGCGACGTGCTGGGTGTTGCCGCGAACGGGATGCTCGTGCGCCGGTCGGTGTGGGCGGCGCTCGGTGGCTTCGACCCAGGCCTGCCCACTGTCGATTCGGGACTCGATTTCTCGATCCGCGCACGCCTCGCTGGATTCCGGGTGGCGCTTGTCCCTGGCGCGCGAGTCGCAAGCCTTGGTGGGCCTGAGCTGTTCGGTAAACGTTCGGTGCCGGATCGACGCCGAGCTCACATCACCCGCGCCGCCCAGCTGCATCGACGACTGGTGTATGCCAGAGGCGGGGTGCTGTTTCTGCACTGGCTCAGCCTGGTTCCCCTTGCCTTCCTTCGGGCCATCGGCCAGTTGCTGGTCAAGCGCCCTGGCGCTGTCAGTGGGGAATTCGCTGCCGCGTTCGGTGCGGTGTTCGGGGCAAGCCGCATCGGTCCCGCCAGAAGGCAGCTTAAACGAACCCGGACACTTGGCTGGGGTGCGATCGCGCCACTTCGGATGCCGGCGCGCGAAGTTCGCGAGCGTCGGGCACAGGCACGCGAGGTCGCAGCCGGCACTCAAGGGCTGGCGGTGGAACGCGAATCTCGAGCCGGGTTTATTGTCAACGGTGGGCTTTGGGCGGTGGCGATCGCCGGCATCCTCGGAATTGCCGCGTTTGGGTCCCTTCTCGGCAACGTTGCCGTCACCGGTGGAGGGCTGCTGCCGCTCAGCGTGCACCCCGCCGATCTGTGGGGCAACGTCGGGTACGGCTGGCGGAACATTGGCCTCGGTTTTATCGGCGCGGCCGATCCGTTCAGCTACGTGCTCGCCGTGCTCGGCTCGCTCACGTTCTGGGCACCGTCGTTCAGCATCGTTCTGCTTTACGTGCTCGCTCTTCCGATCGCGGCTCTCGGCGCCTGGTTCTGTGCGCGCCGACTCACCAGACGGCTGTGGCTGCCGGTGGTCGCTGCCCTGCTTTGGACACTCGCCCCACCCCTGCTCGAGTCGCTCGCCGGTGGTCATCTGGGGGCGATCATCGCGCACCTCCTCCTACCGTGGCTCGTATTGAGCGCCGTCAACGCGGCCAGATCCTGGGCGGCCGCCGCTAGTGCGGCACTGCTGTTTGCCGCCGTGACCGCCTCGGCACCCTCACTGACTCCTGCCCTTCTCGTGATGTGGCTGCTCTGGGTATTCACCCAGCCGAGGAGTGCCGCGCGACTGCTCGGCATCCCAATTCCTGCGGCGACTTTGTTCGCTCCGCTCGTGTTGCAGCAACTGGCAGCGGGGAACCTGCTCGGGCTGTTTGCGGAGCCGGGCGCGCCCACCGCGGGCGGGACGGCATCCGGATGGCACCTTGCTTTGGCGGCACCGACAGGCGGCCTGCACGGCTGGGCGGCGGTGCTGAGTGGCGGAACGGTGTCTGGACTGAGCGCGACCGCGTTGGTAGCTGTGTTGCTGATCCCGTTCGGAATTCTCGCTCTCCTCGCCCTGTTCGTGCCCGGCACCCGACGCGCGATTCCTGCCATGCTCATGGCTCTACTCGGATTCATCACCGCGGTCGGGGTCACCCACATCGCGGTGGCCCACCTCGGCACCGACATGGTCCCGGTGTGGTCGGGAGCCGCTCTCAGCCTGTTCTGGCTCGGACTTCTCGGCGGTGTCATGGTCAGTCTGGACGCCATGCGTTCGGTCGCCGTGCCATTCGCTGTGCTGACCAGCCTCACCGTTGGGGCACTCGCCGTTCCCCTGTTAGGCGCCGCCTATCTCGGTCTCGCCCAGGTTCGCTCAAGCGACGACCGGATGCTTCCCGCCTTCGTCACAGTTGAAGCCGAGGCGCATCCCTCGATGGGGACCCTCGTGTTGTCGTCCGTTGCCGACAATGGCATCGTCGCGACCGTCCAACAGGGCAGAGGGACGACGCTCGACGAACAGTCGACGATCCACGCGACGGCGACCAAGCTGCGGGCGGAAGACGTGCGCCTGTCGATGCTCGCGGGTAATCTCGCGTCCCGAAGTGGATACGATGCCTCGGCCGACCTGACGGATTTGAAGGTGGGGTTTGTGTTCCTCACCCGGCACGACGGCGACGATGCTGTGCACGAGCGCATCGCGCAGGCGCTCGATAGCAACGCGCTGCTGACCCCGGTGGGCACAACAGACAAGGGCTTTTTGTGGCGCACCAATGCCGGAGCAGGCACGGGAACTGGTGTGGGAGCCGGGACGATCGCCTCGCACCCGGGCAACACGGACACCCCGCTGGGAGCCGCCATCCTGTTCGGCCAAGGCCTCATCTTCGTGGTGACCCTGCTTCTCGGAATACCGACCGCCCGGCGCAGGCGGCGACTGCCAGCCGGTGATCCACTGACCGGTCCCGCGACGACTTTCGATGAGGAAAACGATGACTGAGCCAGTGGATAACCGGCCGGACGCCGCCGATGCTGTCGCGAAAGGTTCCGTCGAGCCCGATGCTGACGCTACAGGTTCCATCGAGCCCGATCCCGTCGTTACAGGTTCCATCAAACCCAGCCCCACCGCGAAAGGCTTCATCGAGCCCGAACCTGTCGCGGCCGACGCGAAGCCGCGACGGATCAGGAGCGCCCGCGGCGTGCTCATCATCGGCGCGCGCATCGCCACGGGTACGGTCGGCATCGCCGTCGCCCTGGCAACTGTCGCGGCAGCAGGGTTGCTCCCGCTGCCAACGCTTTCTGGGACGCCGCTGGTCACATCCGTCGTTCCCGTTCCAGCCGACCAACAGCGAGTCTGTGCAGGCCCGATCCTGCGTCTGGGCAGCGACACAGGCGAAGACGCGACCAAGGTGTCTTCCATGGGGATTCCGGATGTCGTGTCAGCGTCAAGCGTCGGCGACGTGTCCCAGTCCGCGTTATCGAGCACCGATAACACGACCGGAGTCGCCCCGGAAATGTTGACACTACCGGCCAAAGCGATCGTGCCGGGCACCGTTCCACTCCTTGCCGGCGGTCAGACGGAATGGGTGTCCAGGGGCGACTTCACGGGCTTTGCCGCTGCCGAGTGCCGAGAGGCCAGCGCAGACACCTGGCTGGTCGGAGGCGCGACGACCACGGGAAGAACCACCCTGCTGACCATGAGCAACCCGGGATCCGTCATCGCCACAGTCACGGCGACGATCTACACCGAAAACGGCCATATCACCGCAGCCGGGACGGACGGAATCGTCGTGCCACCCGGTGGGCAGCGCATCCTTTCCCTGGCAGGCTTTGCGCCTGGGGCGGGCTCTCCCGTCGTGCGGGTTCAGAGCACGGGAAGCCAGATCGTCGCGAACTTCCAGCAGTCCGTCGTGCGCACCCTCATGCCCGGCGGAGTCGACGTGATCGGGGCGACGGCCGCGCCCGCGACGACCGTCGTCATCCCCGGCATAGTGCTGTCAACGACGGATGCGGTCGAATCGCAGTCAAACCAGCCCGATTTCGAAGACCTCGCGCCGATACTGCGGTTCCTGGTGCCGGGCACTCGGCAGGCCAACGCCGTGATCAGCATTGTCCCGGAAAACGGCACGGCCAAAGCCGCGGTGAGCAAAATGACGCTCGACCCCGGCAGGGTCACCGAGTTGTCGCTCGGTGGTTTCGGCGAGGGGTCGTACACCATCACCATCACGTCAGATGTTCCTCTCGTGACGGGTGCCCGAACCTCGCGCTTCGTGGGTGATTCGGCGACGGGACATACCGATTTCGCCTGGTTTGCAGCGGCACAGACGGTGAAGAAGCAGGCGCTCGTTGCGGTCGCCGACGGTCCATCCCCGATGCTGCACCTTGCGAACACCGGGACCGCGGATGCTGTCGTCACGCTCACGCAGGAGGGCGGATCCGCGGGGGCGATCTCCCCCGTCACGATCCCTGCTGGCCGTGCTGTCGCGGTTTCGGTTCAGGCGCGTGGCAGCTATGAGGTGAGCGGATTCGCCAGCCTCATGGTGTCGGTGAGCTACGGTGGCGGCGGCGGGCTCGCCGCATACACTGTCAGTCCGACCGGCCCAGCAGCACAACCGATCGACGTCTACCGCTGAGGCAAGAAGCTTGTCGCTGAAACCTCTTGGCAGACCCGGAGGCCCCAGTGAGAAGGCCAGGGGCTAGAAGTGCCTGAACCGTTCAGGGGCGAGATCCCACGGGTCTTTGCCGAGCAGTTCTGCCACCGCTTTGAACACGCAACTCTCGATCATCATCCGGCGGTGCAGCTCGTCATGGCGGTGCAATCGTGCGAGCCGCTCGATCGGAAGCCTGAAGAGGATGACTCGGCGCTCCGCGACGACCACCTGCCAGCGGTCTACCCGATCCGCTGAACCAGCCTGTGGCGGGAGTTCAGCGACTTCGAAGCGCACGCCAGCCAACTCATCCGACCACAGGTCTTTGAGATACTCTGCGGTCGATGCGACCGTCATTTCGAAGACGTCGACCCTGGTTTGCAGCAACGGCAGGTGTGGCCCGGTGACCGCCGACCGCAGGCCGCGACCGTGACGGTCGCGCCAGCCGGCGCGCACGGAGGCGCGAGTGCTGCGGGAAGAGCGGGCCATCGCCCAATTCTACGCGGCGGGGCATCCGGCATCCGGCCTCCCGGCGCCTAAAGTGGAAGCAAATGGAGTCCCGGCCGTGTAGCAAAGTCGCCTGTAGTGCGGAGGCGGTGTCAACGCTCACCTACGTCTATGCTGACTCGATGGCTGTGCTCGGTCCGCTCAGTCAAAGCTCCGAGCCGCACAGCTACGACCTGTGTGCGAAGCATTCGGAGCGGATGTCGGTGCCGCACGGGTGGCAGGTCGTTCGCCACGTCATGCTCGGCGGGATAGATTTTGATGCATGAGCACTTCGAGTAAGTCACCGATCGACCTTGCCCCGTTCATCAAGGCATACGACGTTCGGGGGCTTGTCGGATCGCAGCTGACCGATGACGTCGTCACCGCCCTCGCGGCCGCCTTCGTCGACGAGGTTGACCTCGCGGGCAAGGACGTCGTTGTGGGTCATGACATGCGGGAATCGTCTCCCGGGTTCGCCGCAGCATTCGCCGCGGGGGCCCAGGCGCGCGGGGCACACGTGGTGTCTATCGGGCTCTGCTCGACGGATGAAAGCTATTTCGCATCCGGGCACCTGAACGCGGCCGCGGCGATGTTCACCGCGAGCCACAACCCTGCCACCTACAACGGCATCAAGTTCAGTCGAGCCGGGGCCAGGGGCATCAGCTTCGACACCGGGTTGCACGGCATCCGCGACCGGGCGACGGCGTTCCTCGCGGACGGCATCCCCGCCGCGGCGGTTCTGGGGAGCTACCGTGAGGCGGATGTGCTGGCCGACTATGCGGGGTATCTGCGGGGTCTCGTCGACCTCGCTGGTATCCGGCCCATCAAGATCGTCGTGGATGCCGGCAATGGCATGGGCGGACTGACCGTCCCAGCCGTGCTGGGCGAAGCCGCGGGCCTACCGAAGTTGCCGATCGAGATTGTGCCGCTGTACTTCGAACTCGACGGAAGTTTCCCGAACCACGAGGCCAACCCCTTGGAGCCGGCAAACCTCGTCGACCTGCAGAAAGCCGTCGTCGAGCACGGTGCAGACCTCGGACTCGCCTTCGACGGCGACGCCGACCGCTGCTTTGCCGTGGACGAAAAGGGAGACGCGGTCAACCCGTCCGCCGTGGCCGCGATAGTCGCACTACGCGAGATCACGCGAGTTCGGACGCTGCAACCCGAGGGCGAGATCGTGGTGCTGCACAACCTCATCACCTCCCGGATCGTGCAGGAGACCATCGAGGGTGCAGGCGCGGTCGCCGTACGCACGAAGGTCGGTCACTCGCTCATCAAGGACGAGATGGCGGCAACGGGGGCGATTTTCGGCGGCGAACACTCCGCACACTACTATTTCCGGGACTTCTGGGGTGCAGACAACGGCATGCTCGCGGCCATGCACGTGCTCGCCGAGTTCGGTTCGCAGACGGAGCCGCTCTCCGCGCTCTCGGCTCGGTACACCCCCTATGCGCTCAGCGGCGAGATCAACTCGGTCGTGAAAGACGTGCCCGCTGCGTACAACCGGATCGTGGAGGCCTACAGCGGCACGGCGGACTTTGACGAATTGGACGGTCTCACGGTCACCGGGATCGCCTCAGCGGATGAGCCGTGGTGGTGGTTCAACGTCCGCCCCTCGAATACCGAGCCGCTCCTGCGCCTCAACGTGGAAGCGTCGACCGCTGCAGAAATGGCGCGCGTTCGCGACGTCGTGCTCGGTCTCATCCGCCAGTAGCTTCGCCGCCTTCTCGTCGTCTTACCTTTCCTGATTCAGGAGTGTGTCTGCGACTGGAGCTTCGGATGTTGCTGCCGGGGTTCCAGGAACTGGTAGCAAGACCCTCTGCCCCATCACGTCCTGAATGACGCGAGGTCAGGAACGTCTGCGAGAATAGCGGGATGACACTTTCGACCAGTTCGGCTCCCGTGGGTACGCTCCCGTTCAAAGTTCGCGACTTGTCCCTCGCTGCGGCAGGGCGACACCAGCTTCGTCTCGCCGAGAACGAAATGCCGGGTCTCATGGCCCTGCGCGAGGAGTTTGGGGAGAGCAAACCGCTCGCTGGTGCCCGCATCGCCGGGTCGCTGCACATGACCGTGCAAACCGCTGTGCTCATCGAGACCCTGGTTGAGCTCGGCGCCCAGGTGCGCTGGGCCAGCTGCAACATCTTCTCCACCCAAGACGAGGCTGCCGCTGCCGTCGCCGTTGGTCCGACCGGCACGGTCGACGCTCCGGCCGGTGTGCCCGTGTATGCGTGGAAGGGCGAGACCCTCGAAGAGTACTGGTGGTGCACGTCACAGATTTTCGACTGGAGCACAGAGGCTCTTGCCGCCGGCGAACACTGGGCCGGACCAAACCTGATCCTCGACGATGGCGGGGATGCCACCATGCTCGTACACAAGGGCCGGGAGTTCGAGTTGGCTGGCTCAGTTCCGGATGCGGTGGGCTCCGACAGCCACGAATGGCGCGTCGTCCTCGAGACGCTTCGCACCTCGCTTGCGGCCAGCGCCGACCGCTGGACCACGATCGCCGCGGAGATCAGCGGCGTCACCGAGGAGACAACCACGGGAGTGCATCGGCTGTACGAGCTGGCTGCGTCCGGCGGACTGCAGTTCGCGGCGATCAATGTGAATGACTCGGTGACCAAGTCGAAATTCGACAACAAGTACGGCATCCGTCACTCGCTTCCGGATGGCCTGAACCGGGCGACCGACGTCCTCATCGGCGGCAAAGTCGTCTTCGTCTGCGGATACGGCGACGTGGGAAAGGGTGCGGCCGAGGCGCTCAAAGGCCAGGGCGCCCGTGTGATCGTGAGCGAAGTTGACCCGATCAACGCGCTGCAGGCTGCGATGGACGGCTTCCAGGTGACGACGCTCGAGTCTGTGATCGGCGATGTCGACATTGTGGTCAGTTGCACCGGCAACGAGAACGTCATCACCCTCGAGCACCTGCTGGGGCTCAAGCACCTCGCCATCGTCGCGAACGTCGGCCACTTCGACAACGAGATCGACATGGCCTCCCTCGAGGCGCTCGCCGGAGTGGAGAAAGTCGAGATCAAGCCGCAGGTGCACGAGTGGAGGTTGCCGAACGGACGCAGCATCCTCATTCTGTCTGAGGGACGCCTGATGAATCTCGGGAACGCGACCGGACACCCGTCATTCGTCATGAGCAACTCGTTCACCAATCAGGTTCTCGCGCAGATCGAACTGTGGGTGCACGGCGAAAACTACCCGGTTGCGGTGCATGTATTGCCCAAGCGGCTCGACGAGAAGGTCGCGAGGCTGCACCTCGATGCACTCGGCGTGAAACTCACCACGCTCACGGCGGAGCAGGCGGCATACATTGGCGTGCCGATCGACGGTCCATACAAGGTCGACCACTACCGCTACTGAGGCGGTTCCCGCGCGTTCTGCGCATCCGCCGCATCCTGCGCATCATGCCCATCCCGTCCATCCTGCATCCTGCGCATCCCGTCCATCCTGCACATTCCGCCCTCCACCGTCGGTCTCTTTCGTCGAGCGTG
>JBDTBD010000096.1:0-7998 GCA_039924285.1 Terrimesophilobacter sp. | reverse complement strand
AGCGCAGCCAAGTCTCTTGCCTCGATCCCGCCTCCGGCGCCGTGGCTCAGCCAGAGCACCGCGGCCGGAGCGTCGGCCGGCTGCACAACGAGGCGGCCGGGGCCACGCGGCGTTGGCACAGTGACATCCATGTTCTAGAACGCTATACCGGCACTCGTCGCGTCAGCGCCGCGAGTCACCGGCGCTCGTACCTGCAGCACGTTTCCGGGCCGCAAGCCTGACGAGATCCGCGGTGAGCAGCCGCAGGTGCTCTGGCCGGTCGCGCTGATAGCTCTCGTCGACCACAATGGTCGATCGGTCGAGCGAATCCTGCACCACCCGCGAGATGTCGCTCCAGGCGTCCTTGCGCGCGCTCTCTACGAGCTCCGCCAGGTAGGCGTGGTTATCACGGCGGCCGCGGAGGTGGTCGACGAGGGACAGCAGAACGGCGCGGCGAACCCGGAGATTCTCCGTATCGGCTGACCGGTAATCGTGCGCGCGGGCGGCGCTGCCCGAGCGGTTCTCGATCGATCGGAGCGCTCGGGCGACCCGCTCGCCGTCCTGCTCGAATTCCTCGGCCAACTCCTCCAAGACGCCGGCCGCGGCCTCAAGGTATCGTGCTGCGTCGTAGGAGCCAGGCCCGCTCAGCGCGCCGACGATGATGATGTTCTTCAGCGTCATCCGGCCGGCGTGTTCGGCCAGCATCAGCCCATCGGATGTCGCTTCAGCGACAGAGGGTGGCTTCGGTTCGGGCAGCGCCGATTCATCGAATGGCTTCATCGCGACCCGTCGTGTGCGACGGAACCATTTCATCGCGCGCTCCACACTTCACTCCGGTCGGATTCCGTCTCGAGCCTAGCCGCAGCACGCTCGAGGCGATACGCATCGTCACTCCACGAGGAGATTCTGTCGACACGCCGTATTTCGGACGCGAATCGTCGGCGTGTCTCCGGTTGTCCTTCAGTGGGCTTGTCCTTCTGTGGGCTTGTCCTTCTGCGGGATTGTGCTTGTGCGGGCACGGTCGACTCGCGCTTGCTAAGCTGACGAGACAATCGAATATCGGGCCACAACACGATGCGGGAGAGTTCGTCGACGCCGACGAACACCGAAGGAGCAAGCCTCCCCGCCAATCTCTCAGGTATCAGTACCGCATCGAATTGGCCACTCTGAAAAGCGAACTGTGAAGCGATTCGGATGACAGTCGAGAGCCTCGCGGTGATCGACTGATAGCCATCCGCGCGCCTCCGATTCCGCCCACGGTGCAAATCGGCGACAGCCGATGAAGCTCTCAGGCTCATGACAGAGGGGGAGTTCTGTTTGCGACCCATGCCAGGAGAACTCGTGCCCGAAACCCCACTGCAGAAGTTTTCACCGTTGCACCCCATTCACGTGGCTGCCGGTGCCAGTTTCACCGATTTCGCCGGCTGGCAGATGCCCGTGCGCTACACGAGCGATCTCGCCGAGCATCATGCCGTGCGCAGCAGTGCGGGCATCTTCGACCTGTCGCACATGGCTGAGATCCTCGTCGCCGGCCCCGGCGCTTCGGCCTTTCTCGACTACGCGATGGCGGGCACACTGTCCGCCATCGCGAACGGGCAGGCGAAGTACAGCCTGCTCCTCACCGAGGCCGGCGGGATTATCGACGATGTGGTCGTCTATCGGCTGGAGGAACAGTCCTTTCTCGTTGTCGCCAATGCGGGCAACCGCCTCGTCGCGGCGGCGGCACTGTCGGAACGCGCCGCCGGCTTCGACGCCACTGTCACCGACAGCAGTGACGATTACGCGTTGATCGCCGTGCAGGGGCCGAAGGCGCGCGCGGTCCTCGAGGCGACGGAGGGCATTACCCAGGTGGGGCTGCCGCTGGCCGAGCTCAAGTACTACCGCAGCGCTGACGCGTTATTCGAGGACCTGCCGCTGCTGGTGGCTCGCACCGGCTACACGGGCGAGGACGGCTTCGAGCTGTATGTTCGGGCTGATGCCGCGCAGAGCCTCTGGCATGCCATCACCGTGGCGGGTGGCAGCGACCTCGTCCCCGCGGGGCTTGCCAGCCGGGACACCCTGAGGCTGGAAGCCGGGATGCCGCTGTACGGTCACGAACTTGGGCTGGACACCTTCCCCGTTCAGGCCGGGCTCGGCCGCGTCGTCGCGTTGCACAAGGCGGGCGACTTCGTCGGTCGTGCCGCTGTCGAATTCGGACCGGCAGCGGATGCACGGGTGCTGGTCGGCCTGTCCGCGGAGGGCAAACGAGCCGGTCGCGCCGGGTACGCCGTGTTCGATGGGGCGGAGACCGACGCCCACGAAGTCGGCAGCATCACGAGCGGCGCCCTCTCGCCGACGCTCGGACATCCGATCGCGATGGCTTACGTCGACCCCACGCTCAACACGCCCGGAACCGCTCTGTGGCTTGACGTGCGCGGAACTCGGGTCCCAGCACAGATTGTTCCCCTTCCCTTCTACACAAGAAAGACCAAGTGATGACTGACCAAACGCATCTCAAATACACCCCGGAACACGAGTGGCTCCTCATCGACGGTGACACCGCGACAGTGGGGATCACCGACTATGCGGCGCAGAAGCTCGGCGACGTCGTGTTCGTCGACCTTCCCGCCGTCGGCGCGATCGTGAATGCCGGCCAGGCCATCGGCGAGATCGAGTCGACAAAGTCGGTCGGCGAACTCTTCTCCCCGGTGGCGGGCACCGTCATCGAAATCAACGACGCAGTCAGCGCAGCTCCGGAGCTGATCAACACCGACCCGTTCGGTGCCGGTTGGCTGGTTAAGATCACCGCGTCCCGACCGGCCGATCTGACCGGTCCGACCTTTCTCACCCACGACGGCTATCGCGCCCTGGTAGGAGAGTGATGGCCGACTCCGTCATCGCCGTGCCGCATTCGTTCACGGATCGCCACATCGGAACGGATGCGCCGGCGCAACGGACGATGCTTGACCTGCTCGGCTACCGCAGTGTCGAGCAACTGGTCGCGGCAGCGCTGCCCGACACGATTGCGCAACGCCCGGCTGACGCGCCGGCGAGCAGTCTGCCGCCGGCGGCCAGTGAGCGGGACACGCTCGCCGAGCTGCGCGGGTTCGCGGTACAGAACCGGGTGAACCGGTCGATGATCGGCTTGGGCTACTACGGCACCATCACGCCGGCGGTGATCAAACGCAACGTTCTGGAGAACCCGAGCTGGTACACCGCGTATACCCCGTACCAGCCAGAAATTTCGCAGGGCCGGCTGGAGGCGCTGATCAATTTCCAGACCATGGTTGCTGACCTCACCGGTCTCGACACCGCGAACGCCTCCATGCTCGACGAGAGCACTGCGGTGGTCGAAGGTATGCTGCTGGCCAGGCGCGCCTCGAAGTCCGCCGCCAATGTCTTCGTCGTCGACGCCGACACCCTGCCGCAGACCAAGGCGGTGCTCGCGACCCGGGCCGAAGCTCTGGCAATCAATCTGGTCGAATCGACCTTCCGCCCCGACGCGACACTGCCCGAGGGCTGTTTCGGTGTCTTCGTGCAGTATCCGGGCGCGTCCGGACGAGTGTGGGACCCGAGGAACGCCATCAAGGCCGCCCATGCGGCCGGCGCGCTCGTGATCGTGGCCGCCGACCTGCTCTCCCTCACCCTGCTGGCCTCGCCCGGTGAACTCGGCGCCGATGTCGCGGTCGGCACCACGCAGCGATTCGGCGTTCCCATGGGCTTCGGCGGCCCGCACGCGGGCTACATGGCGGTGCGAAAGGCGCTGGAACGCCAGTTGCCCGGCCGGCTGGTCGGCGTGTCCAAGGATGCCGACGGGCACACCGCATACCGCTTGGCGCTTCAGGTGCGCGAGCAACACATCCGCCGCGAAAAGGCAACCAGCAACATCTGCACCGCGCAGGTGCTGCTGGCCGTCATGTCTGGCATGTACGCCGTCTACCACGGTCCCGATGGGCTCCGCAGCATTGCCGAAACTGTCACCAGGCGCACCAGGCTCCTCGCCGAGGCGGCGACTGCCGGCGGCCACACCGTGGTGAACGGCAACTACTTCGACACACTCACGCTGCAGACCGACCGCAGCGCCGACGCCTTGGTCAAGGATGCCTACGAGGCGGGCTTCTTGATCCGCAAGGTGGACCAAAAGACGGTGCAGCTGTCCGTCGACGAGACGATCGATGACGACGACTTGCGCGCGATCGCCCGCGTGCTCGGCGCCGAGCAGGGACTGCTCAGCGGGGAAACGGTGGCCCGCACCGACATCGAAGGCTGGATCCCGGGTGGGCTGCTGCGCACGAGCGTGTATCTCACGCATCCGGTGTTCCACACGCACCACTCCGAGACCGCGATGATGCGCTATCTCAAATATCTCGCGGACAAGGACTACGCCCTGGACCGTGGCATGATCCCGCTGGGGTCGTGCACCATGAAGCTCAACGCCGCCGCCGAGATGGAGGCCGTGAGCTGGCCGGAATTCGCCAACATCCACCCGTTCGCGCCGAAAGCGGATGTCGAGGGGTACCTCCGCATGATCGGCCAGCTCGAAACGTGGCTGGCGGAGGTCACCGGGTATGACGCGGTCAGCCTGCAACCCAACGCGGGTAGCCAGGGTGAACTCTCCGGGCTGCTTGCGATCCGCGCCTACCATCACGCCAACGGCGACGACACACGTCGTGTCTGTCTCATCCCCTCGAGTGCACACGGCACCAACGCCGCGTCGGCGGTACTCGCCGGTCTCACGGTGGTGGTGGTGGCCTGCGATGAGCATGGCAACGTGGACCTCGACGACCTGCAGGCGAAAATTGCGGAGCATTACAACACGCTTGCGGCACTGATGATCACCTACCCGTCGACCCACGGGGTCTACGAGCAGGACGTTGCCGAGATATGCCGCGAAGTGCATGCGGCCGGTGGGCAGGTCTACATCGACGGTGCCAACCTCAACGCGCTGCTCGGTTTCGCCCGGTTCGGGGACTTCGGCGGGGACGTCTCACACCTGAATCTGCACAAGACGTTCTGCATCCCACACGGTGGTGGCGGCCCGGGTATCGGGCCGGTCGCGGCCAAGGCACATCTGGCGCCGTATCTGCCGGGGCATCCGTTGGATCAGCGAGCGCCGGGCTCGGCTCGTGCGATCGCGGCTGCGCCGTTCGGCAGCCCTGGGATTCTTCCGATCAGCTGGGCGTACATCAGGATGATGGGTGCCGAAGGACTGAAGCAGGCCACCGGAGCCGCGGTGCTGGCGGCGAATTACATCGCCCGGCGGCTGCGAGACAGCTACCCGGTGCTGTACGTGGGCAAGAACGGTCTGGTCGCCCACGAGTGCATCGTGGACCTGCGTCCGCTGACGCAGGCGACCGGGATCAGCGTAGACGATGTGGCCAAGCGACTGATCGACTATGGCTTCCATGCCCCAACGATGAGTTTCCCCGTCGCCGGCACACTCATGGTCGAACCGACCGAAAGTGAAGATCTCGCCGAGCTTGACCGGTTCGTCGATGCCATGATCTCGATCAAGGCCGAGGCCGACGCTGTGGCCGCCGGACAGTGGCCCGCTGACGACAACCCGTTGCAGGGGGCGCCGCACACCGCGCGGTGCCTCATCGAGGGGGAGTGGCAGCATTCGTACAGTCGGGAGTCCGCCGCTTACCCGGTGCGCTCGCTGCTGGCGGGAAAGTACTGGCCACCGGTTCGCCGCATTGATAACGCGTACGGCGACCGTCACCTGGTTTGCGCGTGTCCGCCACCGGAGGCCTTCGAGTAGTCCGTCAGGGGTCCCGTTTCACGGAGTTTCTGTTCTCAGGCCCCGGATTGCGCGGTGGGTAGGCACGCGGATGTCAGTTTCTCCTTGAAACGGGTTCGGGTCAGGCGAAGAGGGACGGCAGCGCGGATACTGCCCACTGGTAGCCGACGAACGACACCGCATCCAGCAGGAAGTGGGCGATCACCAGTGGCAGCACGCGCCCGTACCTGGTGTACAGCCAACCGAACAGCCCGCCCATGGCGACGTTGCCGGCGAAAGATCCGAAGCCCTGATAGAGGTGGTATGAGCCGCGCAGCAGCGCACTGGTGAGGATGATCTGCCACCTGCCCCAGCCGAGATCGTTCAGCCGTGCGAACAGGTACCCGACGACGAGCACCTCTTCCACCACGCCGGAGCGCGCCGCAGACAGCAGCAGCACTGGAATCGTCCACCAGTAGGTGTCCAACGCGTTCGGCTGCACGCGCACGGTGATCCCGATGGCGTGCCCGGCCAGATACAGCGCGAGCCCGGGCACGCCGATCACCGCGGCGAGGGCCAGGCCGGTGAGCAAATCGCGCCACGGCCGGGTGCGGTCGATACCGAGCCTTTCCAGGTGCGGCCGGGTCATCCGCCACAGCAGAAACGCGGCCAAGGCGACGGGAACCAGGTCGAAGAATATCGACAAAAGCTGGTACACCAGGTCGAACACAGGCCGGTCGCTGAGCGAGTTGTTGAGCGTGGCGGTCTGCGACGACAACGGCGTTTGCCGCGTGAGCCGGTTGGCGATGGCGACGACCGAATACACCGCCGAGGCGCCAAGGGACAGACCAAGCACCAGCAGGATCTCAAGTCGGATGCGGCGCGGTGACACCGAGGATCCAGTCGGTTCGGGCAATGGCTCGGGCGGCACGCCTTGATCGTACTCTCGGTGCAGCAACGGACCAGATTCGCCTCTACCGCGCACTTTGGCGGCTGCCAGACCGGATACGAGAGAACCACAGCACAACGGGAACGTGCGTCATGAGTGGAATCGGCGCAAGGAAACGTAGAAATGCTCCAACTTCTGGCGTGTTCATCACAACTGGGTACCGTTTTCCCATACCATTCTGGCTGTGGGGAGCCTGTGTGTTTAGGGTTCATTAATACACACGGCCGGATGCCAAAAGCGTTCGTGCCGTCACGCCATTGCACAGGAGGAAAATTGAAATACAATCGGACCGCCTTAGCGGCCGCAGGCATCGGCCTCGCGACTGCGATGATACTGACGGGATGCGGGCCCTCGGCGTCCACCCCGAAGGCATCAGATTCTGCGTCGTCCACTGCCGTCATCACGACTAACGGATCCGAGCCGCAGAACCCGCTAATCCCGACCAACACGAACGAGACCGGTGGCGGGAAGATTCTCAACGCGATGTTCGCGGGACTCGTCTACTACGACGAAAAGGGTGCTCCGCACAACGATGTTGCCGAGTCGATCACGACCAAAGACAACACCACGTACACGATCAAGATCAAGCCGGGGCAAAAGTTCACCAACGACGAGCCCGTCACGGCAGAGAGCTTCGTCAAGGCGTGGAAGTACGGCGCACTGGCGAGCAACGCCCAACTGTCCAGCTATTTCTTCGAGGACATCGAAGGCTTCAGCTACGACGCGGACACCGACCTCACCGGACTGAAGGTCGTCGACGACACCACGTTCACCGTGACGTTGACCTCGGCGCTCGCGGACTTCCCGCTGCGTCTTGGTTACTCGGCGTTCTTCCCGCTGCCCGAGTCCGCGTGGAAAGACCTGAAGGCGTTCGGCCAAAACCCGATCGGCAACGGCCCGTACATGTTTGCCAGCCCGACGGCGTGGCAGCACAACGTGAAGCTCGACCTCAAGATCAACCCGGCCTATGACGGCGGGCGCAAGGCGCAGAACGGCGGCCTCACGTTCACGTTCTACGCGAACCAGGGCGCCGCATACTCCGACCTTCTGGCGAACAACCTGGACGTGCTGGATGCGATTCCGGACAGTGCGTTCGGCACCTACCAGAAGGACCTCGGCGACCGTGCCGTGAACCAGCCGGCGGCGATTTTCCAGTCCTTCACCATCCCGGACCGTCTTGCTCACTTCAGTGGTCAAGAGGGAATCCTTCGTCGTCACGCACTGTCGATGGCCATCAACCGCCCGGAGATCACCAAGGTGATCTTCCAGGACACCCGCACCCCGGCGTCTGATTTCACTTCGCCGGTCATCGACGGTTGGACGAACAAGCTCAAGGGTTCCGACGTGCTCAAGTTCAACGAGAAGAAGGCGA